>NZ_JAMYWY010000001.1:6716690-7075035 GCF_024159265.1 Paenibacillus sp. 1781tsa1 | reverse complement strand
AGACTGTCACTCCTTTTACATGTTCCAAGTGTGGCTTAAGCCATGATGCAGTGTCGAAATACGAGATATATTGTTGAATTTATCCCCAAACCCCCGCAGGTCGAAAACAAAAAAAGTATGAACAACGGAAAATTGTTCACAACTTTATCCACAGGCTGTTGATAATATTATGGGTCAGATCACATATTCACATCCAAAAGTAATACAATCATAGCAAAAGAAACCCCGCATTTCAACGTATCGCGTGATTTTATCCACAAATTCAATAACTTGTGTATAATTTTTAGTCACAACACAATATATTGTTTATAAACTGTTTAATTTTCGACAGAAAGACCCAAAAACCAAAAATGTTTTATACACAGGTTATCCGTCAAATGATGCCAAATTGTGTGTAAAAGTATTCTTCGTTTGTGAATAACCTGTCTGTGGATAACCGTGAAGTGAAAATGGAGCATGATCGAGATTAGAAAAAGAGTTACCTCTCAACCTCGTTTTTTTCTTGGCAATGGGGCGATGGTGAAAGCTACGAATTCAATGTCAGAGTAGTGACGAAGAGGGCGGTAAACTCATGCAATCATTGAACGGGAGTAGTGGTGTATTTTCTGAAAAGATGGTAATTCTGTAATCGGCGATGTAGAAGAATTATGGATCAAGAGGGCTTCATTTTGAGACATCTTGAATGTGAGTTATCCGGAATGAAGAGGTAGGTGGATGCTCAAATATGGAGATAGAATGTTATGAATGTATCATATGATTCCGAAGGATAGATTATACGTGTATAGCAAAAGAGGTTGTCCGCCAAAACCGATTACTGGTTTTGGCGGACAACCTCTTTTATTGTGAAGAGTCGATGTGTGGAGGAATGACTTAGAGACGGGGGAGGGACATCTTACGCTGGAATTCTGCGATATCTGCGTATTCCTCTTCCAGTTTGCGAGAGATCCGAATAAAGATGGGCAGCAGCTCTCGGTAGATGGCAGCATTCTCTTTGACAGGGGTGTGTCGATGCGTTGTACCCACCATGGAAGAAACGGCATGAAGCGAATCGATCCGTCCTGTAGCGTACAAACCAAGTACGACAGCACCCAGACAGGAACTTTCGAAACTCTCGGGAACAACGACTTCCTGATTGAAGATATCAGACATCATCTGGCGCCAGAGCGGAGAGCGTGCAAACCCACCGGTGGCTTGAATGGAGGTAGGCTGCCCAATCTGTTCTTCCATGGCGAGCAGTACTGTGTATAGGTTGAAAATAACCCCTTCCAGGACAGCACGGATCATATGCTCTTTCTGATGATGGAGTGTTAAGCCAAAAAAGGAACCACGGGCATCCGGATTCCACAATGGGGCACGTTCGCCCGAGAGGTACGGATGAAACAGAAGTCCTTCCGATCCTGGCCGGACACGCTCGGCAATTTTGGTCAGCACATCATAGGAATTGATGCCAAGTCGCTTCGCTGTCTCCACTTCAGACGCGGCGAATTCATCCCGCACCCAGCGAAACAGCATGCCACCGTTATTCACAGGCCCACCAATAACCCAAAGATTCTCTGTAAGGGCGTAACAGAACGTTCGACCTTTGGGGTCGGTAACTGGACGGTCCACGACTGTACGAATGGCACCGCTGGTTCCGATGGTTGCTGCGACAACACCAGGTTCAATGGCGTTAACGCCGAGATTGGATAAAACCCCGTCACTTGCGCCAATAACAAAGGGTGTGGAGGGGGAGAGAGCCATTTTTTCAGCCGATTCGTGATTCATTCCTTCTAATATATGTGTTGTGGGTACAAGCTTCGAGAGATGTTCTGGTGTAATGCCTGCAATCTCAAGGGCTTCCGCGTCCCAGTCCAGTTGTTCCAGATTGAGCAAGCCTGTGCAGGAAGCGATGGAATGGTCGACGACATATTGTCCGAATAGACGGAAGAATAGATATTCTTTAATAGAAATAAATTTGGCTGTGCGCTCGAAAAGTTCGGGTTCATCGTGGCGCAGCCACATTAATTTGGTCAGCGGTGACATGGGATGGATGGGCGTACCTGTGCGCAGGTAGATGCGATGCCCCAACCCATTCTCTTGCAGTTGGGCAGACCATGCTGCACTTCGATTATCCGCCCAGGTGATGCATCGGGTTAAGGGGTTGTTATCCTGTCCCATGGCAATGACACTATGCATAGCCGAGCTGCAGGATACAAACAGGATCTGCTCGGCAGGAACACCGCTCTGATCCATGACGCCACGGACAGAGCGGAGGGCCGCTTGTACAATCTCTTCAGGGTCCTGCTCGGCAACATCGGGTGCAGGGGTATACAAAGGGTATTCCTGTGTTGAGGTGCTGATAACGGAGCCTTGCTCGGTAAATAACACGGATTTGGTACTGGTTGTACCAATATCGATGCCAATCATATAGTTGTTCATGTATTTAATCCTTCTTTCTCCAGAAAGCGATGAGATTTTAATTTCTTTCTACTATAGAGACTCCATTTATACCACTGTGCTCAGGAGCAAAATAAAGATCAGTCCAACCACGGATAATAGTGTTTCCATAACGGTCCACGTTTTCAATGTCTGGGAAACGCTCATATTAAAGAATTCTTTGATCATCCAGAATCCCGCATCATTCACATGGGACAAGATGAGTGACCCTGCACCTGTAGCGAGTACAACCAGCTCAATATTGACACCTGGGGTGAGTGCAAGCACTGGAGCGACAATGCCGGCAGCAGTTGTCATGGCTACGGTTGCTGAACCGGTAGCTACACGAATGAGCGCAGCGACAAGCCAGGCAAACAGGATGATGTTGATGTTGGCATGGGTAGCGACATCAGCAATGGCGTTGCCTACACCACTATTGATCAATACCTGTTTGAAGGCACCGCCTCCACCAATAATGAGAATAATGGTCGCCGTAGGTGCCAGACATTCACTGGTGAAGCGAGAAATATCATGTTTGGTGAATCCACGTGCAAAGCCGAGTGAAAAGAGGGCAAATACAACTGAAATGAGCAGAGCAATAATCTCATGACCGATAAATTCACTGAAAACGGTGAAGCCGCTCGTGGCGTTTGGGTCAATGATGCTGGCTATGGAACCAATTAGCATCAGAATGACCGGCAGCAATATGGTAAACAGGGTAATACCAAACCCAGGCATGTTGCTGTTTGTTTTGGTTGCGAATTGTTCAGCCAGTTCAGCTGGCGGTTCAGTGTGTATTCTTTTTCCAATAAATTTACCAAACAAAGGACCTGCAATAATCGCTGTAGGAATACCAACAATTAGAGAGTACAAAATGGTTTTACCCAGATCCGCGCTGTAGGCTTCAATCGCTATCATTGGTGCGGGGTGGGGCGGAACCAAACCGTGTACAGTCGACAGACCGGCCAAAATGGGAATACCGATCTGCAGGAGAGACATATTGGTTTTACGTGCAACGGTGAAAATGATGGGAATCATCAAAATTACGCCGACTTCGAAGAAAACTGGAATACCAACGATAAATCCAACAATCATCATGGCCCAGTGTACACGTTTCACACCGAACCGATCGACCAAGGTAGTTGCAATGCGCTCGGCACCGCCAGATTCGGCCATCATCTTACCAAGCATCGTACCGAGAGCAATAACAATTGCAATGGTTCCAAGTGTGCCGCCAAGTCCCCCGGTAATGGAAGAGATCACATCGGCAGGTTTCATACCTGTAAGCAAACCGAGCATTAATGCGGACAACAGCAGGGTGATGAAGGGATTCCATTTATACTTGGAAATCAAGACGATCAGAAAAACGATCGCAATTAACGTCCAAACCAATAATGTTGCGTTGTGGGAAAGTCCAAAAAGAGTGCTCATGATGTTATGTGCTCCTTTATTTCTGATATAGAACGCTTACAAGTGAAATTTACGTCAACAATTGATTCGTGCCGATACTGGAAAAAAGGTATTGGCGAGAAATCTAGTGTTATCATGCCCAAAGTGAAACAAAATCGCATTCTGTATACTTGTCGACAAGTTAAGCCGCAATCACACAGCGGATATGATTGCAAACGCCCTGCTCCTTTTAGGAATCAAAGCTTTCGTGCAGGGTTTTACCGGAATCCTGGAAGTACGTGCGGACTCCAGCCTGAATGAGCATTTTGTCACCGGATTCAAGTGCTTCAACGAGCAAACGATGTTTCTCAATTACAGCGCTTACTTTCTGCTCGCCTTGAACAAATACTCTGCGCGTCGTGAGCAGCATAACGGTCATCACAACATATCGAATGCTCTTCCATAGATGTGAAATACGGGAATGCCGGGCGGCTTCAATAATCGTTTCGTGGAAAACGAGGTCCTGGTAGGCGAATTCGACAGCGTCCTGATGTCGTCCAGCGAGTTGCATTTTGTCGATTACGTTACGCAACTGGGTGATTAATGACGATGGGACATCACCTGCGAGTCGCTGCTGTACAAAACTTTCAATCAGGAAACGGACATCATACAATTCTTCGACATCCTTGATTCGTAGTCCAATGACAACGACACCCATCCGTTCAAGCCGAATAAGACCTTCATTGGACAATGTTCGTAACGCTTCACGAACAGGTGAACGACTGCTGTCAAAATCAGCTGCAATTCGATTTTCCGACAATATCTCTCCAGGTCGGAGGGTACCGCTGATGATCCGTAACCTTAATTCGCAGGCAATGGCTTCACCACGGGAAGCCCCTTGAAGCCAGGAAGAAGGAAATAGCATATGGCTAACGCTCCTATTAATAATAATCAGTTCATTACTGATCATAACATAACTATTTTGCGGACTGGACATATCAGTTCAATCCATAGTCTGCAGCTACAAGCTAACGGCTAATGTTTTTTTCAAAGGACTACTAAAGGCAGGTAAGTAACCAGCTCCATCCATATACTTGTATACAAGATGTGATTTTTATCCTACACCTTTCTCAAAAGCTTGTAAACCATAATTGAAGCGGATACAACATTATTGGAATTCGACAATATCAATAGCCTATAATCATTATCCACATGTGAATAACTTCAAACAGAATGGAATAAAGGAGATAGCGGGCATTGGAGGGTGTGGATAACTATAAATGCTGAAATATGGTGATCTGATCAGGGTCTGGGGATAACTTTCAGGACTCTCTTCGAGGCTTGGTAATGGGATTCAAGTGAACGGACTGTGGTCATTACTTTGGGTGAGCTGGAGAGGATATATAAAAGAGGGAGAAGCTGTGCGTCTTACAGTTGACTTTTGCAGGTGGACATGGTTAAATATATAAAGGTGTTTTCTGTGAAGATGAAAGTGATTCATCACATAAGTATTTCCTTGTGAGGAGGTGCAATACATTGAGACCTACATTCAAACCGAACGTTAGCAAACGTAAAAAAGTTCATGGTTTCCGGAAAAGAATGAGCACGAGCAACGGCCGTAAAATTTTGGCCGCACGTCGCCTTAAAGGCCGTAAAAACCTGAGTGCTTAATGCATTGAAGACCACCGAGGTGGTCTTTTTTTTCTTAATGAGCTCAATTCAGACTGGATGCTGGTACAGATCAGGTCTGAAAGGTCTGCGAAAAAGTGCTGAACACACACGATGTATGTGGAGTGAGTTTTCCTTTTTACGAAAACTTACCTTTATATAAGGATGAATGTTTTTTCGTTTCATTTGGCCGATTAGCAATTATCCCGGATGAATGTTTATGCGGTTCAATTAGTCGATCAACAATCAGTCCAGATGAAGTTGTCGCCAAGACGGTTTACCGTCATTCAAGAAAGCCTATACTAAATCAGTAATGAGGCCTCCGTCAATAACAATGATGGAGAACAGCAAGGAGAAGCGCCGTGTATAAAAGACTGCGTCTACGAAACCGGGCGGACTTTAGCCGCGTATACCGGTATGGAAAATCGTTTGCCAATCATCAATTCGTGGTGTATGGCTGCCGCCGTAAAGATACGGAGCAATTCCGGGTCGGTGTATCCTGCAGTAAGAAAATCGGAAACGCTGTCGTACGCAACCGGATGAGACGCATGATTAAGGAAATTGTTCGTCATCATGAACATGAGATCGTTACGCAGATGGATCTGATTTTTATCGTCAGAAAAGGTGCGCTGGACATGCCCTATAAGGAAATGGAAAAAAGCCTGCTCCATGCGTTGCGCAAGGGCTCACTTTTGAAGTCAAGTAAGCGGTAAGCTTCGGTTTATTTGTCCTCCTAATTATGGTATGATTTACGGTGGAATGGAATGGTTAAGAGAGGGGTTATGAAGTGTCGCGATTGAAGACATCAAAGGGGAAGTGGATTCTCCTCATTGCAGTCATTGCAATGGTCACCGTACTCGCCGGATGTACTCCACAAGGAGCCGGGGTTACTACGGAAGATCTGAAGAACAGTGGCTCATTCTGGCAAAGTAATGTTGTATATTGGTTTTCACTAGCGCTCGATACATTCGCCAACTGGTTTAACGGTGAATATGGACTGGCTGTCCTCGTGATGGTGCTTATTGTACGGACATTGATTTTACCATTAACAATGAAACAGGTCCGTAGCTCCAAAGCCATGCAGGCAATTCAGCCGCAACTGAAGGAGATTCAAGCGAAGTATAAAGATACACCTGAGAAAGTTCAGCAAGAAACAATGAAGTTGTTTCAGGAGAACAAAGTTAATCCGATGGCCGGTTGTCTGCCGCTTATCATTCAGATGCCGATTTACATCGCACTTTATAACTCAATTTATGGTAACTCCAGTCTGAGAACTCATGATTTCTTGTGGCTCCAGCTCGGAGAACCCGATCACCTGTTTATTTTGCCAGTGCTGGCTGCCATCACAACATTCATTCAAACTTGGATGATGATGCGTATGAACCCCGCACAGCAAGTGGGACCGATGCAGTTCATGCTGTGGGTTTACCCAATCCTGATCTTCGTGATGTCCTACCAGTTCCCATCCGCTCTGCCGTTGTACTGGTTCTACAGTAACATCTACACGATCGTGCAAAACTATTTCCTTTACCGGAATAATGATAAAATCGTGGCTGAGGTCAACGTGAAGCAGAATAGCTCTTCCAAAAATGGAGCTAAACGCAAAAACGGTGGCAAAGCGACCGTCTCTGGAAAAGGGTCGAAAGGGGCCAAAAAATCGAAATGACCAAAGTCATTACGTCAGGAAAAACCGTTGAAGATGCTGTAAACCAAGGATTGACCGAGCTTGGCGTAAGTCGGGACAAGGTCGAGATACAAGTGTTAGAGCAGCCGTCAAAAGGATTCCTGGGTTTGATCGGGGTGAGGGCGGCTAAAGTTGAAGTGAAATTACTGCCTGTACCGGAAGTTGTTCCACAGCCGATCAAGCCAGCTGCATACCAACCTGAAGTAGATGCATTACTTGAGGATATCGCAGCTAAAAATCCCTATGAAGAAGCGGCTGCTTTCTTGAAAGAGGTCGCAGCAGGTATGGGACTGGATGTTGAAGTGCATATCAAAAAACAGCGGGATGGACATATCTTCAATATTGCCGGCGAAGATCTGGGCATGATTATTGGCAGACGTGGACAGACGCTGGATGCGCTTCAGTATCTAACGAACATTGTAGCGAACCGATACTCGGAAAGCTTCGTTCGAATTGTGCTCGACGCGGAGAATTTCCGTCAACGTCGGCGGAAGACGCTGGAGGATCTGGCTGAACGGTTGGCCGGACAAGCCATCCGTACCGGCAAGGAAGTTGTACTGGAGCCAATGCCTCCGCTCGAACGAAAAGTCATTCATGCTAAACTGCAAAACCACCCGCAGATTAAGACATTAAGTAAGGGTGAAGAGCCTAATCGGCGTGTGGTTATTACGACGAAATAACACGAAATTGAAGACGCAATGGCTTCCTGCCCGGTGCAGAAGCCATTGCTTTTTTCGTACAGAAGCAATTTGGTAAGGTGCGTAGAAACAAGTAAAGAGTGAACTTTATACGATAAGTGACTATGTCATATGTTATATCATTAATAGATATGAAAATGGATATGGCGTTCCCCGAGGGACGGCAATTTTAAAATAGAGCAAGGAGAGATAACCATGATCAGTGATACGATCACAGCGATATCAACGGCTGTCGGAGAGGCGGGTATCGCCGTGATCCGGGTCAGCGGCCCGGAAGCAGTGTCGGAGACGGAAAAGATTTTCCGCAGCAAAACCCCTTTAACTCAGGCAGCATCCCATACGGTTCATTATGGTCATATTATAGATCCGGTGAGCGGCGAGAAGATCGAGGAAGTGCTGGTCACAGTCATGCGCGCACCTCGGTCGTTCACAACAGAAGATGTCGTGGAGATCAGTGCGCACGGCGGTGTGGTGTCGGTAAAACGGGTCATGGACCTGCTGTTGCAGCTTGATATTCGTCTGGCTGAACCCGGTGAGTTCACGAAGCGTGCTTTCTTGAATGGGCGGATTGACCTGTCTCAGGCTGAAGGTGTCATGGATCTTATTCGTTCCAAATCGGACCGGGCTTTCTCGGTTGCATTGAAACAGGTTGAAGGTAAACTGTCCTCCAAACTGCGTGATCTACGATATACTTTGGTAGAAACATTGGCTCATATTGAAGTGAATATCGATTATCCAGAGCATGATGTGGAATCGTTAACGTCTGATTTTATTAAAGAAAAGTCCAGTCAGGTTATGACTGAAATTGATAAATTGTTGACTACAGCAGAACAAGGAAAGATCCTGCGAGAAGGGATCACGACGGCGATCGTTGGACGACCTAACGTAGGTAAATCCTCATTGATGAATACACTTGCGCAAGACAACCGGGCCATCGTCACGGACATTCCAGGAACAACTCGTGATGTGATCGAGGAGTTCATTACGATTAATAATATCCCGCTGAAGTTGCTTGATACGGCAGGAATTCGGGAAACGATGGACGTTGTAGAGAAGATCGGGGTAGAACGTTCTCGTTCTGCGGTAAGTGAAGCCGATCTGATCTTAATGGTTGTGAATGCTGCGGAGCCACTTCATCCGGATGAGATTGAATTATTGGAACAAATCCGCGGTAGACAATCGATAATCATTATGAATAAAATGGACTTAACGCCACAGGTAGAACGTGACGTGCTGCTTCGTTACATTCCGGAAGAACGGCTTGTACCGATGTCAGTGAAAGATGATCTGGGTGTGGATCGACTTGAAGATGCCATCTCTACGCTATTTTTCAGTGGTAAACTGGAGTCCGCAGACCTGACCTATGTCAGCAATGTGCGTCATATTGCGTTGCTCAAAAAAGCAAAGCAGTCCCTGGTTGATGCCTATGAAGCAGCAGATCAGTTCGTTCCGATTGATATGATTCAGATTGACGTTCGTTTGGCGTGGGAGCATTTGGGCGAGATTGTTGGAGATACAGCACATGATGCATTAATTGATCAGATTTTCTCCCAGTTCTGTCTAGGAAAGTAAAAAAAATATACTGCGGATTGACTTGAATCGTAGTGTATGATGGAAAGGTACAATTTCTGCCTGTTGTCAAAGGATGGAATGATGTTGTAGCCATTACGTGTTGGTTTCATATAGATAGGAATGCAAGTTCCGATGAACGGTTAGAAGTAGTTTCATTATTGTAGAACATGATCCGTCTGTGTGAGTTACACCAAATGCAGCGGAATAAGGAGGTAAACGGGAATGGCTTTTGATGGCGGCAGTTATGATGTAATCGTCGTTGGTGCAGGGCATGCTGGTGTGGAATCCGCACTGGCCGCAGCTCGTATGGGGTCCAAAACACTAATGATTACGATCAATCTGGATATGGTGGCCTTTATGCCTTGTAACCCATCTATTGGGGGACCGGCCAAAGGACATGTCGTGCGTGAAATTGATGCTCTTGGTGGAGAAATGGGACGGAATATCGATAAAACCTTTATTCAGATGCGGATGCTTAACACAGGTAAAGGGCCTGCTGTTCATGCACTTCGTGCTCAGGCAGATAAATTCTCCTACCAGCATAAAATGAAGGAAACGATGGAGAATGAACGTAATCTGACGATGCGTCAAGGTATGGTTGATCGCCTGATCGTTGAAGACGGAAAATGTGTAGGCGTTGTGACTCAGACCGGAACAGAGTATCGGGCTAAAGCAGTCGTTCTGACGACAGGCACATACTTGCGCGGCAAAGTGATCATGGGTGAGCTGATGTATGAGAGTGGACCGAACAATCAACAACCATCTCTTAAATTGTCAGAGCATCTGCGTGAACTGGGCTTTGATCTGGTTCGTTTCAAAACAGGTACACCACCACGTGTGCATAAGGATACGATTGATTTTAGCAAAACCGAAATTCAGCCTGGTGATGATGAGCCGAAGTTCTTTTCCTATGAAACAGAATCTTCCGATAATGAGCAGCTGCCTTGTTGGTTGACGTATACATCCGTGGAAACACATCAGATTATTAATGATAATCTGCATCGTGCACCGATGTTTTCAGGTGTAATTGAAGGAACTGGACCGCGTTATTGTCCATCCATTGAAGATAAAATTGTTCGGTTTAGCGACAAACCGAAACATCAGATTTTCCTGGAGCCGGAAGGCAAAAATACATCCGAGTATTATGTGCAGGGACTATCTACAAGTCTGCCAGAAGATGTTCAACTTGCGGTTCTGCGCTCCATTCCAGGTATGGAAAAAGTGGAAATGATGCGTAACGGTTATGCGATTGAATACGATGCGATGGTACCTACACAATTGTGGCCATCACTTGAAACCAAACGTCTGCCAGGTCTGTTCACAGCAGGTCAGATTAATGGTACTTCCGGTTATGAAGAAGCGGCGGGACAAGGGGTTATGGCCGGCATTAATGCAGCACGCAAAGTACAAGATAAAGAGCCGATTGTGCTTGATCGCTCCCAAGGTTATATTGGCGTGCTTATTGATGATCTGGTAACGAAGGGCACAAATGAACCGTATCGTCTGTTGACTTCACGTGCTGAATATCGTCTGTTGCTTCGTCATGATAATGCAGATATGCGCCTGACGGAAATCGGACATGACATTGGCCTGATCTCTGAAGATCGTTATGCGAAATTCCTGGATAAAAAGGCGAAAGTCGAGCAGGAAGTCGCGCGTCTGAAAGTGGCTAAAGCTCGCCCTGTTGAAGTGAACGCGAAGCTGGAAGAGTACGGATCTACACCTATTCAGGATGGCAGTACGTTGCTTACCTTGCTGCGTCGCCCGGAACTAGGGTATGAACTGATTGAACAGATCTCACCATCTGAGGTAGAACTGACAGCAGATATGAAAGAACAAGTCGAAATACAAATTAAATATGCGGGTTATATTGAGAAACAATTGATCCACGTGGAACGTTTGCAAAAGATGGAGAAAAAGAAAATTCCGGACACCATCGTATATGATGAGATTCATGGTCTTGCTATGGAAGCCAAACAGAAGCTCGCTACGATTCGTCCAATCTCGATTGGTCAGGCTTCTCGTATTGCTGGAGTTACTCCTGCCGACATCTCCATTCTGCTGGTCTACCTGGAGCATTATAACCGTGTAACCGCAGCAAGGGGACAATAATGGACGATATTCAACAGCAACTGCAGCGGCGCTTAAAGAAACATGGATTAGAACTGGGAGAACTCCAATTGGAGCAATTCGAGCTGTACTATCAAGAGCTGGTATCCTGGAATGAAAAGATGAATCTGACCGGAATTACGGATCGGGAGCAAGTGTATACAAAACATTTCTATGATTCGGTATCACTGGCTTTTTATACTGACATGACCAAAGTGAATAAGCTTGCTGACATTGGATCAGGAGCGGGTTTTCCGGGATTGCCACTGAAGATCTGTTTCCCGCATATTAAGCTTACGATCATTGATTCATTAAATAAACGGATTGGCTTTCTACAGCATGTGGTAGATATTCTTGGGCTGACAGATGTCGAGTTGGTCCATGGACGTGCTGAAGAGATTGGACGTAAAGATGGGTATCGTGACAGCTACGATCTCGTTACGGCGCGTGCAGTAGCCAAGCTGGCTGTGCTGAATGAATTCTGTCTTCCTTTTGTTCGCAAAAGTGGAATATTCGCTGCGATGAAGGGCGGAGACCCGCGTGAGGAAATGAAAGAGGCGGAGTTCAGTTTTAATCAGCTGAAAGGACGGGTTAAGGCCGTTCATCCATTCCAGCTACCGGTTGAAGAATCAGAGCGTCATATCATCCTGATTCAGAAATTTGATAAGACACCATATAAGTATCCACGCAAACCGGGCACTCCAATGAAGACTCCACTGGTATAGTTGTGTGATGGCTTTGTAATCAGTTATAACTAAATAGATTGTAGACACGGATAAAGAGGATGTTTCACGTGAAACATCTTCTTTTTTTTGCTTTTTGAAAGGGAGGGCTCAGTTAACATTACAGATAATCCGTTGTACATATTTCTTAAAGAACCTGTATTGTTAAATACCATGCACAGTAGCTTATAAACAATATCATTAAATGAATGTGTACAAGTCGTCATATTTCCAATATTCACAAAGAAAAAGCAGGAAAATTAGCAGAGTTTAAAGAATAGGTAAGCATAGGATTATGATAGAAAAGATGATAGAATAGAAGTATCCGATCCTGGGTCACAGCGATCATAGATTATATGTATAGATAGATGGATATGCGTTCGATGTTGCATGACAGAAAGCATTATGAAAGGCAAAACTTATTCCAAGAACGATGCATGTGAAGGGTCGCTTATTGAATAAGAAGCACCTGCAAAGACTGCGGGAGCTATTACGAAACTAGGTGGTAATCTGCGGAATGAAAGAACAATTTTCGAAGTTGTTTGGTTTGGCGGAGCGCAATAACGGAGATGAGATCAAACAGATTCCGGTTAATGAAATTGTGAGCAGCCCATATCAACCCCGTACTATTTTTGATGATGATAAAATTGATGAGTTGTTGCAGACGATCAAAACACATGGCGTCATTCAGCCTATTGTCGTTCGCGTGCGAAATGGATCATATGAGATTATTGCCGGGGAACGTCGCTGGCGTGCAGTTCGAAAACTGGGTTTGGATACGATTCCGGCTATTGTACGTGAATTCAACGATTCTCAGGCCGCATCCATTGCACTGATTGAGAACTTGCAGCGTGAAGGATTGACTTCAATTGAAGAAGCCGTCGCTTATCAGAAGCTGATCGACTTGCATCAACTGACACAGGAAAGTCTTGCACAACGACTTGGCAAAAGCCAGTCAACCATCGCCAACAAAATTCGGTTGTTACAGCTCCCGGATGGCATTAAGGCTGCATTGATGGAACGCAAAATTTCCGAACGTCATGCAAGAGCATTACTTTCTCTCGATACGGAAGAACTGCAGATGAAGTTGCTCGGTGAGATTATTGAAAAAGAATTGAACGTGAAACAGACAGAGGCACGTGTTGCCTTCTACAAGGAATCTTCCAAGATCAAAAAATCCAAACGTATTTCCTTTACCAAGGACGTTAGACTTGCACTTAATACGATTCGCCAATCCATCGATATGGTAACTGGTTCTGGTCTGGATATCAAAACAAAAGAAGCAGACCATGAGGATCATTATGAGATCGTTATCCATATTCCCAAACGTAAATAATTGAAGCTTATGGCGGCAATGGGCCGCTTTTTATGTCTATAAAGCAAGACAGGTCTGGCATTTAAAAAAAACGGTATAGTGATGGAAATGGTAGTTGTTGTTTGTGTGGACGATAGCCACCTGCTTTTTGTTAACAATATCTCACAACCTACAAGAAAAGACTCCTATTTTATTTGAGGTGAAGTAATTGTCTAAGATTATGGCCGTAGCAAATCAAAAGGGCGGTGTGGGGAAAACGACGACATCTGTTAACTTGGGTGCAGGACTGGCTTCACTCGGGAAAAGAGTATTGCTTGTCGATATTGACCCTCAGGGGAATACAACCAGCGGAGTCGGAATCAATAAAGCAGATGTGGCTAATTGTATATATGATGTCATCATTAATGAGGTTCCTCCTCAAGAAGCGATTGTGGAGACTCAGATTGAAGGCCTTCATATCATACCTGCAACGATTCAGCTTGCCGGAGCCGAGATTGAATTGGTGTCCACGATATCACGGGAAGTTCGCCTGAAAAAATCACTCGCCATGGTGAAAAAAAACTATGATTACATACTGATCGATTGCCCACCATCCCTTGGTATGTTAACGATCAATTCGTTAACCGCTTCCGATTCGGTGATCATTCCGATCCAGTGTGAGTACTATGCACTTGAAGGATTAAGTCAGTTGCTTAATACGGTTCGTCTGGTACAAAAACATCTGAATACATCCCTGCAGATTGAAGGGGTATTGCTAACGATGTTTGATGCACGGACCAATCTGGGGATACAGGTTATTGAAGAAGTGAAAAAGTATTTTCAACAAAAAGTATATCAAACGATTATTCCGCGTAACGTACGGCTTAGTGAAGCGCCATCTCATGGTCAATCCATTATCACGTATGACCCTCGTTCAAGAGGGGCGGAAGTGTATTTAGAGCTCGCAAAGGAAGTGATTTCTTATGAGTAAGCGGCTTGGAAAAGGTCTTGATGCCCTCATTCCTTCGCTTTCAATTAATGACGATGATAAAGTCGTAGAAATCCCGATTAGTCAACTGCGGGCTAACCCCTATCAACCACGTAAAGTATTTGATGAGGGCGCAATCCATGAACTGGCTGAGTCCATTCGTCAGCATGGTGTCATACAACCTATTATTGTTCGTCCTGTGTTACGAGGTTATGAGATTATTGCCGGTGAACGACGGTTCAGAGCTTCGCAATATTGTGGTAATGCTACCGTACCAGCTGTAGTCCGTAACTTCAGTGATCAGCAGGTAATGGAGATTGCGTTGATCGAAAACCTGCAACGGGAGAATCTGAATGCCATGGAAGTTGCAGTTGCTTATCAGGGGTTGATGGATCAATTCGCGTTGACTCAGGAAGAGTTGTCTGTAAAAGTAGGTAAATCACGTTCTCATATTGCTAACTTCTTGCGTCTGTTATCATTGCCCGAAGAAGTAAAAGACCATGTTTCACGTGGAACATTATCCATGGGACATGCACGTGCTATCGTGGGTGTTAAAGATGAGGTTGTAGTGAAGCAGCTTGCCAAACAAACCATTGATCAGCAATGGAGTGTACGTGAGTTGGAGGAAGCTGTTCAACAACTGGATCGTTCCAAAACAGGTGAGGCTAAAGCCAAATCAAAATTGAAAAAGAAAGATCCATTCATTGATACGTTGGAAGAATCTCTGCGTGAACGTTTCAAAACAACAGTTAAAATCAAGCACAATAAAGATAAAGGTAAAATTGAGCTCAACTACTACAGTCAACAGGATCTGGAACGGCTATTGGAATTGTTACAATAACAGTCGGGTCTAAGATTCATTAACAACATGCGGGGCTTACTCATGTCATGACATATCGCCTCTGTACCATGGAGAAACGATATGTCATTCTTTGTTTATAGGGTCATATGCGTAGTACGTGTAGGCGAATTATTAATTTAAGGGACAGAGGTGGTTGTGAGGTGGAGGGAATTATCTATCTGGATCATGCAGCAACATCTTGGCCCAAACCACCTGCTGTCGGTGATGCGATGCTGAATGCAATGGAGATTGCAGGGGCTAATCCTGGCAGAGGAAGCCACCGAATGGCTGTTCAGGCAAGTCGTGTACTGTTCGAGGCTAGAAAATCCATATCTGATATTTTTGGTATCAAAAATGCGAATGATATTGCCTTCGGATCAAATACGACAGAAGCCTTGAATCTGGCTATTCAAGGTTCGCTCAAGGAAGGCGATCATGTAATTGCCACCATGGCTGAACATAACTCAGTTAGACGCCCACTGGAGTACATGCGCAGATTACGAAATGTGGAGATTGATTATGTACCTGTTAATGCTGCGGGAGCTATTGATCTGATACAAATGGAACGTATGTTTCGTTCAAATACGAAATTGGTGGTATGTACACATAGTTCCAATCTCCTTGGCAGTATTCTTCCTATCGGAGAAATTTCGCTTCTGTGTCGTAAACATCAGGCCATCTTGTTGGTAGATGCGGCTCAGAGTGCGGGGGTTATGCCTGTGAATGTACAACAATTGGGCATTGATATGTTGGCTTTTCCAGGGCATAAAGGACTGCTTGGTCCTCAGGGTACAGGGGGCTTGTACATTGCTCCTGAGCTCGATATAGAGCCTTTACTTCATGGGGGAACAGGAAGTCAGTCAGAAGCTCTAGAACAACCTAAGGTGCGTCCTGATCGGTATGAGGCCGGGACGCCGAATACCGTCGGGATCGCCGGGCTGAATGCGGGTGTGAAGTATGTACTTGATCTGACACCAGCGTTCATCTACCAACATGAGTGGGAACTAACCCAGCTTATGATGGAGGGCTTGTCATCTATTAAGGGTATTCGCATGCTTGGTCCAGAGATTGGACAGCCACGTACTGGATTGGTATCTTTTACTGTGGATGGGTATGATTCAGCACAACTCGCCTTCCGATTAGATCGGAATTATGGGATTGCGGTTCGCTCCGGCTTTCATTGCACACCGCTTGCACATGAATCTGCTGGTACAACCGCTACCGGAGCAGTAAGGGCAAGTGTGGGATATAATTCAACTCGAGAACATGTGGACGCACTCGTTAAGGCAGTGTTGGAATTGACGCGGGCAGATTAGATGATAGTTGAAATGACGAACTCATTTGGTACAGTAGTGCTTGATTAAGCTTATGGAGTTCGGGTTGATTAATAATAAATGATAATATTACAGACAGACGTTAATCTGATCAAAAATATAGAGGGGTAGTTGCACTTACATGGCTGAAATAAACGAGCTGATTCTGGAACAGCTGTTATGGATTATTGGCGGAATGGCATTACTTACGGTGATTTTGCTGATTGTGAGTATTGCTCAAGGGGCAAAGTTACGAAAGTTTAAACGTAAATATGAAGCCATGATGGCTGGCAGTGGAGTAGAGGACCTGGAATCATTGCTGATTAATCTGAAAATTCAGATGGACAGCATTGAGGATGAACACAAACTGCAAACGAATCAGCTGCAAGTTGTCATGCAAAAGTTGACCCGCATTCAAGGCAAAGTTGGCGTGAAAAGATACAATGCCTATGGAGAGCATGGCAGTGATCTGAGCTTCTCCATGGCTATGATTAACGACAGCCAGGATGGCATGATTCTTACGGGGATATATAACCGTGACGGTTCTTATGTATATGCAAAACCTCTTAAAGGGGGAGAGTCCGCGTATACTCTGTCCCCAGAGGAAAAGGAAGCTATTACTCTGGCACAGCAAGCAGAGTAGAACGTGTATGCCATTCCCGGATGGCCGAGTACAAACTGCTGGATATAATCTCGGACATGCGCATAACGAGACTGAGCCGCGTGTTCTGTAGAACAAAGTATTCCATAAAGCCGCCGACGTTAACGATACCTGTCAGATGGATATCGCCGACCGGCGGTAATTCTTTATTTACTCCCGCACCCGGTTTGAGTGGGCCATTGACGACTTGAATGCATCCTACACTGGATGATTGTCCTAGACAGGCATCAATGCCAATCACATATGGGTTATGGTGTGTTTTCTGTATATTGTGAAGTGTATCCTGCAGGTTCATCGCATGGACTGGTTCATCTAAGGTACCATAGAGATGGAATAAAGGGCTGTCCCACTTGGAAAGGGCTGATCCGACCAGAGGACCAAGGCAGTCGCCTGTTGAGCGATCAGTGCCGATGCAGACGATCACTACATTTTGCAGAGAATGGGCTTTATAGAGATGGAACATTAACCGATGGGTAATGGCGGAGTGAATGCCTGGATCGGTATGGGGGATTTTCAAACTGGTCATGTCTTGTGATGAAAAGGAACGCGAAGTAGGATTCATAGGATCTATCCTTTCCCTTGGAATAGTAGTAACAGTATATGGAAAGGTAGAGCGTTTTATACTTCACGAGGACAAGCTTTTTTCAAAGGTTAAACGTATGGCGAAAGGAGCCGGACATGGACGAATGGATTAACGATTGGATGCTGATTGCATTTGATTCAACCCAGCAGGCACTGCGTGCTGAAATGCTGCTGGAGTTTGCTGAAATAGAAATCGACTTGTTCCCTACGCCAAAAGAAATTACAGCAGGTTGTGCGCTATGTATCCAGTTTCCAAAAGAGGATCTGGAGCGAGTGCAAAAGATCATTCGTAACGAGTTCGTAGAGATCCGAGGCCTCTATTTCAAAACAGAAGACAGCTATGATAACATACCGATGTAGAGGAGGCATGACGAATGTTGCCATTTCAATTTGCTCAAGCAGACAGTAGTGGCGCCACTGGTGCTTTAAATGAAGCACTTCGTTGGACGGATAAAGTCTGGAACAGAATTGCAGATCCCGATATGTGGCTTAACATTATGTTCAGCTCAATCCGGATCATTATTATTTTTATCATCACCCGTATTGTCATTAAGGTGGTATATCGCATTATAGATCGTTCCATGGAACGCAAGCAGGAAGGCAAGATTCGCGTGAATCCGCGCAGATTCGTAACCGTAGGGGAACTGTTGAAAAATGCGACCTCCATAACATGTAATTTCATTATGATTCTGCTACTGTTATCTGAGATCAACATCCAGGTTGGGCCGTTACTCGCGAGTGCCGGTGTGCTTGGGCTTGCGATTGGTTTTGGTGCACAGGGGCTGGTCAAGGATGTTATTACGGGTTTCTTCATTATATTGGAGGACCAATTCGCTGTAGGGGATGTTATTCAGACGGGAACCTACAAGGGAACGGTTGAGGTGATCGGACTCAGAACAACCAAACTGGTCAGCTGGCAAGGTGAGGTACACATTATCCCAAACGGGGCGATTGCAAGTGTAACGAACTACTCCATGTCGAATTCGTTAGCTGTAGTGGATATTCCAATGAAGGCGGACTTGAGCCTTGATGAGTCTGTACATCTCGTGAAGAAGTCATTGGTCGGGATTGAAGAGCGTGACCTAAATATTGTGAAGGTGCCGGATGTGCTCGGTATACAGTCGATGTCTACATCAGAATATGTGGTGCGAATTGTGGCTGAATGTATGCCTAACTCTCGTGCTTCTGTGGAACGTCAGATTCAGGGCGATGTGAAAAAAACGCTGGAGTATCATGAGATGAGTCATCAAGCAGCATTGGAACAGGCCGTAGCTTTGGAGAAAGATGAGGGGGATGGCACAGGTGGAGCGTAAAACTTTCCAGCTTGGGGATATTGTGCAGATGAAGAAGCAGCATCCCTGTGGCAGTAATGAAATGGAGATCATTCGAATGGGTATGGATATTCGGATCAAGTGTGTCGGATGCAAACATAGCGTATTGATTCCAAGAGCAAAATTTGAGAAAAACATGAAGAAAGTATTGCGTTCAGCCGAGGATTCAACTGAATTATGATTTCGTGATTATTCGGTAAATAGCACGTGTAATAACGTTTACATGCAGGCTCCGTATGAGTCTTGCGTTCTTTAAATGATCATGCTATAATCAATATTGCTGCGGAAAGGTACCCAAGAGGCCCAAGGGGGCTGACTCGAAATCAGTTAGGCGTGTCACAGCGTGCGTGGGTTCGAATCCCACCCTTTCCGCCATTTCAATTGTAATTTACTCAATGCACATTGAGTTTAATAAAAAGATCGATAAGAAGACTTTCCATCAGGAAAGTCTTTTTTGTATAATGTTATATCGAATACGTATGTATTGAACACGTATGAATATCAGATAAATCATTTAACACTAAAACGAAAAATAAAGAGCCCCGAAGGGCTCTTTATCCGGCGGTGCATTTGTTTGTTAGGAAACAATCGGTCGTAACAATCAGAAACTTGGTGTACTGCACGTAGCAATACTCGTGCTTCAGACGAAGGGCCTTACAACACATAACCACTTGCTTCTTAAATTACGTGATGAATCTCCAACAGCGAATGATCGGCTTCGTTGTCCAACGGAACCACACCTCTCTCGTGCACCGCCTAAATGTATTATGTGCTTTATTCTGTTTTATATACATTGGATCGTAAAAAAGTATTGCGGTCAATGAACGCGGGCTTTGGTCAGCTTCTTCCACTTACGATTATGATTGCTTGTTTCGGGAAAAGCTTCACCTTTTTGCAGTGTTACACGCTTCGGGTTCTGAATCTCCGTAACAAAGCTTTTTTCCCCGACTTCCGTGTACTCTCCATCGTTTGGTGCTTTGTCTCCTGGTTCAAACTCGGTTTTTTCACCCATGATAAAACCTCCTCTGCAGATTATGTTACTTTGTTGCTTCTGTAGTGTGCTCCATAGCAGGGCTGATCATGTGCCAATATGAACAGGGAACGTTTGCTTGCACTTTGACTCGGTATTTGTTATATTAATATAGTTCGAGTTTGTGCTCGTTCCTTGCTCTCAACCTGGATTGAGGGCCAGAGTCCATAAGGAGGTGAAAATTATGCGCAAATATGAAGTGATGTACATTATTCGTCCTGACATTGAGCAAGAAGTTGTTCAAGCTACAGTCGATAAATTCCAAGGCATCATCTCCAACGGCGGTGGTGAAGTTACAGCTCACGACGTTATGGGTAAACGCCGTCTTGCGTATGAGATCAAGAAATTCCGTGATGGTTTTTATGTTCTGGTACATTTCACTGCTGAACCAGCAGTTGTAACTGAACTTGAGCGTCTCATGAAGATTTCTGACGAAGTAATTCGTTATCTCATTACGAACGACGTTAAGTCTGCTTAAGACAACTCGTGATTAACGCACCAATACGCTCTGAAGGAGGGGATTACATTGTTGAACCGTGTCATTCTGATCGGCCGGTTAACCCGGGATCCTGAGTTGCGTTACACTCCAGCAGGAGTGGCAGTTACGCAATTTACTTTGGCAGTGGACAGACCGTTTACAAGCCAAGGGGGAGAAAAGGAAGCCGATTTCATTCCGGTCGTAACCTGGAGACAGCTTGCCGAGACCTGTGCAAACTATTTGCGCAAAGGACGCCTGGCTGCAGTCGAAGGACGCATTCAAGTACGGAACTACGAGAATAACGAAGGAAAACGTGTATACGTGACCGAAGTTATTGCCGATAATGTCCGTTTCTTGGAGTCAGCTAACCGTGATAATAGCGGTGGCGGCGGTGGGCAACCAATGCGTGAAGAGCCTTCTTATGGAGGCGGCGGACGCGCGAACAATAACAATAATTCGCGTAGCAACAATCAGGATCCTTTTTCCGATGACGGAAAACCGATTGATATATCGGATGATGATTTGCCATTTTAACATGAGCTGATACTCTTCGGAGATATGGGTTACATGATAGGAAAGGACTGAAAAGCATGGGCTTCAAGCAAAGAGAAGGCGGAGACAACGATAAAAGACCGGCACGTCGTGGCGGCCGTAATAAACGTCGTAAAGTGTGCTTCTTCACAGCTAACAAAATTACTCACATCGATTATAAAGATACGGACTTGCTTCGTAAATTTATCAGCGAACGTGGAAAAATTTTGCCACGCCGTGTAACAGGTACTAGCGCTAAATATCAACGCATGCTGACGATTGCAATCAAACGCTCCCGTCAAATCGCATTATTGCCATACACAACTGAGTAGTTTTTACTCAGCTTGCATACGAAGCAGTCGGCTTATAGCCGGCTGCTTTTTTTGTATGTATAGAATGAAATAACATGTACACTCTAGCTAATCAGAGACTCCAATACTGTGGTGATATGAGCATTCAAGTCTCAAATGGATTATAATAGAGTCTAATCTACTGAAAAGGTTCAGGCAGCAGGAATAGCTGTTTATTTCAGAATAATCACCAGGAGTGGATATGAATACATCAAAACGTAAAGGCAAACAGAGAAAAAAGAGAAGTCTGAAAACCTGGATTATAGCTACTCTTTTACTTTCCATTATATATGTATGGTTACAACAAAAAGGTGAAATGGATAACATGTGGCCGGGGACAACAATCCAAGAAGCTCTGCCGATCACCGGCCTGCATCCTGTGGTAGCAGAGAATGAGAAATTATTGGTACGTAAGGCAGCGAGACGTGGAATAGAGATTATTATCACCCACGGCTACCGTAGTTCCGAGGAGCAAGACGCACTATTTAACCAAGGACGCTCAAGTGCAGGCAATATCGTTACGAATGCGCGTGGTGGAGAGTCATATCATAACTATGGATTAGCTATTGATTTTGCACTGAGGACGCCTGAGGGGAATGTGGTGTGGGATATGGAACGTGATGATAACGGGAATGGCAAGGCAGACTGGATGGAAGTTGTGGATCTCGCCAAAGAGTTAGGTTTTACTTGGGGTGGAGACTGGGCTAACTTTCCGGACTATCCCCATTTACAGATGGATTTTGGCCTAAATATTAATGAGTTAAAACGTGGTAAAAGACCTCCTGAATCTCCATAAAGTCATTGTATATATACAATTAAATGAATAAATATTAGATAAGCTCTGCATTATGCAGGGCTTTTTTCTTTCTTTTGTAAAATAAATGATAAAAGATGACAATTTGGTCTTTACATTAGCAAATAAATAAAACTATACTAGAATAACTAGATTTTTTACTTTGATCGCACATATTATTTCAAATATAAGCATGGTGGCTCCAAATGAATAAATTTCAACTATAGTTCGAGATATAATCAACACTTTAAATATAACATTTACCTCACGCTAATTTAAGAATATCTACTCAAATCAAAAGATAAACATACAACTCATGTAACTACTATGTTATGTATATGTTAAATTGACCAATTGCCTATGTGCACCTCACATCTAAAAACATGAAAATACCTCCCCAAACCCTTGCTATATGCCTTTATAATATTACTAATATCCAAATCTGTGGTATAAAAAACATTTATACCAAAAATCTCAAAATAAGCATTGACGTTAGCTAAAATTACACGTATGATTACATTAATTATTTTGCTGTATAATTCCACTAGGAATTATCAACATTAATTGACCAATGGTCTAAATATAAGTCTCTTAAACTAGTTTCTCCTAATGATTTGGTATTTTGTATAAGCTATTGTTCGTTATCTTCAAGAACTTGGAAATATACAGTGGATGCATTCCTCTACACACGAATACAATCTACGGAAATTATGGGGTTAGGGTGATTGATTTGAATACAGAGCTATTGGAAGTCAGAAATCTAACAACATCATTCAGAATTGAAGATGACTATTATGCAGCAGTGGATCACGTTAACCTTAAGGTGAAGAAAAATGAAGTATTGGCGATTGTAGGTGAATCCGGGTCAGGTAAAAGCGCTTTTGCATTCTCTCTTATGGGTTTGCATAACAAAGCAAAAATCGAAGGCCAGATTCTCTATAAAGGACAAGATATTGCCAACATCTCCCCAAGCAAGTTGAACAAGCTACGCGGCAAAGAAATGGGTATGATTTTTCAGGATCCATTGTCTGCGTTAAATCCTCTAATGATTATTGGTGAACAGATTGAAGAGATCCTTACACTTCATCAGTCTAAGCTGTCTTCCAGAGAGAAGAGAGAAAAGGTTATTCACTTATTGAATCAGGTAGGGATTCCACGTCCCGAACAAATATACAAGCAGTATCCCCACGAATTATCTGGTGGTATGAGACAGAGAATTGTCATCGCCATTGCGATTGCCAACAAACCGGAACTACTCATAGCCGATGAACCAACGACGGCGCTTGACGTTACGATTCAACTACAGATACTGGAGCTGATCCGTGATCTGAAGAATGAAATTAACGCAGGCATTATTCTGATTACACATGATTTGGGTGTTGTGGCTGAGATGGCTGATCGCGTTGCCGTAATGTACGCAGGCGAAATTGTTGAAATCGCAGATATCTTCACATTGATGAACGATGCGAAGCATCCATATACCCGCTCATTGTTGAACTCTATTCCAACCCTGTCTGAAGAAAGATCCAAATTGCATGTCATCCAAGGCATCGTACCATCACTCAAAAATCTTCCTCGCAAAGGGTGCAGATTCAAAGCCCGAATTCCATGGATTAGTGAATCGGCTCATGAAGAGAACCCGCAGATGCATGAAATTGCACCAGGTCACTTTGTACGGTGTACCTGTTACCAGCACTTTCATTTCCCTGACCAAAGCTGAGGAGGAATAACATAATGGCATTACTCGAAGTAGAAGGGCTCAAGATACACTTTCCGATTCGCGGTGGATTGCTTAAACGGGAAATTGGCAGTGTAAAGGCTGTTGATGATGTGAGCTTCTCCATTGAACAAGGACAGACCTATGGTTTGGTTGGCGAATCAGGTTCAGGCAAGACAACAACAGGCAGAGCCATTATTGGGCTGAACCATGTCACTGACGGAAAGATTCTGTTTGACGGCAAAAACCTGGCTACGGAGCGACGTAAAAACAGGCAGCTCCAGCGGGATGTACAAATGATTTTTCAAGACCCATATTCATCATTGAATCCAAAGAAGCGGGTTATCGATATCATCGCTGAGCCGTTTCGTAACTATGAGCGTCTCACAGCTACCGAGGAGAAAAGACAAGTAAGAGAATTACTTGAAAAGGTTGGCTTGAGTCCGGAATCAATCTACAAATATCCGCATGAATTCTCAGGGGGGCAGCGTCAACGGATCGGCATTGCACGGGCTATTGCACTGAAGCCGAAGCTGATTATCGCTGATGAACCTGTATCTGCACTGGATGTATCGGTACAGGCTCAGGTACTTAACTTCATGCAGGAGATTCAAAAAGAGTTAAATCTGACGTATCTGTTCATCAGTCATGATCTGGGCATCATCCGCCATATGTGTGACGAGATAGGAATTATGTATAAAGGTCGATATGTGGAACAGGGCACAACGAGTGATATTTTTGAGAATCCGCAACACATCTATACCAAACGTCTTATTGCAGCCATTCCGGATATGGACCCAACCAAACGAGAGGAAATGGTAGCCTTCCGTCAACAGGTCAAGTCCGAGTATGAACATTCATACCGAAATTTCTTTGATGAGGAAGGGCTTGCATACTCGCTCCAATCCATTTCCGATACTCACCGAGTAGCTCTACCTCAGAAAGGTTGAAGGCCATATGTGGAAAACGATAGTACGCAGAATTATCATAATGATCCCTCAGATCTTTTTACTAAGTCTTTTGGTCTTTCTGATGGCCAAGGCCATGCCGGGTGACGCGCTAACCGGATTGCTTGATCCAAGCGTTGATCCCAAAGCATTGGAAGCCCAGCGAGAGAGACTGGGATTGAATAATCCATGGTACGTGCAATATTGGGACTGGATCAAAAACGCCATCCAAGGTGATTTTGGACAATCTTTCCGTTTCAAAATGCCGGTTACAGACCTGATCGGCCAACGTGTAGCAAACACATTCTGGCTCGCACTGGCGACACTTGTACTGACTTATCTGATCGCTATTCCACTGGGGATCATCAGTGGTCGTTACAACGATACCTGGTCTGATCGGTTGATCACTGGATACACCTACCTGGGCTTCGCCGCACCATTGTTTATCTTTGCACTGGTGATGGTATGGATCTTCGGATTCCACTTCGGCTGGTTCCCGACGGGGGGAAGCGTTGCGCCAGGACTTACACCAGGCACATTCAGCTACGTGATGAGTAAGTTCTATCATCTATTATTGCCGGCATTATCCATGGCACTGATTACAACGGTATCTACCGTTCAATATTTGCGCAGTGAAATCATTGATATCAAACATAAGGAATTCGTTATTACTGCGAGAGCCAAAGGCGCTTCAGAATCCCGGATCTATAACAGACATATTTTGAGAAACTCGCTATTACCTATCGCCGCATTTTTCGGATATGAGATTACGGGGCTTATCGGTGGTACGGTATTTATCGAAAGTATATTCAGTTATCCAGGTATGGGGCAGTTGTTCCTGAATTCCATCTCATTGCGTGACTTCAGCGTTGTAACTGCACTTGTATTGTTATATGGCGTAGCTTCCATTCTCGGGGCATTGCTTTCTGACATTATTCTAGGAATTGTAGATCCACGTATACGGATCAAGTAAGAACTTGAAGATTTCGGGGTGAAAACAAGATGAGCAAGGCCAACGAGGTAGTTGTAACTTCACAAAAGGTTGATAAAAGCCCCTCCAGTTTGAGTATTTTATGGAGGGAGCTTGTCAGAGATAAGGTGGCACTAATCTCGCTCATTTTCTTGGGCTTGGTCATGTTGCTGGTATATGGCACGTCTCTCATTCTGAATCAGGATGATATCGTACGCGTGGATCTGTTTGCCTTATATGAACCACCATCCGCTCAATATTGGCTTGGAACGGACTATGGAGGTCGTGATGTATTTGGTCAACTGGTCATCGGTACACGTAACTCGCTGACCATTGGAATTATCGTAACGTTAATGACTGGTTTCATAGGTATCTTAATTGGCCTTTTATCCGGTTATTTCGGTGGAATGATAGACAACCTGTTTATGCGTGTTGTTGACTTCTTCATGATCCTTCCGATGTTGATGATTGTTATCGCGTTTGTTACAGCAGTACCCAAATACAATATCATCTCGTTCTCTTTAATCATGACGGCATTTCTCTGGATGGGTATTGCCAGATTGATTCGCTCCAAAGCATTACAGGAACGGGAACTGGACTATGTAAAAGCTTCAAAAACATTGGGCTCTTCTCATCTGAAGATTATGCTCTCACAGGTTCTTCCGAATCTGAGCTCCATTATCATCGTAACGATGACATTGAATCTCGCTGCCAACATTGGCCTCGAATCCGGGCTGTCTTTTCTGGGATTTGGTTTTCCCGAAAGCACACCCAGTCTTGGAACACTCGTAAGTTATGCACGTAATCCGCAAACCCTGGAATCCAGATGGTGGATATGGCTACCCGCATCGGTGCTGATCCTGGTATTGATGTTGAGTATAAATAATGTCGGTCAAGCCCTAAAGCGTGCGACTGATGCAAGACAAAGAAGAGGTTAAAAAAAGGGAGGAAAGGTTCATGAAAAAGGGATTATTTTCACGGGGACTATTTTTCACGATGATGCTGGTCTTTGTATTGGTGCTCGCAGCGTGCTCTGAGAAAGAAGCAGCTACTCCAGCTCCGGCTACCAACACAGAAGAGGGAAAAACAGAGGAAAAACCTGCTAATGAAGAGGGCGTTTACTCCATTGAAGACTTCAACAATGTCAAAACGAATGAAGGTACTGCGATCGAGGGTGGATCGATTACATTCGGACTTGTATCGGATACTGCTTTTGAAGGTACACTGAACTTTAACTTTTATTCCGGTAACCCGGATGCACAAGTTCTTCAATGGTTCGATGAAGGCTTGCTGACTTGGGATAAAGATTATGTGTACACCAATGATGGTGCTGCAACATATGAGACTTCCGAAGATGGCAAAACGTTCACACTGACCATTCGTGACAACGTAAACTGGCATGATGGCAAGCCGGTAACGGCTGAAGATCTGCAATTTGCTTATGAAGTGATCGGTAACAAAGCGTATGATGGTCCACGTTACGACTCCAACTTCACTAGTGTAGTGGGTATGGACGAGTATCATGCTGGAAAAGCAAAAACAATCTCTGGTATTAAAGTGCTGAGCGACAAACAAATCAGCATTACGTATAAAGAATCTACTCCGTCCCTGCTGACAGGTGGCGTATGGACGTACCCACTGGCTAAACATATCTTCGGAGATATGGATGTAGCAAAAATGTCTTCTTCCAAAGAAGTACGTGAAAAACCAATTGGTTTTGGTCCATTTAAAGTGGATGTTATCACTCCAGGTGAGTCTGTAACTTTTGTTAAAAACGATGACTACTGGCGTGGAGCTCCAAAACTGGATAGTGTAACTCTGAAAGTTATCAACCCGACAACGGTTGTTCAAGAACTGAAATCTGGCGGGGTAGATCTCGTGGATGCATTCCCGACAGACCAATACAAAGATAATGCTAACCTGTCCAATGTAGAATTCCTGGGCGCAATCGATCGTGCTTATACGTACATCGGTTTCAAACTGGGTACGTGGGATGAAGAGAATGGAAAAGTTAAAAGCAATGCCGAAGCAAAAATGGGCGACAAAAACTTGCGTAAAGCAATGTGGATGGCTGTAGATAACGATCAAGTTGGTAAACGTTTCTATAATGGCCTGCGTTGGAATGCAACAACCCTGATTCCACCGTCTCACCCAGAATTCCATGATGCTAACAATCCGGGTGTAACGTATGATCCAGAAGCAGCGAAAGCTTTGCTTGATGAAGCTGGTTACAAACTGGATGGTGAATTCCGTACGAATCCGGATGGAACACCACTCGAAATCAACTTTGTATCTATGACTGGTGGCGACACAGCTGAGCCATTGGCACGTTATTATGTTCAATCATGGGCAGCTATTGGTTTGAAAGTAAACCTGGAAATGGTTGAATTCAACAGCTTCTATGACCGTGTAGGTAACACAGGTAAAGATGATCCGAACATTGATGTGTACCAAGCAGCATGGGGTGTTGGTATTGACGTAGATCCATCTGGCCTGTACGGTCGTGATGCACTCTACAACTTCTCCAGATTCTCCAGCGAAGAGAATGACAAATTGCTAGCACAAGGTATCTCTGCTGAAGCATTCGATGTAGACAAGCGTAAAGAGATCTACAATCAATGGCAGCAATACATGGTAGATGAAGTTCCTGTATTCCCTACACTGTATCGTGCAGTTGTAGCACCAGTTAACAAACGTGTAATGAACTATGCGATTGGTGATGGAACAGGTGTTTACCTGAGCGACCTGCAAGTTAATGCAGACAAAGCAGTTGTAGCTGAGTAAACCTTTCTTCCATTAGCAGCTGTAAGGATTGGGGTCCTTTAAGAAGTCGGTTGCTAGATTATGATGAAGAATTCTCCTAGGAAATTGAACTAAAGTGTCTTTAAAAACATGGATTCTGTACACTCTGGCATGGGTGTATGGGGTTCATGTTTTTTTTGTAACCAAAAAATAAAAAAAATTTAACTTTTTTTCAAAAAAGTGCAGACAAAATGCCTCTTCACTTCGTCTATATAGGTAAGAGGTGATCATCTTATGAAAAAATGGTGGAAACGGGCAGGTATGCTGCTGGCTCTGCTGCTCATTATATATTTGGGTGTGAAACCGGACATGCTGGTAGGCAAACCGGGAATTAAAGCTGAATCTGCGGTGTTAATGGATATGAACTCTGAACAGATCTTAATGGATTTTAACGGCTCCGAAGAAATTGCGCCGGCAGGCGTCAGTAAGTTGATGACAGAACTGCTAGTGATGGAGGCCGTGATCAATGGTGATATTGGCTGGAATGATCTTGTGAATGTGAGTCTGTATGCCAGCTCCGTGGGGGGCAGTCAACTGACCCTGAAACAGGGAGAGCAATTCACCGTTCAGGAATTATTCGAGATCGTAGCTGTTTATTCAGCCAATGATGCCACTGTCGCTCTGGCTGAACATATCAGTGGTTCAGAGCAGAAGTTTGTGCAGCAGATGAATCAGAAAGCTTCTCAGATCGGGCTGTCTGAAAATACACAATTCACGAATTCAACGGGCCTCAGTGAAAAGCTGCTTGGTCCTAACCGTCCGATGGAAATACAAGGGCAAACCTTAATGACGGCTATAGATGCATGCAAACTTGCGCGATATCTGCTGAATAACCATCCCGAGATTCTAAGAATCTCCAGCCAAATGCAAGTATCGATGCATCAAAAAGGGATGTACATGAGCAACACGAACTGGATGTTGTCCTCCATTGGTGGGCCGTATGCTTACGATGGAAATGACGGATTAAAGACTGGTTATGATGAAGATTCCGGATATCATTTTGTGGGGACAGCTGAACGTGATGGCAAAAGACTGATTTCAGTTGTATTTGGGACGGATACTCGTGAAGGGCGCTTTGTGGAGACGCGGAAGTTGTTCAACTATGGATTTTCGGGCTCAAAATAAGATCTGACATGAGCATCTTCAAGAAAACCCATCTCGCTGTTAACTTATGGTTAGTCATGGTAAAATGACTTACGTATAATTCCATATTATTATGTAATTCACTTTAAAGGGGGAGATTGTTTGAACGCAATTAGTAAAAAGGTATACGCTCTCACGCTTACCATGGCCATGTCCATCACACTGATTCAACCAGCTGTACAGGCGGCCGAAGCCGTTATACCTACAGCCTCTGTCTCGGAGGCCATTGCTTCCAAGGCAACACAAACACTACAGCAACTGGGATACATAGATGGTACGACAGATGGCATGACCCAATTAACGACTCCAATCACCCGTGCGGAGGCAGCAATCATTCTGCAACGTGTACTTCAACTGGATACGCCCACAACACTTACAGGTTTTGCAGATGTTTTGCCGGAGAATGAAGCTGCGCCTGCAATCTACGCATTAAAGCAAGGCGGATTCATTCAAGGGAAGGCCAAAGGTTATGCCCCCGATGCTCCACTTACACGTGCACAGATGGCATCGTTGTTTACACGTGCATTCGAACTGAAAGATAACGGAATTCAGGTAGTTTATAGTGATGCCGATCAGATTCCAGCTGTGCATGCAAATGACGCTGCGCGAGTGAAACAGCATTTTATTATCGAAGGTAGCGCATTTAACGCTAAACAGTCAGTCACCCATGGAGAATTCGCTGATGCACTGTATCTGGCGCTTGAACTTGATGTGAAATCGGATGGTCTGACACCTCTGGAGGACTTCTTCAAACAGCCTGCTCAAGCAGGGTTCCAGATGTCACCGGACGGTAAACATCTTGCTTACCTGGAGCCATGGAACAACCGCATGAATATCGTAGTTACTGCAAACGGTCAGGATAAGCCTGTACGCATTACGAGCGAAACAGAACGTAATATTGCAGGATTTGCGTGGGCGACCAATGAAAAGCTGCTCTATGTACAAGATAAGGCAGGCGATGAGAATTACCATATATATGTCACGGATATCGATGGTAAAAACAGCAAGGATCTGACGCCATATCCTAACACAAGAGCCATCCTGGTAGATCCGCTTGAGAATATTCCTGATGAAATTTTGGTAGGCATGAACAAGCGTGATCCGCGCATTTTCGATGTGTATCGGATTAACATCAAGACTGGGGAGGCTGTACTTGCTGCAGAGAACCCGGGTAACATTACGGGCTGGCTGACGGATCACGAAGGTAAAATTCGTGTTGCCGTGTCCAGTGATGGCAATGTGTCTTCGTTACTGTATCGTGAATCAGAGGACAAAGAATTTGAGCCGCTTCTGACAACGAAGCTTGGAGAGACTTTTGCTCCAGTCATGTTCACGTATGATAACAAAAATATCTATGCGATATCCAACTTGGAGCGAGACAAAACGGCGATTGTTGAGTACAGCCCAAGCAGCAAAAAGGTAACCAAAACCATCTATGAAAATAAAGATGTGGATGTAAGCAACTTCGTACCTTCCAAAGAAAAAGGGACCATTCTTGCTGCTGTATATGAGACTGATAAAGTGAACTATGAATTCTTTGATCAAGAGTTCAAAACGCTAATGCAGGATATCAAAGCGAAAGTGCCAGGCAAGGAAGTTAGTATCAGTAGCATAAGTGAGGAAGGCCAAGTATTGTTCGTAGCGTATAGTGACAAAGCGATGGGGACGTATTATTACTACGATTCCAAAACAGGCAAACTCGATAAACTGGCTGATGCCGCACCTTGGATTGCTGAGAGTCAAATGGCGGATATGAAGCCTATTACGTACAAGTCACGTGATGGTCTGACCCTTCATGGTTATCTAACACTGCCTCAAGGGGCTGAGACTTCTAACCTGCCATTGGTGGTTGTTCCACATGGTGGTCCTTGGGCACGTGATTCATGGGGCTTCAATCCTGAGATTCAATTCCTTGCAAGCCGTGGTTATGCGGTACTTCAGGTCAATTTCCGTGGTTCCACGGGATACGGCAAGGAATTCCTGGATGCAGGCAATAAAGAGTGGGGCAAAGCGATGCAGAACGACCTCACAGACGGTGTAAACTGGCTGGTTGAAGAGGGGACGGTTGATCCAAAACGTGTAGCCATATATGGAGGATCTTACGGTGGATATGCCGCTCTGGCAGGACTGGCTTTCACACCGGATGTCTATGCTGCTGGCATCAGCTATGTGGGACCTTCCAATATCTTCACCCTTCTAGACTCACTTCCACCTTATTGGGAGTCAGAGCGTAGTATGTTCTATGAACGTGTAGGAGATCCCGTGAAAGACAAGGAACTGTTAACGGCGATTTCACCGCTCTTCCACATCGATCAGATGAAGGCTCCATTATTCGTGGTTCAGGGCGCTAATGATCCACGTGTCAAACAAGCCGAGTCAGACCAGATTGTTGAAGCATTACGCAAGCGTGGAGTCGATGTACCCTATATGTTAAAGACTAATGAAGGTCATGGCTTTGCGAACGTGGAGAATCAGCTTGATCTGTACCGTGCGATTGAGAAATTCCTGAATCGTCATCTGATGCAGCCATAATACGTTAGACATGAGGGCTGTCCCGCAGGTTTTATCAAACCTGTGGGCAGCTTTTTTTATCGAATCAGAGGTAAATTAAGCCATATAACCATATTATTAAATTGACATATGGTTTTCTTTTGTTTTAAAATGACCGGTGAGTCATTATTATTCAATTCAGTTTAATATATATGTATCAAACCAACTGTACGATACTGAATTTAAGATCTGATCGGGAGGTAACATGTGATGCAAAAACAAATGAAATGGCCGCTGGTCCTGTTTGCCATAGGAGTATTTATGGCTGCGCTGGATAACGGAATCATCACCTCTTCACTGACCACCTTAAATGCATCATTTGGTGTGTCGCCAACTTGGGGAGCATGGACGATTACGCTCTACACGCTTGGACTTGCGGTGAGTGTTCCGATTGCAGGCAAACTGTCTGACCGTTATGGTCGCAAAAAACTGTTTTTGATAGAAGTGGCGTTGTTTGGGATCGGGTCCCTGCTGGTTGCGCTAAGCACTTCGTTTACCTTCTTCCTGATCGCTCGTGTCATTCAAGCTTTGGGCGGTGGGGGGATATTTATCATTGCCAGCTCCTACGTGCTAAGCAAGTTCCCGGCAGAGCGTCAAGGTACAGCCTTGGGTCTGCTAGGAGGTATGAATGGTGTTGCGGCCATTTTGGGGCCGAATATCGGTGCTTTTATACTGGACATTACGGGCAACTGGCACTGGTTATTCCTGATCAACGTACCTATCGCCATCTTGCTATTCATTGCAGGTATTCGATATATTCATGAAGAGCAGGAGCTTATTCGTGCAGCAGTGGACTGGAGCGGTATTGCTGTCCTGACGTTGGGTGTACTCAGTTTAATGTATAGCTTCAGCAATCTGGACGGTGTGAACATGATTCAAAGCCTGGGATCACCGATGTTCTACGGCTTTTTCTTGGCAGGTGTAATCATTCTGGTGCTCTTTTATTTCATGGAAAAAAGACTGGAAGGATCTGAACGTGAACCTGTTGTATCGACACAACTTCTGGGCATTGCGTCCTTTCGTTGGACGCTGTTGATTGCCTTTTTCTCGGGAGCCATTCTGGCCTCGGTGATCTTTATTCCCGGTTTCGTTGAACAGTATCTCGGCGTATCCAATACGGCTTCCGGGTACTGGTTTACTCCGCTCGCGCTGGCATCCGGCATTGGGGCGGGTGGAGGTGGCTACCTCGTTGACCGCAAAGGGCCAATCTGGACGTTATCGGTTGCGGGGCTCTTATCTGCCATTGGATTCCTGCTGTTCCCGCTGTGGGTGGAGCATATCTGGCAATTTGTCATCGCGAGTACGCTCGTAGGTATCGGTTTTGGCATGATGCTTGGTGCGCCAGTTAACGTACTTGTCACAGAACAGGCAGGGGAGAACAACAAAGGCATCGCGGTAGCGACCAGCTCGTTATTCCGCCAGATGGCGATGGCTATTGCACCTACCATTTTTGCCGGATTCCTGGCACGTTCTTTCACTAATCTGGGGTCCAACATTCAAGCAGGATTTGCTGATAAAGGAATTCAGGTGTCGCCTGAAATGCTGCAACAATATGCGTCAGGCGGAGCATCAGGTAGTGATGTCTCCAGTCTGACTGAGGGCCTGTCCCAGATACCTGATGAAGGTATCCGTGATGTGTTACTTCAGGCACTGCATCAAACGACAGGTGAGGGTTACAGTGGACTTTTCTGGTCTGCGGTTATATTCAGCGTGCTTACGCTGGTGGCTGCGCTTATAACGGGACGTCTGCGTCATAAAGAGAAGAGGCATCATGTGGAAAGTGTATCCACGAACCGATAACATCATGTGTGAAAATGAAGAGAACAGTGTACTTTTTGAAACTAAAAAGGAGTCGCTGTTCTTTTCAATTTAACCGGATTGTAACTTTTCTTCCTCCCGCAATGATTACAATAGAACGAGCGTAAGCGGTGTCTTGATTCCAGAGAGAGAAAACTTCAGAGGACACCGAGTCACAAGGCATCCCAGACGTTTAATTGGTATTATATAAGTTCAACGAATCGTTACACTGCATCACTGCGAGTTCAGAGTAACCTTCCGATCGCTGTTATCCCCAGATTTTTTGATTTCCTTTCCAAAGGTTAAAATCCGGTGATAAAGGCGAAGCGTATGCTTTCGATGTAGCTTTCTTTCAGAAAGCTTTTAGCTACGCTTCTTCAGGTTTTCTCTGACCTCTCCGTTATTTGTGTAAATATTTAGATGAAACTTATATAGCCAGGCAGTATCATTTTCATAGTGAAGAAGGAATCAATGGATGAAAAGCAGAACTAAAGATAAGAAGAAGAAAAGAAGAAAAGGCCTATATATAACGCTCGTTTCACTTGTTGTTTTGTTAATCGGAGGTTATTTGTTCCGTCAGCAGCTGGCTGTGGCGGCATTTGATCTGTTTCTCGCCGGTTCGGTAGAAGATCAGCTATCCCGCTCTTATGTACCGCAAGAAGGCAACAATACGCCTGATCCAACGGTATACCGTAAGGAACCTTTCTCCGTGTTACTGCTGGGTTCGGATAAACGTGCCTATGAGAAGACGCGTGGACGTTCGGACACCATTATCTATGCTGTAGTACGTCCGAAGGAATCCCGTGTGCTTCTGGTATCCATTCCACGTGATACGTATGTGCAGATTGTGGGACGGGATGCAAACAAGGACGGCGTAGATGATTATGATAAGCTGGCGCATGCCTATGCTTTCGGTGGGGAGAATATGTCCATCAATACGGTGGAGAAATTCCTTGATGCTGATGTAGGTTACTATGCAACGATCAACTTCGACGGAATCAAAAAAGTGGTTGATGCGCTTGGTGGTGTAAAACTGCCAATTGATGAGGACATTGTGAACAAAAACCCGGATCATGTGCAATTCACGATTGAAGGCGGTAAGCCGATCTATGACGGGCAGGAAGCATTGTATTATGTAAGATACCGTGAGGATAGTGATTTTAATCGTACCAAGCGGCAGCAGATTTTCCTGAACGCGATGGCGAATGAGATGCTCAATTTGAATCAAATCGCCAAAATTCCGGAATTGATTCAGATTATGGGAGACAGCTTCCAGACCGATATGCGAGCTTCTTTTATTATTGATCTGGCTAAACAGGTGCTTACTCAGGAGAAACCGCAGATTTCAAGCTTCACCATTCTTGGTGAGGGGATGAAAAAAGATGGTATCTATTATGGCCAGGCTGACGAGAAAGATGTCCAATATGCCAAAGAGCTGATTAACAACTGGATGGATCAATCGACTCCAGCCGGTGAAGTAATGATCCCTGACCGGCAAAAGATTGAATAACCAATTCCATACCGATGATGTGTAGTAGACCACAATCAGCAGTACGTTTATTCGCGGGCTGCTGTTTTTTTCCCTGTAGTGAGAACTATGATCCTTTTGGAACATCCTGCGTTCTAATCCGTATAATATAAGTTGAGCGAGATAAGTTGAACGAAGAAATTCACAAGGAGGATACACAAGGGTATGAACATCGCATTTTTTTTGCTACCCAAACAAGAGGTTACGTGTGTGACGTCGGATTCTACGCTGCGGCAAACGTTGGAACGAATGGAATATCATCGTTTTACGGCGGTGCCCATTTTGAATAAAGAGGGCAAATATATTGGTACGGTTACCGAAGGTGACTTACTGTGGTATATGAAGAATGCCGAGGGAAAGATTTCATTTGAAAACGCTTCAAAATTCTTGCTCAAAGACGTTCCACTTCGCTTGGATATTAAACCCGTATCCATTGACGCCAACATGGAAGACCTGATTAATCTGGCTAAAGTTCAGAACTTTGTTCCTGTGGTCGATGACATGGATCGGTTCATTGGTATTGTCAGACGGAGTCAGATTATTGAGTACTGCGAGGGCATTGTAGCCAAAGAATCGATCAAGGCTAAGTAAGGCTGTACCGAATTTAAACATTATTGTGTCGTGAGGGATAATCACAGCCGTCCGGTATCATGTTAAACTTAAGAAGTGCTGAACCAAGGGCGCATTCGAAGCTTTTGAAAAATATATAGGTCGATAGGATGTACGGAGGACTCCGCATAAGTACCTGACATCAGTTTCGGAGAACTTCTCCGCTTTTTGGGGTAATTTTGCGGGCCCTCTTTTTATGCTATAATCGAGAATAAAGCTTTTTCGGGGGAGAGTGACTTTCGCCAATATGCCTAAAGAACTGGATGTAGCCAAACGCGCTAAAGTGATTGAATGGCTGAAAACCGAGGTGCTTGATCAGGTATCCCGATTATTCAAGGCGTTATGGGAAGGCAGTACAACTCGAATCGGGGACAGTCTTGCCAGTTTGATTATGAGTAGTTACATATTGGGCCGCAGGCTCGGTATTCCTTTCAAGGATCTGGATGCACTGCTAGTTGAGAAGTTGAGAAAGCATAAACAGGAAGGTCACCAGCTTGAAGACTGGTACCAGGATATTTCCGCGCTAGAAGATCATATGCGTAAGAGGTGAATTTGTTGAAATTTAGCTTTAAATCAGCTGTTTGGAGCGCAGTTTATCTGCTCTTGCTGCTTTCGCTGTTAACTCCTTTATCGGTACTTGCCATATTTTTTATGATGATTCCGGGAGTTATTTTGTATGCTTCATTATCTTTAAAATCATTTATATGGCATCTCGTGCCCGTAGCTGTTATTTTGGTCGTATTCCACCCCATCTATCTGTTACTATTGCTCATCTTTACCCTGCCCGCGATTGTTATGGGTCACGCGTATAAAACACGCAAATCGGCCCTGTTTGCGCTGATGGCGGGAAGTGGCATGATGTTGGCAGAATACTTGTTGTTGCTCTTGGTCGGCAGTGTCATTTTCCAATTCGACCTGTCCAGTTATATTGAAGATGTGGTCAAATTGACCATTGAACCGTTAACCAATACATCTAATCAGATGATCAACGGGTTTGCATGGACACCCGAGATGACCGAGGATGTCGCCAAACAAACACAGCTTATGATTCCGTTTGCTCTCGTTGTCACATCGATGGTAATGGCCTTCATTACACACGCCATTGCGCGTCCGATTCTGAACGTGATGGGTGTGGTGGTATCGAAGCTTCCACCAGCAAGAGAGTGGCGTATGCCGCGTGCGTTGATCTGGTATTATTTCCTCGCACTGTTGATCGAAGTGATCTCGAGACAAAGCGATGGAACATACTGGACGATGATTGCCATGAATCTGTCGCCGTTAATCAATCTGGGCTTCATGATTCAAGCGATCGGCTTCTTCTTCTTTCTCTCACATACAAAGAAATGGAATCCGGTTATACCATATTTTCTGGCGGCTGCGGTTTTCTTCATTGGTCCGCTTCGGATTATCGGAATTATCGATCTGGCGTTCCCGCTTCGTGAGGCAATATCGAAATCAAAACGATAGGGTGATGAGTCTTGCCTAAATTTCTGAAGAAACGCTGGCACGGCTACTATACCGTATGGGCGTTCATACTGCTGCTGTTGCTCGTTATGTTCGTTACCATTTATAACTGGACGCTTGGTTTGATTAGTCTGATACTGGCTTCGGCGCTGGGAATCGTCATGATTAAGGCGGAGCTCGCGTTCCGCCGTGAGCTTAACGACTACATTAATGGCCTGTCTATCCGGATCAAACGGATGGAGGGGGAAGCGGTCAGCATGCTTCCATTCGGAATTGTGCTGTACAGCGAAGATCGTACGGTAGAGTGGCATAATCGCTTCGTTGCGGAGATGTTCCAGGAGAAGACAATGGTGGGTAATCCGCTGCTTAATTTGTTTCCCAAACTTCCTCAGCCTAAAGAGAAGAAGGATGGGACGAAGGAACATTCATCCAGGGAGTTCCATGACGAATTCCAGTTGGATGATCGGCATTATGGAGTTATTCATAACCCGCAGGAGCGGTATGTATATGTATACGAGATTACGGAGTTAGCCATTCTTCGTGATAAATATGAAAATGAACGTCTTGCTTTGGGTATTCTCGTTCTGGATAATCTGGACGAGGCTGCCCAAGGCATGGACGACCAGCAGCGTACCGCGCTGATTGCCCGTGTGACCAGTGAGATTACCTCATGGGCCAAGCAGTATGAAGTGTACCTGCGCCGGCTGTCTTCGGATCGTTATCTGTTGATGCTGAATCATAAGTCATTGCAAGAACTGGAGCAGAGCCGATTTGTCATTTTGGATGAAGTTCGGGAGATGACCGCTGACCTCAAAGTGCCAATGACACTCAGTGTAGGACTCGCGTTTGGTTCGGACAGCATTAGCGAGATGGGAGAATTGGCACAGTCCAGTCTGGACATGGCTCTTGGACGCGGCGGCGATCAAGCTGCTGTAAAGTCTGGACAACGCCTGTCTTTCTACGGGGGCAAGTCCAACGCCGTGGAGAAACGGACACGGGTCAGAGCCCGCGTTATTGCGCACGCGCTGCGTGATCTGATGCAGGAGAGCGATCGAGTGCTCATCATGGGGCACAAAATCCCGGATATGGACGCAATTGGTGCATCTATCGGGGTCTGGAAAGCGGCGAGTCTGTACAATGTGGAAGCACGCATTGTTCTGGATGGAATTAATCCAGCGATCGAACGGATGATGGAGCAAGTGAACAAGGACGAGAAGTTGTCCAAAGCATTTGTATCACCGGAACAAGCAACCCAGATGATGACAGAGCACACGCTGCTGGTTGTGGTGGATACACACAAGGCCTCTATGACCATGGAGCCGAAACTGGTGCAGTCTGCAACCCGTGTTGTCGTTGTGGATCACCATCGTCGGGGTGAGGAGTTCATCAATGATGCTGTGTTGATTTATCTGGAGCCTTACGCTTCTTCAGCTGCGGAACTGGTAACGGAGCTATTGCAATATATTCATGACAAAGTACAATTTACTCCACTTGAAGCTACGGCTCTGCTTGCCGGAATCACGATGGATACGAAGCATTTTGCATTGCACACTGGTTCCAGAACGTTCGAAGCGGCAGGCTTCCTGCGACGTAGTGGTGCGGACACCATTATGGTCCAACGGTTGATGAAAGAAGATCTGTCAGAATATATTGCTAAGGCAGAAATCATAAAGCATGCTAAAATGGTATACGGGAACATTGCGCTGGCGGTCACGGACCCTGGTAGCAAGATTTCACAGATGATGATCGCCCAGGTGGCGGACACATTGCTGAACATGACCGACGTGGTCGCTTCATTTGTGATTAGTGAGCGTCCGGATGGACTGATTGGCATCAGCGCGAGATCGCTGGGCCGCATGAATGTTCAAGTTGTCATGGAACGACTGGGCGGTGGCGGACATTTGACGAATGCTGCCGTGCAGCTTGAAGGAACGCTTGGAGAGGCAGAAAAACGGCTGACGAACGTACTGGCTGAAATCGAAAAGGAAGAGGGGCTGTTCGAATGAAAGTCATTTTTATAAAAGATATGAAGGGTCAAGGCAAGAAAGGGCAAGTGAAGGAAGTATCTGAGGGCTACGCACAGAACTTCCTACTGCCACGGGGAATTGCACGTCCGGCAACGGATGGCAACATGAAGACACTGGACAACCAGAAGGCAGCTGAAGAAAGAATTAAACAAGAAGAGAAAGCAGAAGCGGAAGCACTCGCGAAGAAGCTGGAAGCAGAAGTGACTGAACTGAAAGCCAAATCCGGCGAAGGTGGTCGTCTGTTCGGCGCTATTACCAGCAAACAGATTGCAGAAGCTTTGTCTAAAAAAGGTCTGAAAGTAGACAAACGCAAAATTGAGCTGGACGAGCCTATTCGTACACTCGGCGTAACACAAGTAACTGTCAAGGTTCACCCTGAAGTGAAGGCAACCTTGAAGGTACAGGTAACGGAAGAGTAAGATGGGCGGCGAAATGTTATTCGACCGGATTCCCCCGCAGAACCTGGAAGCCGAACAGGCCGTGCTGGGTGCAATCCTGTTGCAGGGTGAAGCCCTGATTACAGCGATGGAACGGGTGCAAACCGAGGATTTCTATGATAAGCCCCATCAATTAATCTTTGAAGCGATGATCCAACTTGGCGAGGGAAATCAACCGATTGACCTCGTTACACTGACCTCGCTTCTGAAGGATAAAGGTGAGCTGGAGGACATCGGCGGCGTTAGTTATCTGGCTAAGCTGGCTCATGGTGTACCTACAGCTGCGAACGTAGACTATTACGCTCAGATTATTGAAGAGAAATCGATGCTGCGTCGTCTGATTCGTACGGCAACACAGATCGTAAGCGAAGGATATACAGGCGGCGAAGATGTTGCAGCCATGCTTGGAGAAGCTGAACGTCGTATTCTGGAGATTTCCAATCGTCGCTCCAGTAGTGGTTTTATAGCCATTCAGGACGTATTGATGGAAGTATTCGATAAAGTCGAAACGCTGCATCAGAACCGGGGAACGACAACCGGCATCCCTTCCGGCTTTATCGATTTGGACAAGATGACTGCCGGCTTCCAGCGCAGTGACTTGATCATTGTAGCGGCGCGTCCATCCGTAGGTAAGACTGCCTTCGCCTTGAATATTGCTCAAAATGTAGGCATCCGCGCGCAAGAAACGGTAGCCATCTTCAGTCTGGAGATGTCGGCTGCACAGCTCGTACAACGGATGATCTGTGCGGAAGCCAACCTGGACGCGGGAGTTCTTCGTACAGGGGAATTCAAAGGGGATGAAGATTGGCAGAAGCTGACGATGGGTATCGCAGCTCTCAACGAAGCTAATATCTATATCGATGACACACCTGGTATCACGGTAGCCGATATTCGTGCCAAATGCCGTCGTCTGAAGAAGGAGAAAGGTCTGGGTATGATCCTGATTGACTACCTTCAATTGATTAGTGGACGCGGTAAAGCCGGGGAGAACCGTCAACAAGAGGTATCCGAGATCTCACGTACACTGAAGCAGATTGGCCGGGAACTGGAAGTTCCAGTTATCGCCTTGTCTCAGCTGAGCCGGGGTGTAGAGCAGCGTCAGGATAAACGTCCGATGATGAGTGACTTGCGGGAATCGGGTTCGATTGAGCAAGATGCCGACATCGTAGCGTTCCTCTACCGGGATGACTACTATAATCAGGATACCGAAAAGAAAAATATTATCGAGATCATTATCGCGAAACAGCGTAACGGTCCGGTAGGTACAGTAGAACTGGTCTTCCTGAAAAACTTTAATAAATTCGTCAACTACGAGAGGGCGCACAATGACGCCTTCGCGATGTAACGGGCAGGTGCTGACGGCTCTGATCAGGAAGCAAACTCGTCTGTCCCGAAGATCAACTATTAGAGCAACTGAACTCATTCATGTGTTATAAATACCAGATATAGATTCACATTAAAATAGATATCCTTGAACCGGTGATAGCAGTCAAGCAAGATTGGACTGAGGTCTCCGGTTTTTTGTGTCGAAATTATGGGTAAATCCCGAACATTACGGTTGTACTATATCTAATTGTTCGCCATTTGATTTGACTTTGAAAAAGGGTACTGGTACACTAATACTGCTGCGTTAAAGCAGCGCAAACCTTCCCTTGAATGTAACGGAAGGACATTTTTACTGTCCGTTAGCACGCTTCTCAGTCGGTTTATTGCGTAACATGCCTGCCGGGATAGAGGACGGACAGACCAATACAAAGGTGCGCAAGGCACCCACGGAGGAATGTTAACTATGTCAACGGTAGTTGTAGTGGGAACGCAATGGGGAGACGAAGGAAAAGGTAAAATCACGGATTATTTGGCGGAGAGCGCTGATGTGGTGGCTCGTTATCAAGGTGGTAACAATGCGGGTCATACAATTCTGATTGATAACAAAAAATATAAACTGACGATGATTCCATCAGGGATTTTCTACACGGATAAAGCGTGTGTTATTGGTAACGGAATGGTTATCAACCCGAAGGCACTCATCGAAGAAATTAACTATATTCATGACAACGATTTTACAACCAAGAACTTGTCCATCAGTGAGCGCGCACATATTATCCTGCCATATCACATGGTATTGGATGCACTCGAAGAAGAGAGCAAAGGTCCGAACAAAATTGGTACGACTGGCAAAGGAATTGGCCCATGTTACATGGACAAATCAGCTCGTATTGGTATTCGGATGGTTGACCTGATGGATGCTGAAGATTTCGAACTGAAACTGCGTCATCTGGTCAAAGAGAAGAACCGCGTCATCGAGCAAGTCTACGGCGGCCAGCCTGTTGATGTTGAAGAGATTCTGCAAGATTACCTCGGATATGCTGAAATTCTGCGTCCATATGTACGTGATACATCTGTTGTTCTGAACGAATATATTGATGAGGACAAAAAAGTACTGTTTGAAGGCGCACAAGGCGTTATGTTGGACCTTGATCAAGGAACTTATCCATTTGTTACATCATCCAATCCGTCCGCAGGCGGCGTATGTATCGGTTCTGGCGTAGGCCCGGCTCGTATTCAGCAAGTCATTGGAGTAGCGAAAGCTTACACAACCCGTGTAGGAGATGGCCCATTCCCTACGGAATTGCATGATGCAATCGGCGACCAAATCCGTGAGACTGGACATGAGTACGGCACGGTAACTGGACGTCCACGTCGTGTGGGTTGGTTCGATAGTGTTGTTGTTCGCCACGCACGTCGTGTCAGCGGAATTACAGGTTTATCCCTGAACTCTCTGGACGTAATGACAGGTCTGGAAACCGTAAAAATCTGCACAGGATACAAATTCCGTGGCGAGGTCATCACACACTATCCGGCAAGCCTCAAAATGCTGGCAGAATGTGAAGCGGTATACGAAGAGATGCCAGGATGGAGCGAAGATATCACCGGAGCGAAGAAACTCGAAGACCTGCCAGTGAACACACAGAATTATGTAAAACGTGTTTCCGAACTGACAGGCATTCCAATTGCCATCTTCTCCGTTGGTCGTAACCGTGAGCAAACAAATCAAGTTCTTCCAATCTACGAGTAATCGAAGAAATAGAGAGATTGTTTCTTGAATTATAAAATAGGATAGACTGCCGACTTAGGCATGTTAAGCCTCCAGTTGTTGCTTTTATAGCGATGACTGGAGGTTTTTTGTATGTATATCGGATATAATCCCGAGATTTCCGTCAATACTGGTTAACAGTAGAGTCACAGATCCCGACATGCGCATGCTAGACGGGGGGATAATCGGAGGGAGAGAACGGAATGAAGTTGCTTGTGTGGTTTGTCAAAATCGTGCTAACCGTGTTGCTGGTCAGTTCACTGACACTGCTCACGACCGGATTAATTGTACAGTCATATGCGAAGTCGCTACTCGCGAGTTTCAATATTCAGTGGGAAGGTCAACCCATGGGGTTAACCGCCATGTTCCAAGGTGCCTTGGGCGGTAAAACCAGCGAAGGGAATAAATCGGGAAATGGGACAACAGATCAGCCGACAGGAGCGGACGAAGAGCAGGTTCCAGAAGATGCTGTTTCAGTTATGGGGAATGGTACGGAGAGCGGTAAATCTGGCGTAGATGCAGGCAACGATGCGTCCCAGGGGAGCGGTTCGGGCGAGGGTGAAGGTTCAGGTACAGATACGAGCGTAGGATCAAACTCAGGCGCAAGTACAGGCAATGGGACGGATACAGGCACGGGTAATGAGTCGGGAACAGCCCAGGGGAGTGGTCCAGCTTCGGGGAACGGAACCGGAACGACTAGCGGCGGTGCTTCCTCAGGTAATGATGCTATCGTTGTATCACCGGATGACATCACAGGAGCGAAGGACAAGCTGCCCGCAGAGGAGAAAGAAAAAATCTTCAGCTTGCTCATGAATAAGCTGCCGCAGAAAGAAATGCAGCAGATCTCAGGCGCCATGGAAGGTGGCCTAACGGAACAGGAACTGCGTGAGATTGAACAGGTGATCTCGAAGTACCTGACCAGTGAAGAGTATGACAACCTGATGGAAGTCCTACAAGCAGAATAAAATAAGCAGGCGTGCTCTAGTTGGGCATCGCCTGATTCATATTGTAATGGACTTGTCGATGGTGATTGAATATAATCTATTTAAATAAATGCTGGAAATTTTATGAATATAGAATTAGATACTTAAGCATTCTAGTTTTAAAGCAAATAGTGCTTATGTTTATTTTATTAGCTTATGTAGGAGGGAACATTGTATGAAATATAAAGGTAAAGAACACGACATATAAAAACGAATTTGCGACATTGCAGGAAGCTTCCGCCCAATTCGTGGACCTCCATTCATAGGTGCATTCAAGAGATACGATGGACTTGTGTTTATGAATACACTAATTGGAGGTTTTATTGAACATGAACTTATATCAATCTAATTCAGAACTGTCAGTAAAAAAGTTTACCGAGGCGATGAATGAGCGATTCGAGCAAGGGTTGCAAGAGGCGGATCAGCCGTTTAGTGGTTGGGATTTTAGCTATGTAACTGGGAGTGAGCGACTTCAGAGCGGAATGTTGCCTTGGTCTTTTGGAACGATGGCGCGCCGATTGTTGAATCAGACAGAACGAATGCTCGACATGGGGACTGGTGGAGGAGAAATGTTGTCCAGACTCCTTCCACTTCCTCCATACACATGTGCGACCGAAGGCTATCTCCCGAATATACCGATTGCAGAGGAACGTTTACAGCCGTTAGGTGTGAAGGTGTTTCAAGTGACTGATGATTCGATACTTCCTTTCGCAGACGGGGAATTCGATCTGATTCTTAATCGGCATGAGTCGTATGATGAGCAGGAAGTAAGGCGGATTCTATCGGTAGGCGGATTATTTCTAACTCAACAGGTAGGTTGGTCAGATTGCAGGGAGATCAATGATCGACTCGGCATTCCTATGCCAGCGGATTACGCTGGATGGGAGCTGGATCGTGCTGTTCTTCAGCTGGAACAGTGTGGATTCCGTATTTTAGAGAAATGTGAAGCAACTCCCGCGCAACGTTTCTATGATATAGGCGCACTGGTCTATTATCTGAAGACCATCCCATGGCAAGTACCTGATTTTAAGGTACAACAGTTCCGTGATCAATTAATGGATATTCATATGGAGATGGAACACAATGGATTTTGGGAAGTACAGCAGAAACGATTTGTAATTCTTGCAGCGAAAGAATAGAGACATTAATGTTAAATTATAAATTGTCATGAGATGAAATCCAGTTTACGAGAAACCAAAAACAGGTTGTTTACCTTATCCCTTATCAGAGTTAATCTGGTGAGGGATTTTATTTGTATTTTTATGAAAAATAAAGCATATTTCACTGGGTCTTAGAACCTAGTCTTAAATTGTGAGTAAAAGTACATAGTATAGCGGGTGTTGAGGCATAATGGGTGATGGATTAGCCGTACGATCTTATGGATAATACAGGGAAACCAAGCGGGGCGTGGCTTTGCGGTGTGACGTGTAGAGTTGAAATGAGTGTAAAACCTGTGTTAAAGTATACGGGTGTGATAAAAGGTTAAAATTTTGACACTTTTACGAGCGCAGTTAAAGTCCTGATTTTGCGGACACCCAATACAATTATCAACGAGCATGGGACAGACACGATGGGTGATGTCTTGACAGAAATGCGAACTGAGAAGTGCTGAAAAGGAGAGAATCATGAAAGGTTTCAGAGGCATACGCCAACCGGGCAAAGACCGGGTACACGAACAATCCGGGGAACACCGGACGGCCGAAGACAAAAACAACATGAGCATGTCCACCTTCAGTGTGAATAAGAAGCGCGTTCTGGCCTCGCGCAAATGGATCATTACAGCAGCTTTTGGTGTATTCATCGCAGCATCGCTCGGGTTCGCAGGCAAACAATATGTTACTGCAAACACCGTGCCGTATTATAAAGTCATGGTTAAAGGTAGCGAGATTGGTACCATTGCAGATGAAGCACAATTACAACAACTATTTACAGACAAAACCGAGGAATATCAAAATAAATATCCGGATGCAGAGATGGTGCTGAACACGGATGGCATCACAACTGAAACGGTAAGAGCCTACAAACCTGAAGTGAACAGTGACGAGACGCTGGACAAACTGGGTGACATGCTGACAGCCTACGCCAAAGGTGTGGAGCTTAAGGTAGACGGTGAAGTCATTGGTATTGTGAAAGATCAGGCAACAGCGGATGCAATCCTGGAACAAGTGCAGAGCAAATACATATCGGCATCGGCTGTGCGAAGTTCGCTTAAGACGAAGTCGGTATCGGCTAACTCCTCGAAGAAAAACGAGGGACCAAGTACAACCCTGAAGTCGGTAGGCATCAAGGAAGACGTAGCGACAGATGTGGTGAAGGCTGATCCAAATAAAATATGGGATGTGTCCGAGGCGGTTAAAGCATTAACCGTTGGTAAAGACGCGCCTGTAACTTATGTGGTTCGTGAAGGAGATACGATCTCTTCGATTGCGGCCAAGTATGACATTACACAAAGCGAGATTCGTAAGCATAATCCAGGTATCAAGGAAACGTCGCTTCAAATCGGAGACGAACTGACCCTGACCGTTCCGAAACCGGCGGTAACCGTTAAATCGGTTGAGCAGGTTGTTGAACAGATTGAGATCAAACCGCAAGTGGAAGTGCGCAAAAGTGCTGAGTTGAAAGCAGGTACAACTAAAGTCGTGCGCCCAGGACAAAGCGGGTTGAAAAGCATGCAGTACCGTATAACCAAAGAGAATGGTGAAGTGGTTCAGGAAGAGTGGCTTGGTCAGGAAGTGATTAAAGCAGCTGTAACTGAAGTTGTCCTTAGCGGGACCAAAGTGGTTGGTGAGGGCACAGGTGAATTTGCTTGGCCGGTATCCAATGCAACGATGAGTAGTAGCTATGGACAACGGTGGGGGCGCCAGCACAAAGGTGTCGATCTGGTAGGTAACCGCGATGTGAAAGCGTCTGACGAGGGTGTAATTACGTTTGCTGGACAGAAAAGCGGCTATGGTAATGTCATCATTATTAACCACCGAAACGGATACGAAACACTGTATGGACATCTGAACAGCATTGGCGTTAAGGTTGGACAAGTGGTTGAAAAAGGCGAGAGTATTGGCGTTATGGGCAACACGGGTCGTTCGACCGGAACACATCTGCATTTTGAGATTATTAAGAATGGAACGGTAGAAAATCCGTTAACGTATCTGAACTAATAGAACTTAAGGAAGCAAGGTTGGCAATGATGCTGGCCTTGTTTTTTGCTGCTGTAAAAAAATTTCAAATGAAAGACCTTTCAAGCCTCTGATCGGGATGTGACGGTGCTTCAGGTATGTTAAACTAGAGAGTATATACAACAAGCTAGAGGAATCAATCAACCAGGCTTTGGTACAAGCTGAACATAGAAGATAGATATAGACGCTAATGCGGATTAAGCAGGATATAGGGGTGAATTCAGCCGATGCAGGGGAAGATTTTGGTGGTGGACGATGAACAGCCCATCGCAGACATTCTAAAGTTTAATTTGGAAAAAGAGGGGTACGAGGTCATCTGTGCATTTGATGGCATTCGTGCGGTTGAACTGGCGTTATCCGAAAAACCGGATCTGATGCTGCTGGATCTGATGCTGCCGGGCAAGGACGGTATGGATGTATGTCGTGAGGTACGTGCTCATCTGGAGATGCCGATCATTATGCTTACCGCCAAGGATGGCGAGATCGACAAGGTACTCGGGTTGGAATTGGGTGCGGATGATTACGTGACCAAGCCGTTCAGTACGCGTGAGTTGCTTGCACGGGTGAAGGCACAGATGCGCAGACGGCAAAAGCTCGCGATTACGGCAGAAGCGCCGGAAGATGAGGAAAAGCAGGTCATGCGGCTATTTGATCTGGCGTTTGATATGGACATGTATACGGCTTACAAGGGCGGGGAACCGCTCGATCTGACCCACCGTGAGTACGAACTTCTCTATTATATGGCGAAGCACTCCGGCAAGGTTATGACACGGGAACATCTGCTGCAAGCGGTATGGGGATATGAATATTTCGGCGATGTACGTACTGTGGATGTCACGATCCGTCGTCTGCGTGAGAAGATTGAGGAGAATCCGAGCAAACCGGAAACGATTCTGACACGCCGCGGGCTTGGTTATCTCGTGCGCAGTGCCAAAAGCGTGGGGATATAATGGGCCGATTCGCGCGATTCTCGTTCTTTCGAACGATTCAGGCGAAATTGATTATTATCTATGTACTGCTGATTCTGATTGCGATGCAATTGATCGGCGTTTATTTTGTGAGCGCGATGAAGAACTCGCTAACGAGCAACTTTACAGAAGACTTGCAGGCGCGTGCGGAGATGCTGTCAGTTCTCGTAGGAGAGACGATGGCGGGCGGAGAAGCAGAGGCTGGCGAGGACAAAACGGAAAATCTGCGTGTGCTGGTGAATAACCTGTTCAACATTAACGGTGCCGAGATTCAGGTACTGGATGCCAGCGGAAAAGTACTGACGACCTCGCTAAGTTCACATTCAGACTATGTGGGGCGCAAAAACACCCAGACCGTTGTTAGCCGTGCGTTGCAAGGCATTCGGGACAATGAGGAATATATCGTGGATGAGGATAATGTTCGCAAAAAAGTTGTCGCCAAGCCTGTGCTGTCTGGCGGCAAAATCATTGGTGCGGTCTACATCGCAGCATCCATGAACGAGCTGTATTCTACGATGGAGGGAATCAACAAAATCTTCATCTCCGGTATCCTGATTGCCTTAGTGTTAACGGCAGTGCTTGGCGTGATCCTGTCCCATACGATCACGCAGCCGATTAAAGAAGTCACTCGGAGAGCGACAGCGGTCGCAGAGGGTAACTTTGATCAGCAGACACCTGTATTCGGCACGGATGAGATTGGTCAGCTCAGTCGGGCTTTTAACTATATGACCAGCAGACTTCGGGATGCACTCTCCCAGAATGAAGAGGAGAAGGAGAAACTGACTTCCATTCTGACCAATATGAGTGATGGTGTGGTAGCTACGGATGAGTACGGGAAAGTCATTCTCGTAAACCGTCGTGCCAGCAGCATACTGGGTATGCATCCTGCGGATATTGAAGGAAGACATTTTGCCATATTACTCGGCATTGATCCGGAGGATGCGGAAGCTCTCGCGAGTGGGTTCACAGGTTCTACGCTGCTTCAGATTGCACCCGCAGGACAAGAAGAGCCTGTGGTCATTCGGATGACGTTCACACCTGTTCATCGGCGTGAACGGGGGATCACGGGAACTATTGCCGTACTTCAGGACGTTACCGAGCAGGAAGAGCTTGAGGCATCCCGGCGTGAATTCGTGGCTAATGTATCCCATGAACTGCGTACACCATTGACTACGATCAAGAGTTACGCGGAAGCGCTGGATGATGGTGCACTGGAAGACCCGCAGCTTGCCGGTCGTTTTGTTGGTGTTATTCAGAACGAGACGGAGCGAATGATACGACTGGTTACGGATCTGCTACATTTATCGCGGCTGGATTCCAAAGAGGCTTTGCTGCGGAAACAACCAACCGACATTCTGGAAATGCTGGAGGAAGTGACAGATCGCTTCTCGTTCCAAATGCACCAGAAGGATATTCAACCTGTACTATCTGTGGAGAATGATATTCCAGCTGTCCCACTGGATCGCGACCAGATTGATCAGGTGCTGGATAATGTCGTGTCCAATGCGCTGAAATATACATTGGAAGGCGGCACCATTACGATTGCAGCTAGACGCAGTGATGAACATGCACTTGCCATCTCGGTATCGGATACTGGAATGGGTATCCCACAGCGCGATTTGGATCGCATTTTTGAGCGGTTTTATCGGGTGGACAAGGCTCGTTCCCGCAGTATGGGAGGCACAGGGCTAGGTCTGTCCATTGCCCGGGAAATTGTGAAGGCACATGATGGCAGCATCTCTCTGGAGTCCGAAGTAGATGTAGGAACGACAGTAACGTTCACACTGCCGATGCGTGAGAAAGGGGGTGAGCACCTTGAAGGAACGGATTAAATCCTTGGTGCTTGCTGCCCTTGTTGTAGCCAGTCTGGTTCAGAGTTATTTTCTAATCTATCGTTTGCCCGGAGGCGGGGATTCCATTGTGACGTCAGAGACGAACTATGTGAAGACGGAAAATATGGGTCAGGAACGCAATATTGAAGAATTGATCTTCCCCGATCAGATGATTATTCATCTGGGCGAAGATAAACATACGGTGTTTTACCCTGGCAATACGTTCTATCAGTTGATCTATTCAAGGTTGCAGGGGCGGGCGTTCGATGATTTTCAGCGCCGTAGCGTGCAATCGGTGAATTGGGATCAGATTCGCAAGGAGAACCCTGGGTTTGAGCTATCGTTCAAAGAAGGGATTCCCGTAGCATTGTTGCAGCGGGTAATGAGGCTCGGGACGGATTCCTTATTCCAAGGGGAGACCATTAACCGAATCTCGATCTATACGGCTAAAAATGAAACGAAAGCCCATGCGCTGTTCTTCAGCGCCAAGGGAGATGTGGTATACGAAGCAACGCAGGCTGACCTTACAGTACAAGACGTACAGCAGCATGTTGACTTCGGTACGAACTGGACGCCATATACCTTGATGGATGGCGGTTATTATATCCCGGCGGAACCTCTGGAGACGATTGAGGCGGATGTGCCAACAGGTCAGTTCACTGTTGAGCAGATGCAGCGCAGTCTGTTCTTCGATCCAAGTATGACCCGGAACATCCGGGAAAAAGACGGGTCTGAGATTTACACCGACAGTAAACGTAGTCTACAGGTAAAACAGGAACAGCGCTGGATCAGTTACACCGATCCGGCGGCACCGCCTGCGGGACAGATTGATCCTGCGAAGGATGCGTTGTCTGCTGTTGATTTTGTGAATCAGCACGGGGGTTGGAAAGGCCGGTCACGCATGATGCTGGGGACCGCGGACAGCAAAACACGGCTTGAATTCCAGCAGTATTACGGCAGCTATCCGATTATGGATTCCATGCAGTTCCGCTTCGGCACGATCAGTATGGAGATGCAGCAGGAGACGGTATCCAGTTATGAACGATCGCTGGAATACCTGAACGAAGGTGCAGAGACCAAGAAATCGGTCAAACTGCCTGGCGGAGACAAGCTGAAGGCTCTTATTCAGAAAGTAGCCGGTGAGAATCGCCAGGTCGTGGATGTATATCCAGCGTATCGTCCTTCTACGATTGAAGACGGACTAAAGCTGATTCCGGTATGGGTTATTCGCTTCGGAAATGGTGAGGAGACTACCGTATCTTGATGCATTATAGTCATTAAACTGAAGAGTAGCTGTACTTTATCACTACGAGTGCAGAATAACCTTCTGGTCTATAGATGTGAACTGCCTAAGGGGGATGATAGTTTCCCTTGGGCATCGGTCTAACGGCTAACGAATCTGACACGCCTTAAATGCTGAATTAGCCTTAAATGCAAAATCTAACGAATCTCAGCGACGTTATTCCGGCAGAAAACGAGTGAAAACCGATGAAATGCCTACAAATGATAGAAATAACTTCTCTCAGATTCGTTAGATTACAGACTTGTGGAAAATAGGGCAAATAAGGCGTGTGGAGTTCGTTAGCAAGCAGGCAACATGGATAGAGATCAATTTTCCAAGAGGGTTTGAAAGTATTTTAGCCAGCTAACTGAGGGAGGTGAAAGTTTTGGATTGGGGACGGGCCAAAAATGTGTTGATCTATGCCTTTCTGCTGCTCAATCTGGTGCTGGGATACCAGATCTGGATGGATGCGCGGGAGACGGCCGGAGCCAATCTGGACTTCACCTCACTGGCAGACAATACACAGCAGGCGATGGAAGAGAAGGGCATTCAGGTGCTGGCTCCGATTCCAAATGAAACGCCGAAGTTGCCGAAGTTGTCCTATGAGTTCATTGAAGAGGACAAGGCAGGTGTTGATATGGAGCTGGAACAGCCTGTAGATAGCAAGCTGATTTTCTCGCAGAGTGAGCTGGAAGATGCATTACAGCGAGAGATTCCACAGATCGGGACATACCGGCTGGATCAGCTGATGGCCGAGGATGGGGCTTTTGTGCTTCACCCACTGGTGGATGGCAAATGGCCGCTCTTCAATGTGAGTCTGGAGTTGTTCTACAGCGACCAGAAAATAAAGGGTTACCGTCAGACTCCGGTGCGAATTACAACCGCAGAGGAGAGCGATCAGCAGGTGCTTCCGGCGTCGAAGGCGCTGGGAACGCTGATCGAGAACTTTTTGCCAAATGATGCAATTGTCAAAGATATTCAGCTGGGCTACTACGGCCAGTTGTTCAATTCAGATATACAGGTAGCGATGCCGGCATGGCGGTTCGTGCTGGAAAGTGGCGAAGTGTTGTACGTGCAGGGCATCAGTGGGGATGTATTCAGTCCCAAGACAGACAAACCAGGGGAGTAATGCGTTATGGGGATATATTTTACCGTGTTATCCAGCGGTTCGACAGGTAATGCCACGGTCATACAGCATGGGGGGACCTCTCTCATGATTGATGCGGGTCTTAGTGCGAAGCGATTGGATGCACTGTTTCAGGAAAGGGAGATTTCTGGGGCAGAACTGGACGGGATTCTGGTTACACATGAACATTCCGATCACATTAAAGGACTAGGCGCGATGTCTCGGAAATATAATTTACCAATCTACGCGAATCTGAATACGTGGGCGGCACTGGAGAAGTCGGTTGGGGCGATTCCAGAGGAAAACCGGAGGGTATTTGAGACAGGTGAAAAACATGATTTTGGGTCACTGCGCGTGGAATCCTTCGGGATCTCGCATGATGCGGCTGAGCCGGTAGGGTACACATTCGATGATGGTACGGAGAAGCTGTCTGTTGCAACGGATCTCGGGTACATGAGCGACAAGGTTCGCGATGCGATCGCAGATTCTGACGTGCTGGTGCTGGAGGCGAATCATGATGTCGAATTGCTGCGTATGGGGCGTTATCCATGGAACACCAAGCGCCGGATTTTGAGCGACATTGGGCATTTGTCGAACGAAGCGGCAGGGGCAGCGCTTAGTGAACTGATGAACGGACGCATCAAGCGCACGTATCTGGCACATCTTAGCCGAGATCATAATATGATGGACTTGGCGAAAATGTCGGTGCGCGACGCGATGGAGAGCCGTGGATGTTTTTATCGGGATCATGAGTTCAAACTCTGTGATACGTATTATGACCGTCCTACGCCATGGGATAGGGTAGGTGAGCCATAAAGCTGTCCAGTTCGGCGGCTTTGCGCTCGACTTCCTCGCGGGTTAGAATGCCTTTATCAATAAGCAGTTCGATGATGGTACTCAGTGCAAGGGTATTACGATAGTGTTCTTCCTTGAGATCGGCCAGCTTGGCCGCCATATGAACTTCGTCCATGGCTGTGAGTGTACGCGTGCGATCCATGTATACTTCCTCCTCTATGAAGCTTCGAATTGTCTTTTACTATTATTGTAGTCAGGCTGGGTGGAAAACATTCCTCTTTTTGCCGCTATAATTTGTGTGATAAGGCGTGTATGCTGAACCTGTGACTATACAAGGATGAAAAAGTTCTTCATATTTACCAAAATCGCGCTTAGCGGACCGGATTTTGTGGTGATAGATACTATGGACCTTTATTGTTAAGCGCGTTATAGCGGAAATGTGCGTTAATTTACGTAAATATGCAACTTTTTGAGATTTGATGTGTTTAGTATATGAGGAGCATTGTGATTTTGGCTGTTTTGCGTGTGAAATGGCATGTCATAGAATGCGAGAGCATGATTGATAGAGTCACTGACAGAATGGCGTGTCCGTTCTGTTGTACATAGACGCTGTATCTTGATTTGATGCCGGGATGCGGCGATATGCTAGACCATTTTATAAAAATGCAAAAAAGCATGGGAAACCGTTGGAGTCTTCACGTAACGAAGACGACAGAAGAAACCTGAAGAAACAAAGTGTTCGCCTTTAGGAACAAATTTTTACCTTGAAAGAGGGGATCAAAAAAATTTGTGAGTAACAGCGATCGGAAGGTTCGTCTGTTGGCGGAGTGGTGTATGTGAGAACTCCATCGTTGAACCATGCGACAACTTAGGCGGCAGTCAGGGTCTTGATGCGTGACAACGAAGGGGAGAGGATCACGATGGGATTGTTTGGAGACGATTTTTATTCAACCAAAGTATCAAGACGCGCCGAACCTGAACAGAAAGGCAAACTTCAGATCATCCGCCCTGGAGGCAGAGCACGTGGACGTGACCGCTGGAGCAATCCGCGCAGATCGCGTATGGGAATCAGCTCCACAGTGAAAGTAGCTGTGATTAGCTCGGTGATCAGCTCCATCGTGACCGTCATGCTGTTTAGCTTCATCACACAGCCCACATCGTTACCGCTGGCTAATGCTACAGGTAATGGTGGTGGAGGCGGTGCACAGACAGCGCAGGCAGCTGATCCATACGACCGGATTATCCAGGCAGCGGCGAAGGTACGTCCTTCCGTGGTGAGCATCGTGAACCATAAAACGGGCAGCAGCCTGTCGATGGAAGATTCCGCGCTTGGCTCAGGGGTCATTTTCAAGAAGGAAGATGGCAAGGCCTACATTATGACCAACCACCACGTTGTGGAAGGTGCGAGTGATCTGGAGATCGTGACTGTGGATGGGGAGACACATAAAGCGAAGCTGGTTGGTAAGGACCGTGTGAGCGACATTGCTGTATTATCCGCAGAAGATAAAGGGTTGGGTGCAGTGGCGGAGATCGGTGATTCCAGCAAACTTCAGCGCGGTCAAACGGTGCTGGCGATCGGAAACCCGCTCGGTCTGGGCGGTACGCTGACCTCCGGTATTGTCAGTTACACGGATCGTATTCTGCCTGTATCGATTAATCAGGATGGGGTATACGACTGGGAGCAAAACGTGATCCAGACGGATGCGGCGATTAACGAAGGCAATAGCGGCGGTGCTCTGGTCGATCTTAATGGTAAAGTGGTCGGCATCAACACGATGAAGATCTCAGATACGGGTGTTGAAGGTCTCGGCTTCGCGATTCCGATGAACGAAGTGATGAAAACGGTAGATTCCCTGCTCTTGAACGGCAAAGTATCTCGTCCATACCTGGGCGTGTACACGGTCGATCTGAGCAACCCTTATGCACCACTGGATGACGAGCAACGCAAGGATCTGAAGCTGCCATCTCACGTGGACAGCGGTGTGGTTGTGCTGGAAGCATCCGGTCCGGCATCTGAAGCAGGTATGAAGCTGAATGATGTCATTACGGAATTTGATGGGCAGAAAATTACCTCCACGCTGGATCTGCGGAAATATCTGTACGATCAGAAGAAAATTGGGGATACGATAGAAGTGACCTTCTACCGGGATGGCAAAGCGGAGAAAGTATCCGTGAAGTTGACGGATAAACCGGAGTAAGGGAAGATCAAGGAAGCCTATACTTTTGCTTGGATTGAAATAAGGAAAGCTAGAAGAGTGATCAGATCAACTGACCACTCTTTTTTAGTTGTTGGTTCAGTATTATGCTATGGGTGGACGTATTCATTCGACAGTAAATGAGTAGATTAACCATTTTTATGTAACCATGATCAGTTAGACCCGGAGCGAAAGGAGCAGATACATCAGACTTGGGCTGTGGTAAACTGTTGTCAATATGTTCGGACGGTCGCTGATGCAAATAACATCTCTTTGTCGATCACATTTTTATTTCAGAATGGAAGGGGTATTTATAATGAAACGATTGAGGAAAAAGATGCTTGGGGGAACGAGCTTGGCGCTGTCCCTGTTTGTGCTATCTGCCTGTGGATCTGAGGTTGCTACGACAGGAGCATCGGTGGATACAAGTGCTCTGCAAGAGAAAATTGCTGGGCTTGAGAAGAAATTAGTGGAACAGGGAGCCAAGAGCGTTGAACAGGAGCAAAAGATCGCAGCACTTGAGACCAAGTTGAATGAGTTAAGCACAAATATGATTGCGGTAGGCGAGGCTAGTGGTCAAACGCCTGTAGCATCAGGAAACAACGGATCGGCCGGGAAAGGCGATGGGGTGCTGATTACGTTTGCCCAGTATGAGAAGCTTGAGGTTGGCATGTCTGTAGAAGATGTCATCGAGATCCTCGGCGGCGAAGGTGAAGCGCTGAGTGAAGCGGAGAATATGGTGGTCTACAACTATAAAGGCACAGCCGGCAATGGTGCCAATGCGGTTATTGCTTTTCAAGGTGGCAAGCTGTTGACGAAGGCACAGTCGGGATTGAAGTAAAAGAGTATGGGTTAGAGGCTATTCCTAGAATGGAATGGAACAGAATAGGGGAATACGTAACTCTGTTTTCGCAATTCAGGCGTAGGCGCAGGATTCATTCGCTATATGAAGTGATTGTTACTGTTACAGGAGCATTCTTTTCGTGGTACCGTGGAGGTATCGGGAAGGATGCTTTTGGTGTTCTTTTACGGCGTACGGAGGGGTTTGGGAGATGTTGGGCACGATAAATTAGGACTGGGGGTTTCTTTTCGGTGGCAGGTGTGATAGAACTGAGAAGTGGCTATCCTGTAATAGGATACGCGGTTGTGAATCGGGAACATAGCTGGTTACAGAAAGGATGCTTAACGGATGTACGTTGTATGCAAAGAACACGTGGACATTGCCATCGACATGTTTGTCGATGAGTATGAGGACGCTCCAGATATCGTTGATCTGAAGGAGACGGAATTTGCCGATTGGGACCCGCCTGCGAAGTGCGCCGAGTGCGAACAGCACGCGGAATTCCTCGTCGTTTAGCGTACTGTAGGACTTAGACGGCTGAACGCGTGACTTAAGGTGGCGCTTCGGGCTGACTTTCCATCCGGTATGAACATCACAGCAAGAAGCCAAGGAGAGCGTGATGAGCGCTCTTTTTGTGTTTGTGGAGGAATTGGTGTGATTGTTGGTAGGCAGCTTGGAGTTGGGCAAGGGTTGTGGGGGATGAAGGTGGAGATGGGGAGAGTAGGAGAAGATTCAGGTAGGTAGGTGTCGAGTTCCGAATTGGGAGTGAGTAAGGTTGTAGCAGACGTGCAAGGTGCGTGGGTAATAGAAATGGAAGTACGGGCATGGGGGAAGGTTACGTTGGGTAACAGCGATGTGGGTAAGGACTTGGGTGTGGATTGGTCGAGTAGCGCCGCTAACGAACCTGACGCACCTTATTTGAGGCAAACACCACCTAGTTGAAATCTAACGAATCGTAGACACGTTATATTGCTGAAATGGTCTCAAAAGAGGAGGGGAAAGATAGTTTTGACTGAGATAGCGTGTTTCAGATTCGTTAGATTTTAAAGTAGCCGAAATGAGGCTGAATAAGGTGTGTGTGATTCGTTAGAATTTGAGAAATGTGTAGTATAGGTAATACAGTTGTGACAAACGAGATGCTTTGAAAGCATCTTACTTATAGAATATTGCGCAAGCAAGACAATTTAGGAGGAATGATTTTTCGTGTTTATTCAGATTATCGGCGTAGGCAAATTGAAGGAAAAATATCTGACGCTGGGCATTCAGGAATATGCCAAGCGGCTCGCCCCGTACATCAAGTTTCAGATGATCGAGGTCGCAGACGAAAAGGCGCCCGATACCCTGAGCGAAGCTGAGGTTCGGGCGGTAAAGGAGCGCGAGGGCGAACGCATCCTCGCGCATGTGAAGAGCGAGGCGCATGTTGTCGCGCTCGCACTGGATGGCCAGCTCTGGAGTTCTGAGGAGCTGGCATTGGAGATCGACAAGCTCGGCACATATGGGACGAGCCATGTCGTGTTTGTCATCGGAGGAAGCCACGGGCTCTCCGATGAGGTGTTGCGCCGTGCGAAGCAGCGCTTGAGCTTCGGGCGCATGACCCTGCCGCATCAGCTTATGCGGCTGGTATTGGTGGAGCAGATTTATCGCGCGGTGAAGATAAATCGGGGGGAACCGTACCACAAGTAAAGCACATTGGGAGGTGATAGCGAGAAATGCTGTCCGCTTCGTGGTAGCAGGGAATCCCCTCGGACTTGCAGAAGGGTAGACTTGAGATATCCATGCTAATTTAACTTTAATGCTTAAGCTTTCTGGATGCGCCTTTGGTATCATGAACATGCCTATCATCCTGTTACATCTGAGGGGGAGGAAGTTGCTTGTGAACATGGACAATTACTATAAATATGAGGATGTATCTGTATTAGATGATGCCAATTCAGCGCTAGATAGTGAGGCAGCTCGGTTGGCAACTTTGATTTACAAGCATACTTCGCAGGATGGGACCTATGCTTCACCGATCCATGGTCTGTATGTGAATCGATATTCGCAAGTAGAAGCGGCGGATGATGTTCACACTATGTTATCCCCGGTAATCTGCATTGCAGCGCAAGGGAAAAAGCGAATTACCGTAGGCAAGGATGCTTATGAGTATGGTGCTTCGCGAGTGTATATTGCCCCCGTTGCCTTGCCTGTTGCGATGAAAATCATGCAGGCCAGTCACCAAATACCGTTCTTGGGGATAGGTCTATACCTCGATCCGCAAAGGATTGCTTCGTTGCTGCCGATGGTATTTCCTAATGGTTTACCGGAGGTTCGCAATCGCAGTGCGTGCTACGTCATAGAAGCAGACTTGGCCATGATGAACGCCGCTGCAAGATTGATGGCTTGCCTGTCCTCTCCCGATGATGCTCAAATGCTGGCTCCATTGGTGAAAGACGAGATTTATATCCGCATCCTCCGTAGCCCAATCGGTGTTTATGTTGCCGAGACTGTTCTGGCGGAATCGGGCATGCAGCAGGTTGCAAAAGCGATTGATTGGCTCCAAAATAACTTTTCTCAGCCGTGGAAAGTAGCGGATTTGGCGGAGCTGGTCCATATGAGCGAATCGTCGTTTCGCGAGTATTTCAGATCGGCTACTGCGATGAGCCCTCTGCAATATCAAAAGGTGCTGCGCCTGCAAGAGGCGAGGCGTCTAATGTTATCCAGCTCCATTGACGCAACTACGGCGAGCCGGCGTGTAGGCTATTTGAGTGATTCCCAATTTAGCCGCGATTACAGCCGATTTTTTGGGTGCCCTCCAACTAGAGATATCACAAGGTGGCGTCAGGACCAGCAAAAGTTGAAGTGAAACGCACATGTAAACGGCTTTTCAAATTTCCGCGGGCATAGAGCCTAGCGGATTTTTCCTTTTTAAGCGGCGGAATCTGTTGAATCAGGCAAAAACTCCGATGGAAAAGGCAAAGACCGCAGTAGTCAATCCCCTATACTAAGAGTAAACATCCTAACGATAGAAAAGGGGATTTCTGAAAATGCGTGTATTGGTTACAGGGGCGACAGGATTCATCGGAGGGGCGGTCGTTCGCGAACTGCTGGATGCCGGTCATCAAGTGGTTGGTCTTGCCCGTTCTGAAAAAGCCGGCAAACGGCTTACGGCACTGGGTGCCCAGGTTCAAGTCGGTTCGATTGAGGATTTAGCAGGCTTGCGCAAAGTGGCTGCTGCAGTAGACGGGGTCATTCATTTGGCCTTCTTCCACAAGTTCTCGCATGCGGGCCTTCCAACTCGGCTTAGGGTTTTATTCGGAGGGAATCCTCGTCATGTAGTGATGCGATTTATGAAGGCTGCAATTGAGACCGATAGGCGAGCCATCGAGACACTTGGCACCTCCTTACCCGCCGGTGACCGGGCGCTTGTCGTCGCGATGCCTACGATGACGCTTACTCCCGGTCGTCTCGGATCGGAGGCCAGCGCTGGGGATCCTCAATCGCAAGGTGGATTACGCATCATTTCAGAACATACCACCCTAGACTTGGCGAATCGTGGGATACGTTCCTCGATTGTACGCCTCCCACCGATCGTACACGGTGAAGGCGATAAGACGGGCTTGTTCCCAAATCTGGTGGACATCGCTCGCAAGAAGGGGTTCTCCGCCTATACAGGCTCCGGTAACAACCGTTGGCCATCCGTGCATCTACTGGATGCGGCGCGCCTTTTTAGACTCGCCTTAGAACATGCTCCGGCAGGGTCCCGGTTTCATGCAGTGAGCGAAGAGGGCATTCCATTTCAAGAGATCGCCACGGCTTTGGGCCTCCATTTGAACTTGCCGGTCCAAGGTATTGGGGTTGAAGAAGCAGGTAAACATTTCGGATGGCTTGCACCCTTCACGAAAACGGATAATCCGGCGTCCAGTGCGTTGACGCAGCAGCGTTTAGGATGGAAACCAGTACATCCTACCCTTTTAGATGATATTCGGAAGGGGTATTATTTCTAACTGTAAAGCTGGGAGGACGCGAAGATCCGTTTGCACCAAAAGTACGGCAGGAAACTTGACCACGACAAGCGTTGAATTTGTATGTCCCTTTCTGGCCGATGCCTTAATCGAGAAGATCGGTATTGACTCTATAGCCACTATAGGGTTTAAAGGGACAACAGCTTCACGGTGCATCAACGGAGGAGGATAATTCTAATGGGAAATAAGATGATTCGGGCACTCGTTCTCATTCTTGCATTTTCGATTGCCGGATACGCAATTGTTCAGTATGGCGTGCTTAAAGCTAGTGATGCAGGACTTGTCTCTTTCAAATTGCAAAAGCCGAATTTTGAACTCAAACCATGGTTATATGTACTATACATCCATATTGTTACCGCGATATTTGCCTTGATCATAGGACCCTTTCAACTATTTATGAAGCCAACGAATGATAGGAAACGTTGGCATCGCCTACTGGGGTATGGATATGTTCTTTCGATTACAGTTAGTGGGATCGTGAGTGTTTATTTATCCCTTTTTGCCACGGGAGGTTGGATTGCCGGGCTTGGGTTCATGTCGCTCGATGTATTGTGGGTTGCGACGACGCTTATTGCAACGAGAAAAATTATGGCGAAAGACATCCAAGCTCATAAAGCATGGATGCTTCGCAGTTATGCGCTTACTTTTGCAGCGGTCACGCTTCGAATCTGGTTAGCGCCGCTGAATCTTCTGCTTGGCGATTTCGAGGCGGCGTTTCGGGTTGTCGCTTGGGTTTGTTGGATTCCTAATCTGCTCGTCATAGAAGCCGTGATTTCCAGAATGAGGTTGCGGCAGCGGCAATGATTTACAACTGCCAGCTACAGAAGGAACGCTAAATGCGCTCCTTCTGTACAATTAACCATGTTACCACAAGGGCCTCAAAATCAACCGTCCGACGGGGCGTACTTACCCACGTCCGGCTCAAATGCCGCTCCACTCGCCAGATCCAGCCCTACATGGGTGGTTCCGAGTTCATCGGTCAGCACAATCATTCGCGACCCGACGACGGGAACGCGGTCCTCGCTGGTGCGCATGTGTGCTGAGACGACACGAGGAGCACCGTCAACGATATAATTTACCTCAACCGTGAACATCGGAAAATTAAAGAGCCAACTGTTAGTAAAATTCACGGCGGTCAACGTCCCGGTATATGACGAACCCTCCACGCGGAGTCGCTCGATGTCCGCCTGACGCCGCCGGGCGTGAGTTATAGAGCCGGGCAACCGCAGGAGTGCGATGGCGGCCCAGAGAGCGAAGGCAGCTCCGACGACGGCGCCGACCTCTTTTGGGATCGTCGGCGACGTCGCTATTGCCTTGAGATCGAAGGGGCGCGATGGATTGCTTGTTAGCGTCCATTGCAGGAGGGCTCCCGCGATTACGGTGAGTCCTCCTGTGACTCCTAGCGACCCGAACAGACCAGCTATCCTGATCTGTCCAAACTGATCGACTGCACTTGAGTACAATCGGCTTGTCACACCGATCGAGAGGAAGAGCAGCACCACGGCGACGCTCACAGTGACTGGATGACTGAGGAATATGCTAATCGCCGGTGTAGGTGCTAGGCCGAGCAGGGCGCCGAACGGCACGGAGCCTGTTAGTGCCCACAGTACAGCGGATGTGAGCAACCACGGCAGCAGTGGAGCCACACGTCCTATGAGTCGTCCCGGCTGAAGCGTAGTCATCCGTCCGTTCCTGTCCGTCGTGGAGAACAATGGCAGCATCACAATGTGCTCTTGCTGACCCTCCGCAGCATCCCTCATCGACCATCGCCCTCCCGAGAAAAGTAATCGTACCCTGAGCAGCGGGGGGATTCCCTGCGACGCGGCCGGGACGATCAATTATAAAATGAATGAGTTTCTTCCTTTTTTCTTCCTCATTATTGAACGTCTTTTTGTAGGTGTTATGATATTCTAGGTGTTGTAATAGAAAGTTAAAATTCCTGTTATCTTTGTACTCAGCCATACATAACCACCCCGTTAAGCTAAACCGTGCCACAAGTAACAGCGGAATAGCGGATTTACCCAAAAATATTCAATCACCTGAAATGACAGGACCCTCAATAATAAACTAAATCTCAAACTCAACACTACTATTTCTGATTAACTCGAAGGGACCAGGTGTAACATCTGCATCGGGTCTCTTTGTTCCGAAGAAATCGGAGTCAAAATGATATGGACTGCTGTCCGGCTCCTCAAATTTCATGTTGGCGTGATAAGTCTTTCCAAGCAGATCCGTGGTAACTAACATTTCAGAGGTACCCCGAAGCAATTCGGGATCATGGATCTGAATGTGCACCTTACCTACTGCAGGATCAATCTCAACGATTATATCCTTCTGAGTATATATCTTTGCATCGGATTCATGAGTACTTGGAACCGCATCGTTAAGAAATACATTGCCACCCATAGCCACCGGAAGAACGGCATTGCCTATAAAGAAATCCTTCGCCGCATCGCCAAGCTCAAGAAGCTCCTCTTTGGTATATTCCCACCATTTCTTATCTTTCACATTAGGATGTTGATCGTAGCCGCCCAGTCCCACAGCATGCAGATAACATATGGAATTGTCCGGAACCCCGTCCATGACCGTCTTCCCGTCCTCTCCAACTTCATCCCTTGATTTAAGGGGAAGATGCTCAAAGAAGGTAATAGGAACAGGTTCTTTATTCGCATCGTTATCACCCAAGAAGATATTGTTGTAATACCTGTCATCGCCTCCCGTGATATTGGAGTATCCGGCCATGGCTGTCTCGTGAGGGAAGTGATATGGCGTGATACGGGTAATCTCGGAACGAACGACAAATCGGCCTGCAAATAAATTATGAGCAAAGGCTCCGCCCTGGGCCATATTTCTGAAATTCATCGGGGAGAGAAATAGATTATGATCAACCATATACGGACCATGGCAAACCTCAACGAAGAGGTCTTCCGAAAGATTGTCAAAAAATACATTACGGCTGATGCGAGTACCCTGTGCTTGCCAGTCCAGCCAAAGCGCACGGTAACAGCTATACATTATATTTTCGCTAATTTGAGTATCCAGTGAAGCATGCAGTTTAATTCCCGCTACTTCGGCACCGTGTCTGAGTCGTTTGTGGTGAATATTATAAATACGGTTCTGATAAATGTGGCTGAAGGCTGCTCCCATATGACCCACAATACCTGCCTGTTCACAATCATGAATCACATTACCTCGAACTGTGTGACTGCCGATGTTATCTTTATGCCAGCCGGAGCGTAATGCTTGTAAAATAACTTCCTGCTCGCGTTGAGTACCACCTTTACTATGCTTCTCCAAAGACTTGGTGTGCCCTGTACCGATTTCGGTACCCAGGCTAATACCAACGCATTTGGATTCACTGATGATATTGTTTTCAATAATCCAGCCCTTGCTCCAGTGAGGACCAATTAAACCTTCCTGATAGTCCGTAGGTGGTGCCCATTGGGGGGAAGCTTGACGAAGAGTGAAACCGCTTACGGTAATGTAGTCCAGACCTGGTTTTTCAGGCCAGAAGCAATAAGGACGTACATTAATTTCTACATTTTCCTTACGAGGATCTTTTCCGCCAAAATTGGCCCAGATTTTGGTTGTCGTAGAACCAACCTCGGCATACCATTTTAACAGTGAATCCTTGGGATACTTGGCTTCGGGCCAAACCTCAGGGTTGTTAACGCTTTCAATACTATCGCATTCATATAATGATTTGCCATCCAAATAGACATCACCGAGATGAATTGGGAAGTGTCCGTCAAACAACCAGTCTCCACTGAGCTCCACCTCAAAGGGATTACGGACGGAAAAGATGGAATTGAGCACTTCTGTGCTCCAAACATGGTCTCCTTCAGACTTCCAGTTGGTAATCCGCTCAGCTCCTGTTATTACGACTTCCCCGTCTCCCGCGGATCGATATACGATTCTATGCTCCGCTGTTCCCCCATTAGAAGGGTTAACCCATTCCCTGTAAACTCCCGCATGAACAATAACGGTATCACCAGCCATGGCATGAGCCGCAGCGCGTGATATGGTACGCAGGGGTTGATCTGCTGTTCCTGTTCCTTGATCATTCCCATGGTTAGATACATGATATTCCATATCAACTCTCCTTCTATTTAAAAATGTTTGTTGTATCTCGTTATTATACTAGAAAATAAATGTATTGGGAGAGATAGGAATTCAGGTGTCGGGCTAAAGGTTACTGATATAAGGTAAGCCACATCATTACCCTATGAGGTTGTGGTTTTTTTGTTTTTCGAAACTTTAGATATTGTTAAAAGCTATAACCAGCCATGTTTTTTTCATATAACAGGCATTCCTTTTGACCATGCTATACTCATTAGAATAAAAAGTTAGAAGGAGAAATACTTATGATACCTTTTCGTAATGATCATGTAGGCAGCTTTCTACGCCCTGCAAACTTAAGCCAGGCACGTGAACAATATAAATCAGGCAACATCACATATGAAGAATTAAGAGCTGTGGAAGATCAAGAGATTATTCGAATTGTTGAAAAGCAAAAGGAAAATGGCGTATTGGCAGTTACGGACGGTGAATTCCGCAGAAGCTGGTGGCATTTTGATTTTCTGGGCGGCTTGGATGGCGTAGAACTATATGAGGAAATTGATGGACCTCAATTCCATAATATGCAAACTCGCAAGGGTGGAATTCGTGTTGTTGGTAAAGTAGATTTCTCGAGTCATCCCTTTGTTGAGGATTTTGAGTTTTTGAAAAAGCATGCAGGTGACGCAGTAGCGAAACAGACCATTCCAAGTCCCAACATGCTTCTATATCGATTGGAAAATGAAGCCAATATCTATACGGACCGAGAGCAATTCCTTCAGGATACGATTGCGGCGTATCAAAAAGCCATTCAAGCTTTTTATGATGCGGGATGTCGATACCTGCAATTAGATGATACCGCTTGGGCAGACCTGTTCTCAGAAGCTGGTCACGATAAGCTGCGTGCCAAAGGTCTGGAACCGGCAGAAGAGTTGAAAACGATGCAGCGAATGATTAACGAAACTTTGGCTCATAAACCGGCGGATTTAGTTGTGACGATGCATATTTGTCGTGGTAACTATAAATCAAATTATTTCTCAACGGGTGGTTACGAGTACGCTTCTGAAGTTATCTTTGGTGGCTTAAACGTAGATGGATTATTCCTGGAATTTGATGATGAGCGCTCAGGTGGCTTCGAGCCTTTACAATATGTGAATCGAACAGATTTGAAAATCGTGCTTGGTTTACTTACTTCGAAGACAGGCGAGTTAGAGGATAAAGAACAGATTAAAGCTCGGATTGCAGAGGCGGCAACCTATGTACCACTTGAGCAACTTTGTTTGAGCCCACAATGCGGCTTTTCGTCTACAGAAGAAGGCAACATTTTAACGGAAGAACAACAATGGCGTAAACTTCGTTATGTGAAGGAAATTGCAGAAGAAGTTTGGAAATAATCCATCTAAATAACGGAGGGGATCTAAAGTGACGATCCAAGCAGACCAAGAGACAGTTATCGTTGAAGCGTTCATTAATGGTCAGAATGTAAAATCCCTTTCGCAGGTAGCAAAAGAGAATCCGTCCAAACCAACGGAGATCGTAGGCTATTTCCCTGTCACTACAAAAGAACAAGCGGTTGAAGCGATTGAAGCGGCGGCAGGAGCTTTTAAAACATGGAAGAAGACCTCCATTGATGAACGCATTATGATGATGCGCAAGGCGATTGAAAAGATTAGAGCTGCTGAGAATGAAATTGTGCATTTGCTGTCTAGAGAGCATGGCAAGCCGCTGTATGATGCACACGGTGAAATTTATGTTTCGTTAATGTGGATGGAGTTTGCTTGTAATGAAGCCAAATCGGCTCTACAGGAAGAGATCAAAGAGCATGAGAATGGTAAAACGATTCTTTCCTATGATCCAATGGGTGTGGTGGCAGCGATTAGCCCATGGAACTATCCCATTGCTTTGTCTACGATTAAGATTGCTCCTGCCTTACTTGCGGGCAACACGATTGTGCTTAAACCAAGCCCATTTGCGCCACTGGCGGCAGCGAAGGTGGCAGAGATTATCGCTAGTGAGTTCCCGGCTGGGGTAATCAATGTCGTTCATGGTGATGCGGATGTGGGCGTTGAACTGACCACGAATCCCCATGTGACAAAGATCGCCTTTACAGGTGGAACGGAAACAGCTAAGCATATTATCAAAGCAGCTTCGGAAACGATTAAGGATATGACGCTTGAGCTTGGTGGTAATGATGCGGCGATCTTCTTGGAAAGCTTTGATATTCATGATGAACGAGCAATGCGCCGGATTGTCATTTCTAATTTCTTAACAACAGGACAGATCTGTATGATCGCCAAACGTGTGTATGTACACCGTTCTATTTATGATGAGTTTGTGGAAAAATATATAGAGGCGGCAAATCGTTGGATTCGAATTGGTGACCCATTTGATTCAAATACGACGATAGGTCCGGTTAATAACCTGAAGCAGAAGAATGTCGTGCTTGGTTTGGTTGAAGATGCGCAAAAGCGCGGGGCTAAGGTCATCCCTCTCGGCCAAATTCTGGATCAGAAGCTATTTGATCAAGGTTACTTCTTACAACCAACGCTTGTTTTGGGTTGCGATGTTCATGATCCGATTGTCGTGGAGGAACAGTTTGGTCCAACGGTTCCGATTCTGCCATTTGACGATGAAGAGCAGGTTATTCATCTACACAATGAGAGCATATATGGATTGACGAGTTCGGTGTGGGGCAAAGAAGAAGATGCCATCTCGGTCGCACGTCAACTCGAAGCTGGAACGACCATGATCAATACCGCTGCTGTGCAGGGGCTCGACGTTCGTTTCCCTTTCGGTGGCTTTAAGCAATCGGGTATTGGTCGTGAATACGGCGCGGAAGGGATCCGCACCTATACCGAAAAGCATGTCATCAACGTTCCGAAGACACTGGATCTTCCGTATATCCCAGAATAAATCGTATAGAAGTTATTCAAAAAGGCTCTAATTTTGCGCTTTGTTTACTGATTTTAAGAATCAGTATACGGGGCGTTTTTTTGTCAGAGCAGTTTGACAGTGGTGACTTTTAGAGAAAAAATAACCCATATCTGATGGAGGTGACGCTGAAGAAATAAAGAAGCCACTCCATTGATGGAGTGGCTTTGTACGTACTTAGCTATTATACGAGGTGAACGGCGGCTATCTTCTACCTAGTGTCTCCCAAATACCATGGAGCCATGAGTCGAACTCAGCATCTTTGTCGCCCTCGTAAGTATCATAGAGATCCAGACGTGTCTTTTGCAATTTTTCCTTAAATTCCTCAAATGTGTGACCTTCAGGAAGGCTTTTTTTGATTCGTAGCAAAATCTTGTTAGTACCTTTAAACAGCTCGCCTTTGTTTTTGTCAGGCATTTGTACATCTTCATCCAACTGCTTCAGCTTGAAATATGCGGCTTCACGCACTTGGAACACTTGATCATTTTTCAAAACATGCTGAAGCAACTTAATGGTAGGGGCTGTATCCCAGTTTCCCAATTCGTTCACCGCATTCAGTCTGTCTCTCCAGCTTGAAGTCCGATTAGCCGCTCGTTTGAGCTCTTCAAAGTTCTCCGGTAATTCATTCACTGCTCCAATATCATGGTTGTTCGTCAAAATTCAATCTCCTTAATCATCGCCATCTCGGCAGAATGATGAATGTTATTTATGTGATCACTATTATAGCACGAACCTGACTAAACTACTCCTATGAAGCCGATTGGTTAGCCTTTTCCTTAATGGAGTCTACCATAAACACCCAACCAATTAGTCCACATAAGACAAAACCAAACGCATGCAGAGATCCATAGATAGGAATAAAATCGAGTATGGTTAAGGAGTACATATTTTTCAGTAACGGATAGAAGATGGAAATGACAACAACCGTGTAAAAGGCTAGGCAAGAAAGGCCTAAGAAGAAGGCTGCCTTAATATCCAAAGCATTTTTCCTCAAGTAAGCAAGGAGATAAGCGGTGTAAACCACAATATTGCAGGCGAATAAAGCGACACCAATGTATTCAATTGGCTTGGAGAAAATCATACCCGTAGCAATCAAGACTGGTCCGATGATATCAATGGCAACGACCCAGGGATACCAGCTTTTCTTCGTCATGATGCGTCCCAGTGCACCAATAAAAATGGGAACGATTGCAGATGAAAAATGAAAGTGAACCGAGCTTAACGCGTGCGTTGCCGGATTAGCTTGGAAGAGGTCCAATTGATATTGATATAGGGTAAACCAAATGCCCCCGATAAAAAAATAAACGAGCCCCGCGCCAATGGCTACTTCCGCTGCCTTTCCTTTAGAGATCACAATCGTGGTCAAGCCATAGATGCCAAGCAGCAGGGTGAACAGTAGCCACCCAAGGGACAGAATCCCTGGAATTGTGGTACTTTCTAACCCCCATATCTTACTACTCATTATCGAAGCTAGAGTAAGAAGCGCAGCGGGAAATTGAAGCCATTTCATAGCAGCATAAATCACTCGTTGATATGTATTCTTAGCATCATGGTTCAAAAGTAAAATCACAAGAGGCACAATGACTAAAGCCGCAAAAAGCAGAAATTTATCAACAAGTTCGAATTGAAAGTGATCCAGATAAAATATCAGAATGGTTATGATTCCACCGGGAAATGTGGGTGATTTTATGAGTTGCTTCAAGGAACTATTCATGGGATTTCCTTTCTAACTATGTTTATCGTAAGACCTGCCTGCATTCAGTTATGTAGTGTTTCTTTAGTATAAAACGGCAATTCTCCTTCTAGTAGTCTATCACATTTATTTCTCAAAATATGAACATAAACTTATCTTACTGAGCCTGATAACACCCGAAGACTTTGGTCACAGGTGTACAACCTATGTCATGGACATACGAGTATAGCACTGCTATAATGGACATATGAACACATATGACAAAATATTGGCAGCAGCTCTTAAGGTACTCGAGGAGGATGGCGGAGCCCAATTTACGACGCGAGCCGTAACTGCAATCGCTCAGGTTACGGCTCCTACACTCTACCACCATTTCGGCAATGCCGATGGTCTCCTGAGTGCAGCTATAGTGGAAGCGTTCAAACAGTTATTGGAAAGCAAGATTGCCGCAGTGGAGTCCCCCATTCCAGAGATGGCTCTTCGTCAAGGATGGGATGACTATGTGCGATTCGCGGCAACCCGTCCTCGGATTTATGCGGCGATGATGGGGAGGTTGCTCGAGGGCGCCCATATTGAGGCGGCAGATCATTCGTACCAAGCACTAGTGCACAATGTTCAGAGAGTCGCCGTTGAAGGCAAATTGGCTGTGTCAGCCCAGGCTGCGGCAGATCTGGTCTGGGCTTCCGCCAATACGGCCTCTTGGCTGTATGTGACGGCCCAGATTCGTAAGGCATCCCCACCCCAACCCGAAGTCGTTGATCTCATTCGGGAAAGCGTAATGCAGATCATATTGATCCAAAGTCCGGACGCCGATTCAAAATGAGGGATTCGATGACAGGGCCTGGGGACTTCAGGCAAAGCCCTAATTTAGAAGAAGTAAAAGAAAGATCGCTTATCCAACCTGGACTTCCAGGAGGATGGCGATCTTTTTTATGTTTGGATAATGCGACATTAAACGCACCCCCATTTCCATAAGTTCAACGCAACGATAAATCTCAACCCCTCCCGCCATAGTACTTCGTGAGCTTCGATTGCATCACGCAAAGCCCGTCAAAACGATGTTCGGGCAGCAGGACAACGCTTCGAAAAAAAATTATAGCACTGCTATAGACAATTTTATATAGCGCCGCTATAATATTCGTATAGCACCGCTATACCATGATCCATATCTTATCAAACCTAGGAGGGTTATTATGTCATTCAAAACGCAAGAACTGGTCATGGTCACAGGAACGTCCAGCGGCATCGGTAGGGCTACCGCGGAGCAGCTGGCCGCTGAAGGATTTCACGTTTTGGCGGGGGTTCGTCGTCAGGAAGACGCCGACAAAATCAAACGCAAAAATATCGAGCCGGTGATCGTCGATGTTACCAATATAGACTCACTAAAGGCGCTGGCTGAACGGGTGGAGCAAGATCCGCTTGGTCGCCCTTTGCGGGCAGTGGTCAACAATGCCGGCATCGCCGTTAATGCACCTCTTGAAATGGTTCCGCTTGATGAATTTCGCCGCCAGTTTGAAGTCAGTGTGATCGGACAGGTGGCGGTTATACAGGCACTTACCCCGGCCTTGCTGAACAGCGGCGGTCGCGTGGTCAATATTGGTTCGGTTGGAGGCAAGATCTCCATGCCTGGTTTCGGAATTTATTCGGCTGCAAAGTATGCTATGGAAGCGATCAATGACAGTCTTCGCAGGGAGATGTCCTCTTTTGGTCTCAAGGTGATCATGATCACTCCGGGTGGTGTTAGCACTGGCCTGTCGGAGCAAGGGATTACGACAGCAGACCGGCTGGCCAAGTTGATGACACCGGACCAACACCATCGTCATGATCGTCTCTTTGACGCCGTGAAGGCTCAGGCAGAAACGTGGGCAAAGGACGGTATTCGCCCTGAGAAAGTGGCAGCAGTGATTTCACGCGCAATCCACGAAAGAAAGCCCCGCACCCGCTATACGGTCGGTTCCGATTCGGCACTGCTGACTCGACTGGTCCGTATTCTCCCAGACAAACTTCTCGACCGGATGCTCCGCAGCCAGATGAAACTGCAGTAATGGGCATTTTCACATACCCTCTTGGACAAAAAGCTATACGAAGTGTTTATACATTAGGAGGAATTAGCATGAACGATACAAAGAACCGTTACGTTACTGTACTCTGGGAGGCGAGAGCCAAGGCAGGGAGAGAAGCCGAGATGAAGGCATTCATGACTGCTGCTGTCACTCCGTCACGCAACGACCTGGGCAACATTGACTATGAGGCTCATGAGGTAGAAGGCCAGCCGGGCACATTCATCATCTACGAGCGCTGGGTAAACCGGGATGCCCTCGATCGGCACCTAAGCGCCCCCCGGATGCAGGAACTGGTGCCTCAGCTCTTAGAGCTGATGGAGGGATCCATTGAGGAAGGAATTCGACTCCTGCAACCGTTCCGCCCAGCGCAGTAAAATGCAACACCGCACGGAACTTATTAAGTTCTGTCTGGAAAGCGTGACAGATATTTTCGTGAGCGGTTAAAGACTTTAGTGGAGGAGGCAACAATGCCTAATGATACTCCTATTGCGTAAAAATAAGACTCTAAGCGCCTCATCCTTATAATCAGTGTTTGACGATTAGAGCACCAGGAGGTGCTGACTGCATTCCAGAAGAATGCAGTCTTTGTAGCGATTAAGATTCCGTGTAGCAGTGGAAGCTTCTTTCCTCCCAGACACTGCGAAGTAACGGGGAGAAGGTTAGTAGCATCGGCCGCTACCTCACTTGAACCGATCCATTAATTAAAGGATGTACTTTGATTTCGTAGTCAACATTAATTTTCATATTTTCCCAATACTTCAACCATTGCTCTTCCGTTATTTCTTTAGAAAATGGCTTAAGCGAATGGGTTCCGACTTCTAAGGGATCCACTTTCCACCGTTGCATTTTTTTTATTAAATCTGACGTTTGTTCCTCAAGGTAGACCTTAACTTCATGAATTAACTGTTCCAATTGTTTCTCACTTTGAATATCCAATTCTCCCTGATATTCCTCCATTCTTCCTTGCAATCCCACATGCAAGGACAAGGTTGAATAGTCCTCTGATAATTTCATGCGAACATTGGATCGAACACGTCCTAAACTGATAGATAACTTTGGAATGGCCAAGACTTTTAGGAAATGATCATTATCCAGAAGTTGAAAAATATTATCGTCCAAGTCTTGAATGACCATGACTTCTTTATCGTTTTGGAATAAGGCTGTTCCTAGGTAATCGAAATTGTTCTTATCGGAATGAAAAACGGGCAGGATCGGATCCTTAAGAGGGGAGTATAACATCTTCATAAATTGATGAATATCGACGATGCTCATTTCACCTTGGTTATGTTTCTCGTAATGTTTTAACATCCGATAAAGAAAATAATCTTGGTTTTCTTGCTTCGTCAATTGATTTTTTATGTATTCATCAAAATCGCCTCTGACAATCAACAAGTAGACACGCGTTGAAATATCGGGATCAACCAATATCGTATTGATCATCTTTTCAATGCCTCCCTTTTTTGCCAGCTCCTCATTGATTAATAACATTCGTAGCTGCCCCTGCTTCAATTCCTGATAATAAATTAAATTAAATTCCCTGCCTCCCTGCTTTAACAGATCAACTTCCTTGGAGAGAAGACGTTTTTTTTCTTGAATGAGTGGTGGAACTAAAGTGCTGATTTTCAACTTTCCTTCTGTTCCCTCGCCAATCGACCAGAACACCACCGGAGCGATCTCCTCTATTAAGTTGTTCTCGACATAAGGAGAAGAACAGCCCGCCATCCACATAAGACATACACTCGCTAATAAACCATAGTGCTTGTACGGTAGCATACCTACATACTCTCCTTTCGTTTAACTGCAGTGAAAAGGATCGCAGGAACAAGTAAATAAATGAATGCGCCGAGCCAGATTTGAATGTTCAGTAACATCTTTTGACCCGGAATCGTTTCCCATAACCATTGATCCATTAAGATGATGCTCATCAAAATGATGAACCAACTCGACAAAAATCCGATCCGAGTCGCGCCTTTGTTCATTTTTCTCATAAAGACTCTTCCGGCTCCATATAAAGACAACAGAAGAATTGAAATGTCAAACACATAATTAAACATATGGAAGGAGATAAGGATGTGATCGATTCGTTCTAAACCGCTCGTTTGAATGTAACTTCCCATATATCCTATTGGAAAATTGATCTTGCTTAAGAAGTTGGAACCGTAAAACAATACCGAAGCAATGAACAATAATGAAAATTCTATGATCGTCAGCATGTTTCCAATCACCAGATATTTCGATATTTTTTTATTGGAGCTTAACCATGGAACCATAAAGACCAGATATACTGGACCGGAAAAGGCCGACCAAATAAACAGCAAACCCTGCCATGATTGTCCCGACCATTCAGTGGGGATGAGAGGATACAAATCGCGGTAATTTGCAATCGGAGGAAAGAAAAAAGGAATAAACATGATTACGATCCAAGCCCCGCAAAGAAAGGCGATGATGACAAAACGCAATGTTTTTTCCATTCCATGTGAAGCCACAAATAAACTGATCAAAAGAATCATTAGGATCAGCCATTTTTTATTCATCGATGGATATATAAAACTATGGAGCATTTCAACGTATCCCAGTGTGATGATTGAAATTTTGAACAATATGATCAAAAAACCAAGTATCGCGAAAACCTGAACTGCCCGTTTGCCAAAAAGCTGCAAAAATCCTTGATAGCCCTTCGCTGCATAACTGGAATTAAACCATTTGGACATCATCATCAAGTTAAGTTGGGACAGCAGTCCCATCACGATAATTCCCCAAACCATATACGAATGGACCAAATAAACGGGCATGATTAAAATAAAATAATGCATTTGCATGCGATTGACCAAAAAAAGAAAATAAATTCCACCAATAGGGGAAGTTCGATTGTATAAGAATAAACTTCTCACTTCTTCATCTCCTTCCGCGATTTCCGCAGTGGTTTTAGGTATTTCGGACGTGTTTTCATCCAAATTAAAGGGCCGCGGATAAAGAGATCGATCCAATCCTTCCCATGAAAAGGAGAAATCGGGGCTAAAAAAGGTTGACCTAATGACGTTAATCCATGGAGATGTGCTAGAATCCCAATCAGCCCGATTACGATTCCCGGCAACCCAAGAAACGATGCAAGGATAAGAAGAACAACTTGCAACAGCACCATGGATTTTGTCATTTGATAATTGGGAACTAAAAAGAAAGCAATAGCCGATATACCCATCAATACAATTAACACCTTACTTGCAAAGCCTGCTTCGACAGCCGCTTGTCCAATGACGATACCACCGATAACCCCTAGCGTTTGACTGGTTTTGGTCGGCATTCGCAAGCTCGCTTCTTTGATGATTTCCAGCGTTACGATCATGAATAATCCTTCCACAAACGGAGTAAAGGGCAATTTGCTTCTCGATTCCAATAATACGAAAAGAATAGGGAGTGGAACCATTTGGTAATGAAATGTTGTTAACGCAACATAAAAAGGAATCATCGTCAAAGAAACAATAAAACTCCCATACCGGATTAAACGTAAAAAACTGGCTATCGGCCAACGAAGAAAGTAGTCTTCTGGTGATTGGAATAGATGAAATAAAGTAATAGGACACACTAGGGCAAACGGTGAATTGGAGACCAATATTGTCAACTTTCCCTCACCTAATGCGTAGGCGCAGGCATCCGGCCGATCCGTTTGTAGAAACTGTGGAAAGACCGTATGATTATGATCTTCAATAAAAGCTGCAAGCTGAGAGGAGTCTAAAAATTGATCAAAATTCACACTATTAATTTTATCTCTTGCGAGGGAAACGAATTCTGGATTAGTTAATCCGTCTATGTACATTAACACGACTTTCGTTTTACTTAATGAACCGATCGTGAAGCTTTCCGTTTTTAACGTCGTTATAGGTAAACGCCTGCGCAACATGGTAATGTTTTTATCGATTTGTTCACTGAAGCTGTCTTTCGCTCCGTATATAACCGTTTCCGTTTCGGAAGGTTCTACTGCACGACCAAGAGGGTTTTCCAGTTGCACACTTAACCATTGATTGTTGACTGAATCATTTAGAAGAATGAATCCTTGCATTATTTTTTGCTCTGCATCTTCGATCGATATAACTTCTGAAAGTTTGGAGTTGGTTAAGCATGAAGAAAGCGAATTGCCGGCAGATTGCTGAAGTGGCTGAATAATCGCCTCGTTTAAACGCTCTTGATTGATTAACGTTTTTATGTATAAAAGATGGACTGAAGCACTGGGACCCATTCTGTGCTCAACAACTTCGGCATCATCCATATGGTTTAATTTCTCTTTTAATTCATCAAGCCATTTGGACATATGATGATTATTCATTTGGGGGCCGTATTGTTCTACCATAGTCTTCTTCTCCTTCCTTAAAGTAATCAAAATCATTTCGTGTTATCTTGCTCTGTAATCGGAAAATTATACAACCGTTTATTTGCATTTCAAACCGCATGACGTTTCAGAAAGCAGTTTACGATCCTCTTAAAGTAAAAAAAACGAACATGCTATTGTTGTCCAGCGATATCTAGAGATCAGAAAAAAAGAACGGTCTCCAAAGACCCGTTCTTGGCAAGCAATAAAGAAAGGTACATACCCGTTATGAGTACAAGTTAACATGGAGAGCTGTCCATCAGGGTACAATGCCCCGTGGAACAGCCCCTCTTTTCATGCCATCATCTAAGGCTTCAGGATGAATTTAATGCACTCATCCGCATGGTTATAGAAAGTGTTATACGCATTATGCGCCTGATCGAGCGGCACTTTATGCGTGATGATCTCCGTGGGATCGAACTCGCCTGCCACAATTTTTTGATACAGCATCGGCATGTAATGAATCACGGGCGCCTGTCCCATAGTCAACTTTACGTTTCGTTCCCAAATGTTTCCGAACATAAACTGGTTGTATTTAGAACCGTATACCCCCGTAATCTGAATCGTGCCGAATTTCCGTACCGCATTCATCGCGATGTTGATCGGGCTGAGCGTTCCGCCAACCAGCTTGGCCTTCTGCTCTTCCTCCTCCAAGGGGGTCTTCTTGCCGTCCATTCCAACGCAATCGATGACGACATCCGCACCCCCGCTCGTTATTTCTTTTATATGCAGCCCCATGTCTTCGAAATCTTCAAAGTTGAAGATTTCGACATTATTCATTTTTTTGGCATGGTTCAGTCGGTACGGAAGATTGTCGACCGCAATGACCCGTTTAGCCCCTTTCATCCAGGCAAATTTTTGTGCCATCAAGCCCACAGGGCCGCAGCCGAGCACCACCACCGTATCTCCCTTCTTCACGCCGCCATTGTCCACGCTCCAATAGGCTGTCGGCAGTACGTCGGATAGGAAGAGGAGATTCTCATCCTCCAATTCGCATGACTCCGGAATAACGAAGGGCATAAAATTGCCGTACGGCACGTATAGCAATTCGGCTTGTCCGCCCGAATAATTCCCGTAACGTTCGGTAAATCCAAAGTAAGCTCCCGTATCCACTTGGGGATTGGGGTTGGAGTTGTCGCATTGGCTCTCCATTTCATGCTGGCAGTAATGACAGCTCCCACACGAGATATTGAACGGGAGCACAACCCGGTCCCCTTTTTTGACTTTTGTCACCTCGGGGCCCACTTCTTCGACAATGCCCATCGGTTCATGTCCGACCACGTATCCGGGTTGGGCTTGAATCGCCCCCTGGTATATATGAAGATCGGAACCGCATATGGCGGTCGAGGTGACCCTGACGATAATCCCGTCGTTTTTCTGAATCGTTGGATCCGGGACCTGCTTCACTTGCATGTTCTTCATTCCACCGAATGTTACAGCCTTCATAATCGCCCTCCTGTAATAACATGCTTTGAATTCTGCACGAATGGATCTATTATGGAATTGGAGCGTGAGGAATATACATTCGATGTTTTTTCTGATATTGCTACACCATTATTTGATGAAATCCCTATTTCGTGGGGTTGTGTGCGGAGATCAATATTTATTAATTAAGGCAAGCCAGACGTTTCGGGTACGTTACTTTAGCAAAAACCAGAAAAGAAAGGGCCATCCCACAAAGGGATGGCCTTTATATTTATCTCTAATTGCAATTATCGAATCACCGATTTATCGAGAAACCTCATTTTTTTATACTCTCTGCAAACAGGTTTTTAAATGAAACCTTCTAATACAATTTTACCAATCGTCCTATTGCTCTCCAAAAATTTGTGGGCTTGACGGAGATTCTCTGCTGAGATGGGTCCAAGAACCTCGGTCAGTGTTGTCTTTAATTTTTGATGGTCCACAGCATCAGCAATACGATTAAGCAATAGATGCTGCTCAATCATGTCATCTGTTTCGTAAATAGCGCGAGTAAACATAAACTCCCATACGAAGGTGACGCTTTTTTGCTTAAGCAATTTGAGGTCCAGCGGAGAGGTTGGATCATCAATTGCGCATACAACGCCTTGCGGAGAGATAGCTTCGCTAATACCGGCCCAGTGTTTTTCCAACGCATTCAGGCAAAAAATGTACGGAACGTTTGTAAATCCAATTGCTTGAAGTTGTGGAAGGAGCGGTTCATGGTGATTAATGGTATAGTCCGCGCCCATCGATTTAACCCAGTTAACCGTTTCCGATCGGGAAGCAGTTCCGACTACAGTAAGCCCCGCTTGTTTTGCAAGCTGAATGGCAATGGAACCTACGCCCCCGGCTGCACCAATGATCAGCAGAGTCTTTCCTTTATTGAGGCCCGGATCTTGGGAAATAGACATTCGGGTAAATAACGCTTCCCAAGCTGTAATGGAGGTTAGGGGAAGAGCGGCGGCTTCCACAAAACTTAAGGAAACAGGTTTGCGCCCGACGATTCGTTCATCGACCAGATGGTATTCACTGTTTCCGCCTTGTCGTGCAATACTGCCAGCATAAAAAACTTCATCTCCGGGACGAAACAATGAACAGTCCGGTCCTGTCTCTTCCACGACCCCTGCTACATCCCAACCTAGAATTTTAGGGTTTTCCTCCACTCTTTCCTTAGGAGCTCGTACCTTTGTATCTACAGGATTGACCGATATGGCCGCAACTTTGACCAAAATGTCACGACCTGTTGCTTTAGGTTTTTCTACAACTATGTCCACCAGGCTTTGGGGATCGTCAATTGGAAGGTAACGAGTTAATCCTACCGCCTTCATTGTAGTCATGATGAACCACATCCTTTCCTTATTAGTATGCCCTTTATTAGTACTATATTGAAATGATCACTAGCCTTAAGGTCTTAAGCATAAATGAATTTTAGTTGAATACAGAGGTGAAGGCCAATTAAACGAATTGATTTGAAAAGTAACGCCAGGAAGATCATATAAAGGAAGGAACGATGAGTGGAGGCTTAATTGTTTGATTCCGGAATATCTATTTCTTTTATGATTTCTGCTATCCGATTTTTTCCCCATTCATACATCATTTCAACGATAGGAAGTAGAGTCATTCCCAATTCAGTCATGGAATATTCCACTTTGGGTGGAACTTCTGGATAAACTTCGCGATGAACTATTCCATCTTCCATCAGTTCTCTTAATTGATTCGTTAATATTTTATGAGATATTTTTGGAAAAAGCCTTTGGAGATCACTGAACCGATAGGGTCCTTCTACGCCCAAATGCCATAAAATAACAATTTTCCATTTACCACTTAGAATGGATAAGGTAAGTTCTTTTTCACAATTATAATCACCATTTATGATCTTTTCTTTAACTTCATCTCTAAAAGTATCTGGCATAAGCTCGTACCCCCTTATTCCTATCAATTGTAACCTGTAGGTAACCTTCTTACACAAAAGTGCATTCTTCACAGTGAAGAAAACAAGCATTAGAATGAAATAGTCGTCTTACCGGCAAATCTTTTTCACTAATTAGGAGGAACTACAAATGAGTAAAAAAGCACTCTTTATTATACCACCAGAACGTTTCAATGAGGACGAATTATTTCAACCAAAAGCCGAATTGGAAAGCAACGGAATTGATGTGACCATTGCAAGTACAAAAACAGGTGAAATCATAGGGGATTATGAAGGTAAAGCAACTGCTGAGGTCATTTTCTCAGACGTTATTGCTTCTGATTATGATGTTGTATCCGTTATTGGTGGATCCGGCACGAACGATCATCTATGGGGGAATCAAGAATTACAAGATTACTTGAAACAAGCGTACACGGATAAAGTTCTTGTAACAGGAATCTGTGCAGGTGCGGTTACTGTAGCTAAAACCGGTTTACTTACCGGAAGAGAGGCTACTTGTTATCCAGTAGATGTACAAAAAGATCAATTAAAAGCCAATAAAGTAACATATGTTGAAAAACATGTTGTTGCTCATGATGATATTATCACTGGTGATGGTCCGGATGGCGCTAAAGAATTTGGAGAAGCTTTAGTAAGAGCATTAAGCTAATTCTACATTTCCTCCTTGAATTTTTATATAATCGAAGCCTACGGACTTAATTCCGTAGGCTTTTTGCTAGTTTTATGGAGAACAGGGTACGGCATATGGCGCAGAACGGAATTAAGGTGACCCGGTATGCAGATGACATCATGAATCTGGGGAAGAGTAAACGAGCAGATTAAAATAAGTAAAACTATGAAACCTCAAGTATCCATATAAAGGCTTTAAATATCTGCAATTCCAATCACCTTATTTGTATATGTTAAACAAAAAAGAGCCTCACCTTGGTGAGGTTTCTTGAAGATTATAATGAAACTACTAATTACTATAATATGATTCAAACCAGTGTTTTAATTCGTCACTCATGATCTCATAATCCATCTCAGTTCCCTCTGGGTGCAATTCGATTCCTCCAGATGGTCCGAAAATAACGATGTCTAGGCTCGTTTCATCTGTAAATGTAATTTTCCCAGCATTGTTTGATCCAAAAGCATTACCTGTATCAAAAGGTCTAAGTTCTGCATCTTGTATCATATCAATAACCGTATGTTTTTCTTCCTCGCTTAATATCGTGGGATTAAACATACCGATACTGATTTCTTTTACTTGTCCTGCATCGAGTTTCTCATTAAACTGTTCTTCCCACTTACGCTCTGCCCCGCTGCCTGTGGAACAACTTGAAACAATCAGAATAAAACCGACAATTACAAAGACAATACCTGAAATCCGTCCAGCACTCAGTGCTAAATCACTTGGCTCCGCATTTTTAAACTTCCATCCCAGTCGCAAATACCAAGTAAAGTAAGGCCAAATCGCCATAATTAATCCGATTATTAAGACTAAAACACCTATAACTCCTGTCAAATAACCACTCCCTATATATGTTAATTATTCTATTTAATACGACATAAACATATTAAAGTTTCTAATATGTATCACAACCCTAGCTAAACTTCAGTAATCTATCAGCTTCCTTGGAAAATAAAAAAAGAGCCGCGTATCCGCAGCTCTCCATTTAACTTTAGCGACCGCCCGTATTAGAAGCCCAGACCGGAATCCAACTATTTGGATAATAGTCATTGGTCAGGGTTGTGTTATAGAGAACTAGATTACCATCACTTTGCATGACTAGTGTGTCACCTGTTGTGTTAGATGGTAAGCTGCCCCCATGATGACCTGGAATCCATGAGGTGGTGTTGGGAGACCAAGCAGCTACCTGTACAGAAGTATCAATCACCAAAACTTTATCCCATCCCCAACCAGTGTAATATTCGTATTTACCTGTAGCCGGGTTGAAACCATAGCGATAACCATATTGGTACACATCTTGATATTTCATGCCATATTTATACATGACGGGTTTCCCGTATTGTGGTTCAAACTTGAACGAAAGAGCCCCACTGTTACTGGTACCGCTACTCCAAAGAGAAGAACCATTCTGATAGATGACAAAATTCCCGTCATTCTGCCAAATGGCTGAAAATCTTCCATCTTGCGAAGTGAGATAGTCTCCCTTAGCCATACTTTGGCCGATCGTGAGCTTATCTCCAAGATAGCCGGCAGAAGCGGTCGCTGGTACGGCAAATGCAAGAATCAACAAGCAAGCCAAAAAAACTCGAAAAGATTTGGGGAAAAATAGATGATTCATTGGACACACTCCTATATTCCTTAGAATGGTTGAGGCTTCGAACGTAATACAATAAACCCTTACAGATAAGGCAAATGGCGATGCAGTGTTCGGTTAGGAGTGGTGAAAGAGCAATCAACACATCCCCCAATGATAATTAAAGGGAAATCAGATATACAGCGCTCTCCGGTTCACCTCCTTTAATAGACAAAATTAGTGGCTTGAATGCACTATATGTAAATGGATGTGTTACCTAGAGTGGAGGGGGTGAGAGCTCGATGGAAACTTGTTATTCAGCTGACTATGTAGGTGATCGCTCAGATATATTACTTTTTATTCCATTATAGCAACTAAAAAGATAAAATACATTATTTTCTACGAAAATCTATCTGTTCAATAGAGGAAGACATCAATCAATACTGCTACTAGTTCGATCTCGACTTACGGTTCATAGTTTCTGCTTGGGAAATGATTTATTTTTATTTGTGGGTATAGGAATTCGAACGTATGTGTCGAATTGATTAGATTAAATTTGAAGTATTTAAGAGGGAATTGATTTTATTGAGTAGTCCAGAGAGCGTTAAGAGGAGGAGCATATGTATTTAAGGAAGAAGATTGGAATTATTGTTCTGGTGGTATCCCTAATGGCAGGATTGTTGTGTCTTAAAGCATCAGATAAGGTGTATGCTGCGACTCCAACATCAACAATTTCGATGGAATATACGCTGCTGGGAATTGGCAGCACCGCAAAGGTATTCTTTACGTTCTCGGAACCGGTACAAGGGTTGGACAATGGAGACTTAACGGTTCCAGAAAGCGGCACACTGACTGCACCGGTCTCTTCGGATGGAGGTTATACGTGGACGGCAACTCTCACACCTATACCAGATATTACAGATGCGACCAACGTCATAACCCTGAACAACGAAGGTGTGATGAATCTAGGCGGTATTGTAGGTGTGGGCACGTCCGCTTCGAGTAATTATACTATTGATACATTAAGACCGACAGCAACCATTGTTGTAGCCGATACGGCTCTAACCGCTGGGGAGACATCACTGATCACCATCGCATTTTCCGAAACAGTGACCGGCTTTAGCGTTGCCGACCTATTAGTAGAGAATGGTACGGTGAGTGACCTTAGTTCCTCCAATGGAGGTATAACATGGACCGCGACATTAACGCCAGATATTGGTATCACCGATGCAACCAACATTATCACGCTTGATAATACGGGCATTCGTGATATTGCAGGCAATACGGGCACGGGGACAACGCCTTCGAGTAATTATGAGGTCTATACCGCCCGGCCAACGGCAACGATTGTCGTAGCCGATACAACGTTGAATATTGGCAAGACGTCTGATGTGATCTTCACCTTCTCTGAAGCAGTGGCCGGTTTTACGCTTGCCGACCTTGTGGTGACAAATGGAACCATTACCAATCTGGTTACGAACGACAATATTACGTATACAGCAAAATTGACCCCTACCCCCGGCATCACTGCGGGAACGAACAAGATTACACTTCATAATACGGGTATAGAGAATCAAGGCGGCATAACAGGTATAGGTACAACGGATTCCAATAACTTTGCCATTGATACGGTCAGACCGACAGCAACGTTTGACGTCGCCGATATGATCCTGACTGCCGGCAAGACATCAGAGGTCACCTTTACGTTTTCGGAAGCAATTACTGGCTTTACCAATGAGGACCTGACCGTTGCAAACGGCACGCTGAGTGCTGTGCATACATCTGATGAGGGGATTACATGGACTGCGACATTGATACCAACTGTAGGTATTGATGATGGAACCAATGTCATCACGCTTGATAATTCGGGTATTAGCGATATTGCAGGCAACGCAGGCACGGGAACTACTGCTTCGAATAATTACGCGGTCTATACCTCCCGACCAACGGCAACGATTGTTGTAGCTGATGGAACGCTTACTCTTGGCAAAACATCCTTGGTAACAATCACATTCTCTGAGGCGGTGTCAGGTTTTGATAATGCAGATCTGACGATTGCAAGCGGTACACTGACTACTGTCCGTTCAACCGATGGGGGAGTGACATGGACAGCAACGTTAACCCCGCAAGCGAATGTGAGCAAATCGGTCAATGTCATCACTCTTCAGAATACGGGAGTGTTTAATGGTGCAGGTAACGCAGGTCAGGGGATAACGGAGTCCAATCCGTACTCTGTTTTTACTGTACAGCCAGTACAAACAACAAGTCCGAGCAGTCCTTCTGCACCAATGGCCCCGATAGACAATACAGTCAAATCAACAACGGGTAAAATAACCGTTCCGATTGGTAAGTCAGGGTTGGTTAGCCTGGGTAAAGAGATTCAAATCTCAATTCCAGCAGGGGCATCATCTCGCGAGCTGATATTATCCATTGATAAAGTTTCTAATACGGAACCTTTGCTAACAAATAAAGAAATTCTGGCCAGCCCGGTATTTGAACTTATGAAGAATTTTACGGAGAACTTCCTCATACAGGTGAAACTGACATTTACATTTGATTCAACAGGTCTTGAGCGTCATCATTCGGCAGCTGTTTTTTATTTTGATGAAGCGAACAAGACATGGGAGAAAGTAGATGGAGATATTATTCAAGGGAATCAAATCACAGTCGAGGTCAATCACTTCACGAAGTATGCTGTCCTTGTTGTTGATCAAACTAGTGGAAAGCCCATCTTGAATACTCCAGTTGAACCGGCGACGGAATTGGACTTTAGCGACATCTCTGGACATTGGGCTGAAGCAAGAATTCAACAAGCGTTAAGCAGCGGTATAATTACCGGATATCCAGATGGAACGTTTAGTCCGGGGAAGAACGTTACACGTGCTGAGTTCTCAGTCATGCTGATGAACGCGTTGAATTCACAAAAAGCTGGGGCAGAACTGGTATTCTCAGATACAACGGAAATCGTATCTTGGGCCAAATTGGCAGTCTCGCAAGCAGTGCAGGAGGGCATTCTTAGCGGTTATCCCGACGACACGTTCCGGCCGAATGCCAATATCACACGTGTCGAGATGGCCATGATGGTTGCGAATGCGCTCAAGGTACCTACTACAGGCAATGCTACAACATTTTTTTCAGATGAAAAATCTATTCCTGTATGGGCAAAAACCTCTGTGGCAGCGCTGAAGGAACTTGGCCTTGTCGAAGGAATGGGAAACAACAATTTCATACCTAAATCACCAACCTCCAGAGCAGAGGCCGTCGTTCTATTAATGAACATGTTAGAGCATAAAGGAATCGTAGTTAACTGAGCAGTATCTCAATCTCTATAGAGTTGAAAGTAAACTTGGATGAAAGATACTCTTGTTGTTGAACGTGATGAGCTAGTTTATGAGCCGTTATATGAAGGTAATAAAGGCACCCTGCGGGGTGTCTTTATGTTTAGTCAGTAGTAAACATACCTCTTCTCTATCAATCTCCGAAATATTTTTTACATACATTTAATATAATCTATGACTTTTCTGAATTGAACTATGGTAAAATATCTCAGGATCGATAATTGGAGAGGGGTTTTGTAATTCATGTCTTGGAAAAACGTTCTGGGCAAAAGCACAATTCGTATCGCTACTACTGCACTATTACTCACACAACTGCTGGGGGCAGCAGGTTCAGTCTCTGCCGCAGGCAATGATGTAGAGGTACACTTGATTGGAATCAATGATTTTCACGGTCAGTTAGATACCACATCAATCGTTGGTGATAAAAAGGCAGGATCGGCTCCAATTCTAGCAACCTACCTGAAAGAAGCTCAAGCGAAATATGAACATTCCCTACTCTTCCATAATGGAGATTCTGTTGGTGCATCTGCTCCGGTCTCATCTATGGATCGCGACGAGCCTACCATGGAATGGATGAATATGATGGGATTTGATGTAGGGTCCCTGGGGAATCATGAATTTGACCAAGGTGTTGCTGCTTTGAAGGCACAGATCTTTGGTGGCCTGGATCCAAAAGAAGGTAAGGTAACACATGCTAGTGCAAAATTTGATTACGTTAATGCAAACGTCATTGAAACCGCTACCGGAAAAACACTGATTAAACCCTATGTCATTAAAGAAGTAGGCGGAGTCAAAATTGGATTCATCGGACTAGTGACCAAATCAACACCTGCCAAAGTATCCCCATCGGGTACAGCTGGTGTGCGTTTCTTAAGTCCGGAAGAAGAAGTTGAAGCCGTTAATAAATATGCAAAAGAATTGCAAGATCAAGGTGTAGAAACGATCATCGTTTTGGCGCATGATCCAGCAACCACCAAAGAAGGCGTAACGACTGGTGAAGCAGCTGATCTGGCAAAAGCTTTACCAGCAGATTCCCCTGTTGACGTGATCGTTGCAGGTGATAATCATGCTTTGGCTAACGGTGAAGTGAACGGAAAGCTGATCGTTCAAGCGTATTCTTATGGTACGGCTTTTGAAGATATCAAGCTGATGATTGATCCTGCAACGGGCGATGTAACTGAAAAATCAGCTACGGTTACAACGACTTTCCAAGAGGGTGTGAAAGAAGACCCTGAAACATTGGCAATTATCAAAAAATCATTGGACAAGCATCCTGAACTGACGAAGCCAGTGGGTACAACGGATGGTTCTGTATTGCGTACAGATGCCTACAATAATGAAGCGCCTCTAGGCAACCTGATTGCAGATGCAATGCGTCAAGCAGACTTTGGAGATAAAGCAAGCGCTGCTGACTTTGCATTTATGAATCCAGGTGGTATTCGTGCGGATTTACCAAAAGGCGATGTAACCTTTGCTGATCTTGCAAAAATCCAACCATTCGGTAATACATTAGTGAAACTGGAGCTGACTGGCGAACAGGTTAAAACCTTGTTGCAGCAGCAATGGGGTACTAATGCTGACGGTACACCAAACACCAAGACACTACAAATCTCTGGTTTGAAATATGCTGCAGATTTCAATAAGCCTGTTGCAGAGCGCATTACTGGACTTAGTCTGGAAGACGGCACAGCCATTGATTCTGCAAAAACATATACGGCTGTAGTTAACAACTTCATGGCTGCAGGCGGAGATAACTATAAAGTGCTGCTGGATGCTAAATCATCCTTGGCAGGTCCGATCGATCTGGATGTATTCTACGATTACATTGTGGAAACATTTAAAGGCGGTAACATTGAAGCTAAAAATGAAGGGCGTATCACAAACGTGGCTGTATCTAATGAGCCGACAGAAACACCTGCGACAACAGAAGTCATTTCTCGTGCTGAATTTGTAAGTGCGCTGGTGGATATGTTGAAATTAAATGAAGTAACTACAGCACCTGCATTCAAGGATGTAGCGGCTAATGCGACCTATGCAGATGCGATTGCTGAAGCTACGCATGCTGGATTCATTCAGGGCTACGGTGGAAACTTCTATCCTGATCGGGATATCACACGCGAGGAAGCTGCTACAATTCTTGCTAAATTGGTAAAAGGTCAAGCTACCGATAAAGAGACTGCCACGATTATTGCTAGTTTCGAAGATGGTAAATCCGTGTCTGCCTATGCAATGAAGCCTATGGCAAAACTGATTAATAAAGGTATTCTTGGTGGAACAGATCAAAAATCCCTTCAACCAAAACAAGGCCTTACTACTAACGATGCCAAAGTATTGATTGAAAAAACAGTTGCAGCTAAAGCCTCATAATGTAGAACTTATTAAACCTTATATTAAAAGGGGTTCTTTCTGGTAAGGAAGAGCCCCTTTTCCTTTTTCCATATGGATTCTAGAAGAGGTAGACGATGTTCTATCATTTACTTCAGGTTGATCGACAAAAGGTTGTTTCTATGATAGGGTTGAGGCATCCCAAAGGCATTCTACTCTTCCGAGTAGAGTGCCTTCATGTATATCATGGGAGCTTACATTAAATGTATTTTAAAATCAAATCGGATAGTATTTGGAGGTGGTGATGCTATGTTTCTCTCTTTAGCCCCAACAGGGGATGGTTGGATGCGTATGAAAAATGTGAAAATATCATTTAATAAAGAGGAGCGAACATAGCATGACTACTCGTTTTCAAGCGGAGACCCGCATTCCATTAAATTCATCCCGACTTAGGGATCTACGTAAATCCGGGCGGTTGCCAGGCATTGTTTTTGGCAGAAATACGGAGAATGAGATGGTTCATATTCCAACAATAGATTTTCAAAAATGGTTGAAGCAAGGAGCAACTGGTTTTATTGAATTGCAGTTTGAAGAGAAAGGCTCATTGACCGTATTATTGGAAGACCTCCAACGCGATTCGGTTACACGAGATTTGCTTCATGTGGATTTTCAACAGGTGCAAACTCATGAGATTATGCGTACTAAAATTCCTGTAAAGTTCAACGGCACACCGATCGGCACAAAACAGGGCGGAGTCGTGCAAGTTCAATTAGCTTCTATTGAATTGGAGGCATTGCCGAGACACTTGCCAACGTCGATTGAATTTGACATTAGTGATATGGAACTTGGAGAAACGCTACATGTAAGTGATGCAACGTTTGCACCAGATGTGACGGTGATCTCTGAGGGAAATGAGTCTCTTCTCTCTGTAGTTAAACCTTAACAATCCCAAATTCGCAGAGCCGAACAACTCGAAATTAGCCGTACGGATAATAATCTGTACGGCTAATTTGTGCTTTCATTCGCAAAATTCAGGTGTAAAGTAGGTAGACTCAGGAAAGGTGACCACTATAATGGAAATAAGATACATAAATAGGGAGGTGAGCGAAAAGAATGGACAAATTAAAGAATAGCGGATTCTATAAACTGAAGTTCTTCATCACTCCTCAGGAGTTTAAAAGTCTTTTGCAGCTTTTCGAGCAAAGACAAGCGCAATTTTACCGTACCAATGCGGACCGGACAGCGTATGATTATGATCAGGTGTACGAGGCGTATCAAACGTTTTATCAGTATTTTACGGCAGGAGAAAAGAGAAATGATGTCCACGCCTTCTTTGTTTACTCGATTTCTGTTGCGTCGAATCAAGAAAGTTCCGGATTTTTTGTGAGAAATGAAGGTGTATCTTTTCCATATCACGGACAATGGGCAGAGGAAGAACTGCCGTGCATCATGCTTTCATTTCCGAAAGGCGTTCAGGTTAATTTGGAAGACGAAAAAGGAAAATACTATATATATGAGGATATCCGGGATCATATGCCGCTGACCTATGCGTTTTTTGATGAGATTAGAGACTCTATCCAAAAAATAGCAAAGCCGCTTCGCTTCTCGGCACAGGACACAAATGCGATGAAGGTGCAGAAGCCCTCTGTACGTATAAGCCATGATGCGATGCATGATTTGAGCCAATCGTGGAGATTCAGTAAATATGGACTTGTGATCCAGGGCAAATAGGAGGGGGACGAAATGATGTTCGCCCTAAAGCTTATCTGTACCTGGGTACTGCTAGTTGCCTCATGTTCAGCAGTATGGTGGAGCTTCAGAACAGAAAAGCTTATAACCGTCTCTTGGCTGGTGTTTCTGCTACCGGCTGTCTTTCAGCTTGTTACGGCTTTCCGGATTGGTCCAGGCCAAGCAAAGTCACTCATCGTGTTCGGCTGCATCAATCTGGTGTTTGCTGCCCTTGTGGGTGCGGGTGTCTGGTATCTAGTCCAAATAGCCAATTCATATCGAAGGGGCAAATGATCAACGAATGGAAAGGGGAACTCTATTCATGAAGCCAATGCAAGAAATAGAGACACTGGCCATAGAAATCGCTGCTGCCGCCAGAAAGTCTTTTTGCACCCTTTTTGAAAATGGTGAACGTTACTATTATTGTACGTTATACACTACTGGCGAAGGACATGCGCCAAGCATCTCTGCCTGGTCGTGGGAAGCTTTGGGGTTGGAATCGGCTAGGCAAGCAGAGGAAAGTGATACGCCGGTATCCACGATTGCGGATCTCATCAAATGGTCGTATGCGAATTCGCCCTATTGTTGTTTTGGGGATGATCACTTTGACGGTGTCAAACAACGATTTAACGCGCGTCCTTCTATTACGGATCTAGAGATCGATGATTGGAATGTCGAGTTTAATTTGAGACTGAAAGCCATGGAGCTGGCAATGAAAATGCTCGATGATAAAGGCATATTTGCCTTGAATCAACCTCGAGAGTCTGTATGTGTCCTTGTTGAGATCATGCCGCCGGATAAGATCAATACCGAAATTGCCTTACGTTTGAATCGGGCGGAATCTCCGGCTATGCAAGCATGGTTGGCGGAGGCGGCAGAATAGAAGTATCTGCATTTGGGGAGTTTTGACCGTCTATGATGTACCGTTTCGACTCAATTGGCCCAATAAGATGATACTGACAGTAGTTCTATAATTCGCGAACCACCTTTGTATAGTAAAGGGTGGTTTTTTTGTGTTTGAGTTATGACATCAAGCTACTAGTTTCCCTCTACCACTGTACAAACACACTTTTTCTACCTTGTCCACATTTATACCTCACCAAAACTATTTAATTGCATTTAATAGACTATCAATAAAAAAGGAGGTTTTGAGAATGGGAAATAGAAGACCTGGAGCACCAAGAGGTGGTTATGACCCCGTTCAGATCTATAACTCGACTTCATTTAATGCGAGTGGAGTAGTGGAGTATGCATCTATCTTCTGTAGCAATGATAGATATAGTGTTCAGCGTGACGAGACTTGGAGATCTTCCGACCGTGGTGTGTGCCTGGTAACTAGAATCACCGCGACGGTTAGAACACCGAGTGGAAATATTGAAGCCGAGCCGTATACCTCTTCAGGTACGTCGTACAGCCAGTTCGCCATTATACAGGTAGGGGTAAATCAGTTCCGAGTGACGCGTGTTACAAGTGCGATTAGAAAATGCCGGAAATAACCGAAGAGGGTTAATATCAAGAACAGATACTAAACAGGAAGAGACGACTGGCCATGAGTAAAAGGCTGGTCGTCTTCTTTTGCTTTAATGTTCTTTGTACCATAATATTCTGCGGTGCATCGAGGAATCTTTTAAAAGTCGGAAAGGCCGTAAGGCTGGTTGATAATTGCCTTCGATAATCCAAATTCGCCGTTTCTTGTCGATGGCTATATCGAACCCGACTTGTCTAAGCATAGGGTAATGCTCTCCCAATCGTTTGGCAGCTAATCGTGCAACTTGTTCCGCTCTGACAAGTAAGCGTCGATCTCCAATTCGAGCTAGTCTCAGTGCTTTAAGAACTGGAATGGGGCGGTTATTCACATTGGTGACTTGGTATCCTTGTGCTGCGACTTTAGCATAGGAACCTGTCACGTTCCAAGTGGACGAGGAACTCTTTTTGCGCTGAACCATGATCCGAATGTCGAACGGCCTGTGTTTAATTTGAGCAAGCTGCAGACGCTTTTGGACAATATATTCATCACTTTTGATTGTTTGTTCGAACCATCGAGTAACTGCTCGTTGTCTCTCATGGTGACTGTGTTATTTTCATTTTGAATACGATAAGCATTTGCACCGCTTCGTTTAATGAACAAGATACCCCTTCCGTAACTGCCATTACGAGGTTTCAGTACAACGCTGGGATATTGAAGAAGCATCTTCGTTAGCGTATGCTTCTCAATCAACCGTGTTTCTGGCAACCGTTCAGCGAGAGAGGGCTCATCGCGCAGAATGCCATACTGCAACCATTTGTCTCTTTCGAATAACATTGGAATCACAGCCTTTTTCTCAATCGTCTATGGTAATTCTAATCCAATTCCGTGATTCGCATAAGTGACCATTCGTCCAGATTTGTAAGTTAAGAACGTGTAAAGGGATTTTTAATCAGATGGATATGGCTGAGAAGCCTTACTGGAGTATTACAGTTCTCTAAAAGAAGGTATAACTGCTCGAACATAAGATGAACTATTACGAGAAACGAAGGCATTCTGGGGAGGCGTTCATTCACGCTTCGATTGGCTTACGCAGGCGTACTTCTATCACCACCGTGGACAACTGCATGCCATGCTGGTACATGTGCTGAAACGAGAGCCAAATGTGCAATTGTTCGAGTAGTGCCAGACTAACCCTCAACTAGTATTTTTCACCTATGAATTGGCTTATAAAAGAGTGCAACTTTTTTACCAATATATATACAAGTTATTCGTTTACTGTATACCTTTTCGATGTTATACTCACAATATTCAAAAAAGAATCTGTGAAAATATGTCGAATTGAGGCTTATCAGGATGATTATAGGTAGACAAAACGGCGAAACGATCATCCTCATTCCATCACTTGAACCGGATGAGAGACTTCCAGCCTATGTACGGCAATTGCGAAAGTATGGATTTACTAATATTGTTATTGTGGACGATGGATCGGGTGAGGCCTACCAGTCGATTTTCGAGGAACTTCGTGAGAACGGTTGTGCTCTGCTAACACATGCGGAAAATCAGGGGAAGGGTGCGGCACTCAAGACCGGATTTCAGTATATTGCACAGCAATTCGATGCATCTTCCTTCGTCGTAACCGCTGATTCAGACGGACAGCACGCGGCTGAGGATGTATACCGCATAGCCCAAGAAGCCAGGCTTCACCCGGACTCGTTGGTGCTCGGGGTAAGGAACTTCAGTGAGGGGAACATACCGCCAAAGTCCCTGTTAGGCAATCGGATGACCTCCTTTATTTTTGCCATGCTGTATGGTAAAAAGCTGTCAGATACCCAGACTGGGCTTCGTGCCTTCGGTCCCGGGTTACTTGCGTTTATGCAGGATGTTCGCGGCACTCGATTTGAATATGAGCTGCAGATGCTCATCTCGTGCATCCAATCGGGCATTCCGATTCATACCATGCCAATCCAAGTCATTTATGAAAATGGCAATGCAGGAACACATTTTAAAGCAGTCCAGGATAGTGCCCGAGTCATGGGTGTGTTGTTCTCCAATTTCTTCCGCTTTATCTCTTCTTCCGTAGCCAGTTCTGTTGTTGATTTAGGTATTGCCTGGTTTTTGATCGACGCGTTGCGGCCCGTGTTGGGTGAGCAGCACTATCTAAGAATTCTGCTTGCAACCGTGATTGCGAGAGTGATTTCCATTGTAGTCAACTATGTACTGAACAGACACTTTGTATTTCGCAAAGAGGATAGCCAGGGAAGTCTATGGCGTTATCTGACGTTATGCGGAGTGGTGATCTTGCTGTCCAGTACCGGCGTATATATATTCCATACCGTTCTCTTCGTAGATGAGAAATTGGCGAAATTCGTCTGTGATGCCTTGCTGTTCCTGCTCAGTTTCCAATTGCAGCGAAGATGGGTATTTGCAGCAAGGAGGAAGCAGCTGTAGTGCAAAACGAAAAAAGGCAGAATATCTTTTTTATCATCACGATGATCCTGATGTCGATTTATCTGGTATGGCGTACGTTCTTTACGTTGCCATGGGGTGAAGGCGTTCTGAACGTCATTTTTGGTATGCTGTTGATTGTTGCTGAAACGGTCACCGTACTGACAACCTTTGAATTATTCTTTCAAAAGATGCAAAAAGAACGTACACAGCTCGACTTTCCAATCGTTCCGCCGGAATATTATCCGGATGTGGATGTATTTATCGCTACGCATAATGAGCCCGTTGATCTGTTATATAAAACCGTTAATGCCTGTACATTCATGGATTATCCGGACAAGCAGAAGGTTCATATCTATCTCTGTGACGATGGAGCAAGACCTGAGGTGGAGGAGCTTGCCAGACAGTTTGGCGTGGGATATCTGGGGTTCCCCGGAAACAAGGATGCCAAGTCTGGTAATCTGAACAATGCACTGAGCAAAAGCTCTTCTCCGCTCATTGCAACGTTTGATGCAGATATGATTCCACAGCACACCTTCCTGATGAAAACGGTCCCCTATTTCCTGCTCTCTACGTTTATTAAGGAGAACGGGGAATGGCGTCCTCGCCGAGAGGATGAAATGGACCCTACGTTCAAGCTTGGACTGGTACAGACCCCGCAGAGCTTCTACAATCCGGATCTATTCCAGTTTAATCTGTATGCAGAGCAAGGCATTCCGAATGAACAGGATTTCTTCTCCAGAGAAGTGAACATCCTGCGTAATGCCTCCAATGCGGTAGCCTATACAGGAAGTAATACGATTATTTCCCGGCAAGGTATGGAAGACATCGGAGGTTTTCCGCTCAATACGATCACCGAGGACTTTGAGACAAGCATCCGCTTGCAGCAGGAAGGTTACATTACTTATGCGACTCAAGAGGTTCAAGCTGCCGGGCAGACAACAACAACAGTGAAGAGCATGATTAAGCAGCGGATTCGCTGGGCACGGGGGATTATTCAGAGCCTGCAGAACACGCGCGCACCCATATCCGGGAAGCTTCCTTTCTGGACGAGAGTGACCTACTTAAGCAGTTTCTTATACTGGTGGTCCTTCTTTAACCGTTTGATTTTCATTATGGCGCCTATTTTGTTTGCGTTATTCGACTTCCAGATAGTGAATACCACCTTCTGGCAAATCTTAATCTTCTGGCTTCCATCTTATTTCTTCTATAGTGTATCCATGCGATATCTGTCCAGCAATATTCGGAATCAGCGCTGGAGTCAGGTTATCGATACCATATTTATGCCTTATCTGATCTGGCCGGTTCTCCTGGAAACGCTGGGCATTCGTGAGAAAAAGTTCAAAGTTACCAACAAAAGCAGAGCAAGCGGTCGACAATGGATGTCTGCTCTTTTATATGCACTTCCGCATATCTTCTTGCTGTTGCTTTCCATTGCAGCCGTGATTCGGTATGTCAATGGCAAGTACGGTATTGCGCTGTTCTTCAGCAGTATCATTATTTTCTGGCTGATTCATAACATGATCGCACTATGTTACGCCCTGTTCTTCATGATTGGCCGTCGTGCGTATCGGGAGACAGAACGGATTCGGGCGCAGGAAGATGTTACGATTCACGACCAAGCCAACAATCTGCGCTATCAGGCCAAGACGGTGGATGTATCTGAACAAGGTATTGCCTTCTATGTCCCTTATCCCATTTATTTGGCTGAGCAAAAGATCATTTCTCTGGTCGTCAAAACCGACCGGTATGAGGCCAATCTCGACGCAGTCATCGTTTATGTGAAACAGGATGGAGAGGGCTGGCGTTACTCCGCAACGGTTCAGCCGATTGATGAGAATGATAACCGCCAATACATGCAGATCATCTACGATCGTAAACACTCCTTGCCAGAGCAGATGAATCTGTGGGATACGGCTTATGACGATATGCTACGTAATGTGAAAAAACGGATTGTTCAACCCAGATCGGATCAGCGGAAAATGCCGCGGCTTTCCCTTCAGCTTCCAGTTCATTTTACCAATGAGGCTAGCTGTACGCTGCGCAGCTTCAATTATCGTTTCTTTTCCGCGACGGGTTTCCATGGGGATATTGCAGCAGGAGCGGTGGTTACTTTTTATACGAAGAGTAATATTGAAGTCATTTTGCAACATACGGGAAAAACGACAGCCCGTGAGCGCGAAGTGCTCCTCTCGGTGGAGAATATCGATGATATTGTAGAGAAGGGCCTGATCGACCAATTGCTGACTGATTTGATTCAGCCACATTCCGATCGTTCCACCAGAGAGGGTTAGGAGAGATAAAGATGCTCATTGTGCTTCATTTTCTGATGGGAGTTTTATTGATAATCTCATTTGTTGGTTATATGCAGTTTGTTCGGAAGACACTTGCACTACGGTGGGAGTTTATCCCTGTAATTGTGTTTTCCTCGATTGCCTGCATCGTATATTTCGCTGGCTTGGCAGGTCAGCTCTTTATAGGAAGTATTATCGTGTTGATTATAGGGTTGGTGCTGTATAGAGGCAGTGTGGTCGGCGCTTTGCGCCAAGGCATATCTTTTCGCATGTCCTTTTCCATATTTCAATTTTCATTCCTGGCAGGGACTTTTGTTTTCTTGTTGGTACTCTTTCAGAACCAATTAACACATTACGATAATTTCTCCCACTGGGCTGTCGTTTTGAAGCAGATGCTGAGTACAAATGCCTTTCCGACGTCAGACTCCAATCTGATAGATTTTAAAAACTATCCGCTCGGGACTTCGTCATTTATTTATTATGTCTGTCGCTTCATGGGGCATTCCCAGTCCGTGATGCTTTTGGCACAAGGTCTGCTTATCTTTTCCTGTTTTTATGCCATGTTTGGCATTGTTTCAGAGAAGAAACGCTTTCTTTTGTACGCTTTTCTCGGACTTGGGTTATCTACGCTTTCTTTTTTCAATCTGACGATTCGGATCACTAATCTACTCGTGGATTTCTTGCTTCCAATCTATGCGCTCGCGATCCTGGCGGTTATATACCAATATCGTCATGAGATCAAAAAGGCATGTATTGTTGTTCTTCCGCTTGCCGGGTTGCTAACCATCATCAAAAGCACAGGGATTATTTTCGCCGCGATCGGCCTGATCTTCCTGGTGTATACATGGTTGAGAAATGGGCAGCGCTCGAACTGGAAAGTCGGACTGGCTGTGCTTGGTACCATTGGTGGTTCATTACTTCCGTATTTCGGCTGGAGCTGGCGAATGGCGACGGTATTCCAAGGGATTGATAACAAGTTCGAGGGAACAGCCTCGGTGATCAAAGCGGGCAAGACGGGAGAACAGAAATGGGAGATTCTGACGCTCTTCCTGAAATCAAGCATAGATATCACGTCCAGGCCTGTGCTCGGCATTGTACTTTTCCAGCTTATCGCGATCGGAGCTTCGGTATTTGCTATCGTTGTGCTCAAGAAGAAATGGAACTTATGGAAAGCATTAATTGCTTTGGACGTTGTTCTGTTACTGTACTATGCAGGTATTCTGGCGCTGTATCTCTTCTCCATGCCACTGGATGAAGCCATTGTCCTAGCAGGCTTTGAGCGTTATGCATCGAGTATCGTGGTGCTGTTCGCCGGGGGGCTGGTATTGTGCGCTGCGATCGACCTGGAGCGTTCATTCCACTATCGGATCGGTGAAGTGCCTGATTATCAGTCCTTTAAGACGGTCAAGACGAAAGGTCATTATCAAAAAGGCATTATCGGCTGTATGGCTGTTGCGGCAACCATCCTTTTATCGGAATATAACGGGATCGTCTCGATTGCCAAAAGCTATGATACAACGCTCCCTTACAAGATTCATGCGGTTACCGGTGATCGGTGGTACCCAGGTGGGCAGGAGGATAACAACAGATATCTCTTCTACGCCTCAGACAGGGACCAGCAGGTCACGAATTATTACATGCAATATGTAGGAAAGTATTTCTTGTATGCTCCACATGTGGACGGGATCGTGTTGTTCTATGAGGACAATATGGACAACCTGTTGAGTGGCTATGATTATCTGGTGGTCGTCGAGACGGATCTCAACGCCAAGTATTTGTTGAAAAAGCACTACGGCATCGACATGCAAGAGGGTATCTACAAAATCACCCGTTCCGGGGATCAGATCGTTCTTACGTTGACTTGAGATCATAGATGTTGAGATCCTGCCCGGGATAAAGGCAATATCCATGCATTTCATTCCAGATAACGGTGTATTTCCAGTATTAAATAATGTAGGGAGATCGATATGCGTAATCAATTTATCAAAAATTTGATCGTGTTATGTTTGGTTTTTGTACTATTACCGACCACTATTATCTCGGCTGCATCGCTTATCAAAGACCCGGTCTTGGCCGAAGTTATTCGAGCAGATCTGACGCTATCGGCTAAGAAGGAAATAAAGGCTGGCGATTTGAAAAAATTAAAATCCATATATGCTATGGAAACGAAAAGTAAGATTTCCAATCTGCAGGGGCTTGAACATGCCGTTAATATGACGGATTTATTCTTGCCTGGTCAAAATATAAAGAGTATTAAGCCACTCAACAAGTTAAATAAATTGACGTTCTTAGCTGTTGAAGGCAATCAGATTGCAGATATCTCGCCACTTATAGGTCTGACTAATCTGCAAAATCTGGTTATGGACAATAACAAAATCAAAAGCCTGGCTCCATTAAAAAATATGCGTAAGCTAACCAGTCTACTCGCCAGTGGGAATCAGGTGACTGATCTAAGTCCTCTTCAGAAGTTAAAGTTGGAATGGGTGATTATGAATGATAATAAAATTCAAGATCTGACACCTTTAAAGAACCATCCAACCTTGGAATATCTATATGTAGAAGATAACCTCATTAAGGATATTGCAGTGCTCGAAACCATCCCACATCTAACAGAGGTATATTTGGCTAACAATCCGTTGAATGATCGTGCTGGGCAGGTGATAGAGAATTTGAAGAAAAAAGGCGTCATTGTAAGTTTGGTAAGCGAAGAAGCGGATCAGGCGAAGTAAATTCTATTTGAAGATGTATATGTACGAAAAGGTTAATCCCTCATTATAGTGAACAAGAACAAAGAAGGCCGCAGATATTCTGACGGCCTTCTTTAAGTATGTTAGACAGAAACGCTCGGTAACAACTTAACGCTCGTCCCACAACAATATTACTCCACTACGATCTCCTTTACCGTCTCCCCCTCAACCAGCACCGGCTGATAGTAGGTGTTGGTGGGTAGATCCTTTTTGCCTTGCAGATTCTTGATCACCCAGTCGGCAGCGTCGCGGCCCATTTGTTCTTGGGGATGGGTTAGCGTTGTAAGACGGATATTGGCGTTCTTGGCGATGTACGAATTGTCCTGTCCAATGATGGATAACTCATCCGGGATCGAGATGCCGAGTTGCCTACAGGCGTGCACTACCTCCAGTCCCACCTCGTCATTGTAACAGACGATTGCGGTAAGCGCATCTCTGTTTTCGTCCAGATACGCTGCTACATTGGAGGATAACTCCGGTTTCGAGGCGGTATCAAAGGAAAGCACTTGATCAGGATGGAACCGTAACTTCGCTTCACCAAGTGCCTTGATGTACCCCTTCATCCGGTACTTGCCCTGCAAATCATCCATTTTGGCAATAATGCCGATCTGGGTATGGCCTTTGGCGATCAATTCACGTGTGGCGAGATAACTGGATTGCACGTCATCTAGACAGAAGAAAGGAACCTCCAGCTCTTCATAAAAGGCATTAATCATCGTAAACGGTACATCCTGCTCTTTGAATGACAGGTAGTATGCAATATTGGGATTATACAGATTACTTTTGGTCGGTTCCACAATCAGGCCATCCACACCGTAGGAGAGCATCATTTCGAGTGCTTTTTTCTCCTGTGCCACATCATTATTGGTGCTGGCGAGCAGTAGCGAGTAGTTGTCCTCATTCAGACGACTCTCAATACCGCGGATAATGGAAGGAAAGATGTAATCCGAGATGTATGTTGTAATCACGCCAATGGTTTTTTTTGATGTATTGCCGCCTGATCGTGATCGATACTGATTGCTAACGTAAGTTCCTGAACCCTTTTCGCTTCGTAAAAATCCTTCGTTCGATAACTCCAAAATGGCTTTCCGCACCGTCTGGCGACTTACATTGTAGCTTTCCTGTAATGCCAACTCGGTTGGAATCTGTTCGCCTATGTTATATGCCCCCGAGAGGATATGACTCTTTATATCATCAATGATGACCTGGTATTTTGGCTTCACGTAGTCCACTTCTTTCATCGTTACTCATCTATATCAACCTTGTTGTTCAAATAGTTGTACGTACATATTTTAGCATGATTCAGTTTGAATGCATATAAAACAGCATATTTTTCGAAATGAACCGTACATATCCAACCTTTTAGCAATGAGGTGTACCTTACAGCATAGCCATTTTATAGCTGCATGAGACCTTTGGATAGCCAAATAGAACACAATATGTGTCCTTTGTAAGTATAACTATTATATATTATTGACAAATGTACGTACAAAAAATATACTAAGGCTGTCAGAAAAGGAAAGCGCATTCTTTGAAAACACAGAATTTTCGAACAACCTCTTATACAAAATTCATAACTAGTTACTGCTATAAGTAGAAGCTTCACCTTATATATGCATCCTTAGGGATGTGAAATCGCGACCGGAGAGGGGATACACGTGATTATGAGTCAATTGGACTTAAAAGAAGCCATTACTAAAGGGGCTACTTCACTCGGAATTGAATTTGGATCAACGCGGATTAAGGCGGTGTTGATTGACGAGCGTTTTGAGACTATCGCGTCAGGTAGTTATGAATGGGAGAACCTCCTGAAAGGTGGCTATTGGACGTACAACCAGGAGGATATCATCACAGGTCTGCAAACGGCTTATCGTGAGATGAAGCAAGATGTGGAACAGAAATACGGAATTACGCTGCGCACGGTCGGTTCCATCGGATTCTCGGCCATGATGCACGGATATATCGCTTTGGATAGCGCGGGCGAACTGCTGGTACCTTTCCGCACCTGGCGTAACGCTACGACGGGAGCAGCTGCAAGGGAGCTGACGGAACTTCTGCAATTCAATATTCCTGAACGCTGGAGCATCGCCCACTTGTATCAAGCGATTTTGAACGAAGAGGCGCATGTGCCACAGATCGATCATCTGACTACTTTGGCTGGGTACATCCATTGGTTGCTGACGGGCAATAAGGCGATTGGCATCGGCGATGCTTCGGGCATTTTCCCCATTGACGAGTCTACACATAATTACCACCCATCCATGATCCAACAGTTCGATGAACGGATCGCAGGCAAAGGTTATCCGTGGAAGGTCGAGGACCTGCTTCCGAAGGTATATCTCGCTGGTGAGAACGCAGGTGCATTGACGGAAGCGGGAGCCAAGTTGCTCGATCCTTCGCAAGATCTGCAAGCAGGCATTCCGCTCTGCCCGCCAGAGGGCGATGCCGGAACGGGTATGGTAGCAACGAATAGCGTGAAGAAACGTACGGGGAACATCTCGGTCGGCACCTCGGTATTTGCCATGATCGTACTGGAGAAGGAACTATCCAAAGTGTATCCGGAGATCGATATGGTCACCACACCGGATGGAAGCCCAGTAGGGATGGTGCATGCCAACAACTGTTCAAGTGATATCAACGCATGGGTGGGACTGTTCCGGGAGTTCTCTCAAGCGATGGGATATGAAGTGGATAACGGCAAGTTGTTTAGCGTGTTGTTCAATAAGGCTTTGGAGGCAGACCCAGATGGTGGTGGCTTACTCAGCTACGGTTACTACTCAGGCGAGAACATTACGGGACTTGAGAAAGGCCGTCCATTGTTCGTCCGCTCCCCAGAAAGCAACTTCAATCTGGCGAACTTCATGCGGACACACCTGTTCAGTGCCTTCGGTGCACTTAAGCTGGGTATGGACATTTTGACGGAGGAAGAGAATGTAGCCATTGATAGCATTTTGGCTCACGGTGGCCTGTTCAAGACACCTGTTGTCGGACAACGGATTGTAGCTGCTGCGATGAACGTACCGGTCTCAGTAATGTCTACCGCTGGTGAAGGCGGCGCATGGGGCATGGCACTTCTGGCTTCGTACTTGATCAACAAGGATCAAGAGGAGAGCCTGGATGTGTTCCTGGAGCAGAAAGTCTTCAACGATGTTGAGGGAGTCGAAGTGGCGCCAGATGCATCGGATGTGAAAGGGTTTGAAGCATTTATCGAACGCTACCGGAGTGGACTTGCGATTGAGCAATCAGCCGTGGATCATCTGGTAGAGAACGGGAGGGAATAACATGTTAGAACAACTGAAGGAAGAGGTATTCCAGGCGAATCTGGAACTGCCCAAGCACGGACTTGTAAAATTCACTTGGGGTAATGTCAGCGCAATTGATCGGGAAAGCGGTCTGTTCGTCATTAAACCGAGTGGCGTTAGCTATGATGTGATGAAAGCAAGCGACATGGTTGTGGTTGATCTGGACGGTAACGTAGTGGAGGGTGAGATGAGACCTTCCTCGGACACTGCAACACATGCCGTACTATATAAGCATTACTCGGAGATTGGTGGCATTGTGCATACACACTCCACGTGGGCGACGATCTGGGCGCAAGCTGGACTGGACGTACCAGTTATGGGAACAACACATGCAGACACGTTCTATGGGGCGGTGCCTTGCGCACGTTTCCTGAACCAGGACGAGGTGGATCGCGGATACGAAGCGGAGACAGGACGCGTCATTATTGAAACGTTCGAACAGCGTGGAATTGATGTTATGGCGGTTCCGGCAGTGTTGCTCCATGGTCATGCACCGTTTACGTGGGGGAAAGATGCCAAGTCTGCGGTGGTGAACAGTGTCGTACTGGAGGAAGTATGCAAAATGAACCTGTACGCGCGGCAATTGAATAACTTCGCGAAGGAACTGCCACAAGGCATCTTGGATAAACACTATCTGCGTAAACACGGAAAAGACGCATATTACGGACAGAAGTAATTAGGTTATAACAGTGACTGGAAGCATGTTCTGGCTTCCAAGTGGTTTAGTGTTGGAATGACTTGTTCAACTATACTTTTTACACGATAACGGAGAAGACAGAAGAAAGCTGGAGAAGCGGAGCGTTCGCCTTTATCACTGGATTTTCCCTTAAGATAAGGGATTCAAAAAAATCCAGGGATAACAGCGATCGAAAGATTATTCTGGCTTCGCAGTGTTCTAGTGTAAACCCATATTGTTCAACTATAAAAAATGAAATGAGGATGATTATATGTCAGCAACAGCAGCAAAAGAGTTCTGGTTTGTGGTCGGTTCACAGCACTTGTACGGAGAAGAAGCACTGGGCGAAGTAAAAGCTAACGCACAGAAAATTACGGATGCCCTTAATGCCAGCGGCGTACTACCGTACCCGCTCGTATTGCAGGATCTGGCGGTAACCGCAGATAAAATCACGAGCATCATGAAGGAAGTCAATTATCGCGACGAAGTAGCGGGTGTCATCACATGGATGCATACCTTCTCCCCGGCGAAAATGTGGATTCGTGGTACGAAATTGCTGCAAAAACCTTTGCTGCATTTGGCAACTCAATTCAACGAAAGCATTCCTTGGGCAACCATCGATATGGACTTCATGAACTTGAACCAAGCGGCACATGGTGACCGCGAATATGGCTTCATTAATGCTCGTCTGAAAAAACAAAACAAAATCGTTGTTGGCTACTGGGAACGCCCGGAAGTGCAACAACAGGTTGCAGACTGGATGGACGTAGCGGTTGCCTTTAACGAAGGCTTCAACCTCAAAGTCGCTCGCTTCGGAGATAACATGCGTAATGTTGGCGTGACCGAAGGGGATAAAGTGGAAGCACAAATCCAATTCGGATGGACAGTTGATTACTTCGGCATTGGCGACCTCGTGCAATATGTGAACGCCGTAACGGAGCAGGAAATCGATGATCTGATTGCTCAGTATAAAGACCTCTATGAATTTGATTATGGCACAAACAGCAAGGAAGCTTGGGAAGCCAGCGTACGTGTGCAAGCGAGCTATGAGATTGCGATCAAACGTTTCCTGGACGAAGGTGGGTACAGTGCCTTCACGACAAACTTTGAAGATCTGCATGGAATGAAACAGCTTCCAGGTCTGGCTGTACAACGCCTGATGGCTCAAGGGTACGGATTTGCCGGTGAGGGTGACTGGAAAACAGCTGCGCTGGATCGCTTGCTGAAAATCATGGCCCATAACGAGAACACGGGCTTCATGGAAGATTACACCTACGAGATGGCTGCTGGACAGGAAGCGATCCTGCAATCCCACATGCTTGAAGTAGATCCGACACTGGCTAGCACGAAACCAAGAATCATCGTGTCCCCACTGGGCATTGGCGATCGTGAAGATCCGGCACGTCTCGTATTCGATGGCAAAGCAGGCGAAGGTGTCGTGGTATCCATGGCAGACTTCGGTACACATTACAAACTGTTGATCAACGAAGTATCCGCATTTGAGCCAACCGTTCCAGCACCTAACCTGCCGGTAGCACGTGTTCTGTGGAGCGTGAAGCCAAACTTCCAGGACGGGGTAAAAGCATGGATTGAAAATGGTGGCGGTCACCATACGGTTGTATCCTTGAACCTGACGACAGATCAAATCGTGACGTATGCGAAACTGGTGAATCTGGAGTACGTTATTATTAAGTAAAAGTAGATTGGCAGCTACTGCATGAACTTATACAAATCTTTCTCTGTGGCCGGGGGTTAACCCTCGGCCCTTTATTTGTTATGCTGAGAAGCATAATGTGAAACTGAGCAAGAATTTAATTTTTCATCGAAAAGGGATAAGAAATGAAGGAGGTTAGAAAAGGATATGTACACAAAAGAAAGCTTGATGCAGCAACTGGAGCAGCTTGGTTTGGATCGCCAAGGTACGTTGCTTATGCACTCTTCAATGAAGAGTTTGGGTGATGTTGAAGGTGGAGCAGATACGGTGCTGGATGCCTGTAGCGACTATATGAAAGACGGATTGTTGGTGCTTCCCACTCATACGTGGTCTACCATTAATGCGGATAACCCAATGTTCCACGTGGAAAATTCTGTATGCTGTGTGGGTATTCTGCCTGAACTTTTCCGTAAACGTCCGGGCGTGGTCCGTTCGTGGCACCCGACGCACTCGGTAGCAGCACTGGGACGGGACGCAGAGGCGTTTACGAAGGACGATCATCTCTTTGATACACCGTGTGCGAGAGGTTCGGCATGGGGGAAACTGCTTGACCGTAAGGCGACCATTCTTCTGGTAGGCGTTGACTTGAAGCGGAACACATTTATCCATGGGGTCGAAGAGTGGGTGGACATTCCAGGCAGAATGACAGACGAGCATGAGATGTTATATACGATTTTACCGGATGGAAGTGAGATTTCAGTACCGTCCCGCAGACATTGTGGGTTGCCATGGTCAGAGCATTTCTGGAAAGTAGACGAGGTACTGGTTCGAGAAGGTGCGATGCGTAAAGGACAACTTGGGGATGCCGTCGTTAGAGTGTGTGATGCGGCTAAGACGTCAGAGGTAATTACGGAGTTGCTGAAGGACAATCCAGACTTATTCTCGGACAACGAACCCTTTTATTCCCCTAAATATGAAGCTGATCTGGTCGGAATGAGTCATGAAGCATATCTCAGAAAGGAGGTACGTTATAAGCAACAATTGGAGCTGTTGATCGCTGAGAAGCAAGTCGTTGAAGGCGAACGTTGACTTGATCATGAGCAAGTCATAGCTAAAATACGGAAGAGTAGATGTTCCTGATCATAAGGTGAAGTACTACTGCCGGAGAGATGAACTCCGCGAATGATTTGGGATCATTTGAATCAAACCAATTGCTGGCTGGCCGCTCCGTTGGATATGGGCGGTTTTTTTTGTGGAACAGTCAGATTCCTTCACAAAAACGCAAAATAGGTCAGGATTTCGATCAGAGGTTGGTCAGACTTCCAGTGTATGGGCTACTCACCCTTATGGTGGTGTGATAAGATATGGTTAAATTAACCAATATGTTTGGTGTAGCAGTATTGTATAGGTGTTTATTGAAGTTTTATATAAGTATCCCATAGAATTATGAGCAATCACGTTGTCATTGTAGCATCTAAGAAGGAGAAGATTCGTGAACCCATTAGTATGGTATGATCTCTTTTTATTTGTCCTATTGTTCGGTGTAGGTGTATATGTGTTTGCTACGGTTAGAATTACGAACTTACATAAGGTGTACTTTTTGTTTCACGGTTTGATGATGCTCTGGCCTTTCTGTCAATTTGCAAGTACGCTCACGGATGATTCCGGTCTGCAGTTGTTCTATGTTTTGTTGTCTTTCGTTGCGGTCTCTCTGCTTGGGAGCGGGTGGCTTCTGCTGACAATCTTTATTACCGGTTATTCAGAGCGGTTGAGTGCCAAAGGAACCTTCCTGCTATTTGTCCCTGCGGTAATCGGGGCTATAGGTGTGGTCGCCAACCCATGGAACGAGTTCGTCATTCCCCTGGAGGGCGGGTACATCGAGCGTGCTTACGGCCCTTGGTTCTGGGTTGTGATGGTTATTCTGGTGAGCTATTTCTTGACGTCTCTCGTCGTTCTGTTCCGGGCGGTGTATTCATCGCAGACGTCTGCCATGATCAAAAAACAGGTACGGATCACCCTATGGGGCATCTTGGTCTTGGCTGTGTTTGCAACGATTGATGCGATTCTGAATGTGGTTCTAGCCCGCTGGTTGCCCATCATTCCTGGCATGACTTCGCTGGGGATCTTTCTGTCAGACCTGTTCTTCGTCTATGTGATCAAAAGATACAATGTGTTCGATCTGGTCTCCATCGCGCATGAGGACGTGATCAATACCATTCCATATGGCATCCTGGTACTGGATGAGAATGAAGTCATTGTTGAAGCGAACAAAGCCTCTCGATCCTTTATGGATCTGCATGTGGGGGATTCTTTTGATATGGAGGTATTTCTGGAGTCTGTTCAAGTTGTGGGCAGCTGTCGGGAGTTCGTGAATCATTATAAGAAAAAAGAAAATACCCTCTCTCATATTGAAGTGATCGTGGAACGGGACAAGAACATTCGGCACTATATTCTGCAATCTTCTCCGATTGTGGATTCGGCTCTTGTGCCGATCGGTCATATCCTTACGTTCCAGGATGTCTCGCAGGAGCGCTTCTATGTGAAAGAGATGAATCGCCAGAACGTAACGCTTCAGGAGCGAAACCAGGCGCTGGACTTGATCCGTCAGGAGTTATCCGAGGCCAATCGCAAACTGGAGGAACTCGCGCTGACAGACAGTTTAACCAACTGTTACAACCGACGTTATCTGACCCAACACCTGAATCATGAGGTCATTACCAATATTCAATACAAAACACCATTTTCACTCCTGCTGCTTGATATCGACTACTTCAAAGCGATCAATGATCGCTATGGACATGTCATCGGGGATGAAGTTCTCGTCCGCACGGCAGAGGCCGTCAAACAATCCATTCGCAGTACCGATATACTGACTCGTTATGGTGGGGAGGAGTTCATGATCTACCTTCCGCATACGGAGCATGATCTGGCGAACCAGATCGCAGAGCGTGTGAGATTAGCGGTGGAGTCCAACCACATTACGGTGGATCACGAGATTATGCAGGTGTCGATTACGATTAGTATTGGGATTCTGTCCTTTGAGGACTTTGAAGTGGAGCATGTGCCGGACAATCCGGAGGGGTATTTGACTCAGCTGTTTGCTGCGGTGGACAAGGCCTTGTATCAGGCGAAGCAGAATGGGCGTAATCGGATTGAGTTTGCGGCGTTTGAGCGGGGAGTTGTTTGAGGTTCATATGTGTAAAGTGATTTTAGTGGCAGCATAAAGGTAAGTTTCTCCAATGAAAAATTAGTGTATCTGATGAAAAGTTAGATACTCTAACATAATAGATTCTGACAGATGCCCATTGAACATTAAAGTTTCTAATATTAAAAAATTTTGGTATGGTAACATATAAATTTGAAAAAAAATTGAAGGTTATAATCGATTTATGTCGAAATAAATTATATGACAAAGGGCATATTGACTTGGTATAATTACAAACAAACGTTCGAATGAAAGGTATTGAATTATGAGAGTAGCAGACTTTTTTTGTGGAGCAGGTGGTTTTTCTGAAGGCTTTAGACAAGCTGGTTTCCGTACTTTATTTGCTGTTGATAAATGGTTACCTGCAGTAAATACCCATCATGGAAATCATCCACATTCAAATACTATTTTAGATGATGTTGAAAGAATCTCATTATTACCAGACAAGGAATTTCACGAACTAGTTCCTGATACAGAAATTATTATTGGCTCGCCACCGTGTGTTGCTTTTTCAAATTCTAATAAGTCAGGAAAAGGTGATAAATCATTAGGTATAAAGTTGTTAGAATCCTACTTAAGGATAGTTGCTCGTAAAAAATACAAATCGGATTCTGTTTTGAAATATTGGGTCTTAGAGAATGTTCCCAATATCGAAGGGTTCATAAAACCAACCTATAATGCAAGTGATCTTGGGTTACAAGGAACATTTGAATTACAGGTATTATTTGAGAACTCTGGGGTTTATAATTCTAAAAATTTTGGAGTTGCACAGAATAGAAAGAGATTTTTATGCGGTGAGTTTCCAAGCCCGCAGTTAATTGTATTGGAGGAACGGGATGTTAGACCATTAAGATTAATTTTAAATGCTTTGGGGGATCCTTTGGAGAATTTAGACAGGATGATCGATGATCCTAATTATAATTTTCAAATGAACTCCATAGATGTTACTGACCACCATTTCATTAAGGAACTCGCACCATACGAATGGCAGAAGGCAAAGCAACTAAAAGAAGACAAGGGATACATGGGGAGAATGTCTTTCCCCGAAGACGTTAACAGACCAGCAAGAACAGTAATGGCTAATTCATCAGTTTCCTCTAGGGAATCAATTATATATAAATATAAGAACAGTAGGTATAGAGTTCCGACTGTAAGAGAACTAGCATCTGTTATGAGTTTTCCTATTGATTATAAATTTTTTGGAGACTCAAGAGGTATTAAATCTAAATTGGTAGGTAATGCTGTTCCACCAAAGATGGCTTTTGCGTTTGCTAAATCGATCGCAGAACAGTTGGGAAGAGAAGTTCCTTACTGCTACAAACCAATTCAACATTCTCTAGAAAATGAGTTCACTGACCTTAACCATACTATTTTTAATATTAATGAAGAGAAACCAAAGAAAGACGTAGCTAGATTTAAGTATCATATTCCGTACCTAATAGTAAATGCCTTTCGTGTTGAACTAACCAATTACAAATCTGATTTTGAAAATAAAGAGTTTATATGGAGTGTCGAAATTCATAAAAGTCAGGGACCGAAGGCTAAAATATATATACCACTTGAAGAGTCATTTATATTTACCGACAGTACTCTTGAAAATGAAATTGAACTGTGTATTGATGCTATAAAACAGAAATTGGTAAGTTTTAATCAATTTCAACAGCATCATTGTTTAACTAGTGAACAGAGGATGGGATTAATTGGACCATACGAAATGCTAGATTATGTAAAAGAATTTATATTAAAAACAGCTAGTAATATATCCCCTTCAAAACTCATTCAAATTAATGAGGAACCTAAAACGATTCCTGTGGAAATTGCAATTGGTTATGTTGTACTAAAGAAACTAATTGAAAAGATGAGGTGTATATAGAATGAATAAAGAGCTAAGAATAAAAAAATTGAAAGAAATTGTAGATCAGGATAACCCTTATATGACGGGAATCAGAATAAGATATAAAGGAGGTGTAGGGGAATTTAAAGCATATCAGATTCCGTTGGAATTTTTAATATATAACAAATATAACGGCAGGATAGGCAGTGCAGTAAAATCCTTTGAAAAGCAAAACAGGTCATTAAACCCGGAAGTTGTTGATGATAGTTATATAATTGAAAAATATTTGTTTGACTCAAAAAAAGGGAGAAACGAGTCAACCTTAAAAAACTTAGTAGAGAATGGTCAACAACAATATGGAATTGTTACTAATGATGGTGTGATAATTGATGGAAATAGAAGAGCGTCTTTATTAAACAAAATATATAGAGAAAGAAAGAAGTGGCCTAATCAAAATTTAGATAATTGTCAATATTTCATAGCTGTGATTCTGCCCGAAACTCCTGAACAAAAAGACATCATGAAACTGGAAACAACTTATCAAATGGGTGCCGATGAGAAACTTGATTATAATCCTATTGAAAAGTATTTGAAATGCAAAGATTTACGTGAGGTTGGATATGATGAATTAGAAATAGCGGATATGATGAGCGAAACTGAGAATACTATAAAAGAGTGGTTAGAAATTATGGAGTTAATGGACAGCTACTTAGAGTATCTCGATTATATAGGTATATACACAAGATTGGAAAAACGAGAGGGCCAGTTTGTAGATTTGAATGGATATCTAAAAGCATACGAAAAGAGAACAACAAAAGTAGAATGGGGAATCGATGATTCCGATATCGCGGATTTGAAAGCTGTATCGTTTGATTACATAAGGGCTCAGTATGAAGGTAAAGAATTTAGGTCAATTGCTAAGCCTAGTAAAAAAGATTCGATTTTTTGTGACGAAGGTATTTGGAAATCTTTTTTAGATAACCATTCAGAAAGTATGGATCGAATAAATGAAGATTCCTTAGATGAACTTTATCGAAATAATCCAGATGAGGACTTATCAAGCTTACTTGAAGCTAGAGACGACTCTTGGACAAAAAAATCAAGCGGATTACTTAAAGGCAATCTAAATCAATCAGTGAGAAAACTCGAAGATAAAAAGGATGCTAATAAACCTCTCGAACTACTGAAGAAGGCCAAGGATGCACTTGAAGCAATTAATTCAGATAGTTTAGATCAAACAAATATGTATTTAGTTAAAGAAATTAGTACAATTGCTTGGAATTTCAAAAAAATAATTGAGAAGAAATAGGTGTTTTCCAATATGTATATAGAAATTGGAATAGATCAAGAAAATAGGGAATTTATATTAACTGGATCAACTAATGAATTATTAGGGAACCGTAGAGCAAAAATATATATGAAAGATTACTTGAAAATTAATATACTAGAAGACAAGATATTAGTACCATTTGAAGATCACAGTCAAGAAAAAGTATTAACCAATATACGAAGTATGTTGAGAAAATATGATATTGAGGAACTAAAAACTGAACTGGTCGAAAAGACGTTGCTAAATTATTTTCAAGAGGAAAAAAACTTCGATAAATTCTCGAGACAAGCATATGATATTCGAAATAATAATTGCGATATACATGATTTTTCACAATTTACGGAAAGCGTTGCAAAAAACCTGACGGAGAGAACACTGTATAAATTACAACTTCTTTCCGCATATCATTTAGCATTCTCCCAAAATGCCTGTAATTTTTCTGTACCGGGTGCTGGGAAGACAAGTATCGTTTATGGTGCATATGCTTACCTTAAGAGTTTAAATGAGAATAACCCTAAATATGTTAATAAGATTCTAATAATAGGTCCATTGAGTTCTTTTGGACCATGGGAAAGTGAGTATGAGGAATGTTTCGGAACTAAGGTTGACTCGAAAAGGCTATCTGGAAAAATGCCCAAACTGGAAAAAACTAAGTACTTTCACTCTCTAGATCCTTCTGAACTAACTTTAATGTCATATCAAACGGTTAGTAGCATAATAGATGATTTGATTTATTTCATTAAGAAATATAACGTGATGGTAGTGCTTGATGAAGCCCATAAAATAAAAAATACTGAAGGCGGACTAATTGCTGATTCAGTATTAAAGATAAGTAAGTATTGCAAAGCGCGAGTAGTTCTTACAGGAACTCCTGCACCTAATGGATATGAGGATTTAACTAATTTATTTCAATTCTTATGGCCTTCAAAAAAATTGATTAAATACCATAAATATCAATTAAAAGAAATGTCTGAAACTCCAAATGATCCAAGAGTTAAAGAATTAATAGATGACATCTCCCCTTATTTTATAAGAATTAGAAAAAGCGATCTTGGTTTACCTTCAGCTATTGAAAATCCGCCTATAGTTGTCAAAATGGGCGTGAACCAAAGAGAAATTTATGACTTTATAGAAAAAAAGTATATGGAATACTTAATTAATAAAAATGATTCTAGCGATATTAGAGGAGTATTAGTTAAAGCTCGGATGGTCAGATTAACTCAGGCTGCTACAAATCCGAACTTGTTAATTAAGCCTATAGATCAGTACTTTATGGAGAATGGTCTATCCGAAAGAACGTATATTGATGATTCGGAAATAATTAATAAGATAATCAAATATTCAGAAGTAGAAATTCCAGAAAAATTTAAAGCAACTTTAAATTTAGTAAATGAACTAGTAAAGAAAAATGAAAAGGTAATTATTTGGGCGGTTTTTGTACAAAATATGTTTGATCTGCAGAAATACTTGAAAACTAATGGAATTTCGTCCAAACTTCTTTATGGTGAAGTTCCAGTAGAAACAGACGATAAGACTTCTACATTAGAGACACGAGAAAGTATAATTAGAGAATTTCATAAAATGGATTCGGAGTTTAAAGTTATCATTGCAAACCCGTTTGCTGTGGCAGAATCAATATCTTTACACAAGGCTTGTCATAATGCTATTTATCTAGAGAGGACTTTCAATGCTGCTCAGTTTATACAATCTAAAGATAGGATACATCGTTATGGGCTAGACAAGAAAAGTGAAGTGAATTATTACTATATACAATCTTATCAATCTGTGGATCAGACGGTGCACGAGAGACTTGAGTTTAAAGAAAATAGAATGAATCATATCATTGAAAATGAACCAATCCCGTTGTTTTCACTTGTTGATGATAATGATTTTGGTGATGATGATATTAAGGTGTTGATAAATAATTATGTTAACAGATCTAAAGCATTATGATAATTTAGGAACTTTTGAAGAGATAAAATACGTACTAACTATTTTAATTTCAGAAGAACCTAAAAAGATAAGCGATATTGAGAAGTTTTGCCAAAGAAATACTGTTTCGTATAATATGCCATTAAAGGGTATAATGATGCTTTTGTCTTTTATTTCTTTAGTTTCTTTTTATGAAGAAGAGGTTTTTCTAAATCATGAAGGATCTAAACTTAAAGTTTCCATGCAAGATAATTTTTTGCAAGAAATGTTCATAAAAAAAATCTTGTCAAAAATAATTTTCAGTGAGGAGTATAAGGACTTTCTTAACATAGAATCATTTAACTATGATATTGTTCACGAAGCATATATTGTCAGAAATAACGAAATTCCATTGAAGTATTCAGGTATAAGAAATTTATTAATAAATTTAGAGTTTTTTAAGTTTAGCACTCAAGTTAGAAATTTATTAGTTATTGATAATATCTATTCAGAGTTTTTAATAGAAGTAATTAAACCTATTTCGAGAAAGCTTAGTATAGAAAAGTTCAAAGAGATACAATTACAAAAAGAAAAATATGGAGAAGAAGCTGAGGCTTATATTCTAAGTTACGAAAAAAAGCGACTAGCTGGGCATAAAACATGTTCGAAAATAGTACAAGTATCTAAAATTGATGTTAATGCGGGATATGATATTGTCTCATATAATTCGCTTGATTCAGTTTATTTGGATAGATTTATTGAGGTGAAATCTTACTCTAGGAATCAAGGCTTCTATTGGACAAGGAATGAAATAGCTGTATCACTTAAGAAGAAATCCAATTATTTCCTTTACCTTGTAGATAGGGATAAAATGGATCAGGAAAAATATAGACCATTAATAATTCCTAATCCTTACGAAGATATCTTTGAAAATCAGAATTGGAAGCGTGAAGCTCAGAGTTGGTTCTTTTTTAACGAAGGGGAGCTTTAATAGCTGTAAGGTATTCTGAAATTTTCGGTGATTATTTAAACTTAATGAATTATTTTTTCAATAGGTAAAACTACAGAAAGAGTCGGATTAAATATAAGCCGACTCTTTTTTATGAATTATGCTCATTAGAGTAGATCAACTACGGAAATAAAATACCTATACTAACAAAATATTTTGGGAAATTGAAAGGTTTATTTAAATGCCTTTGTAACTTCTCTGATAACACTGTTTAATATTTCATATTGTTCGAGGGTTAAATTATTTATTGTTTCCTTAAAACTGTCTAATGCTTTTTGATAGTTAATCTGATTTTCAGCATATTCGTATTCTATAGGAAACAAATCATTTGTCTGAATTTTTAAGGCTTTAATAACCTTCTCCAAAGTATCAATTGAAAAATTCCTCTCCCCACGCTCTAACGATCCAATATATGCGTCATCTAATCCCGAAAGTTCCGCAAGCTGCTGTTGTGTTAGACCCTTGGCCTTCCGAATTGCTCTAATCCGTTCTCCAACTGAAATCCGTAATGTTGTCATATTAACCACCTCTCCTAAAGGTTAGGAGAGTATCGATGTAATTAGCAGAGATATAAAGGCGGTAAAATATACTGAAAAAACTGCGAATAAGTACTATATTTATTTTATTGTACTACTTCATTGGAGTTTATAAAAGTAAATATTAAATAATTAAGCTTAATATTTCGAAATTAGCATACTTTTTACCCTTACTCATAATAAAGGAGGATCTTCTTTTGCGAGCTTCAATCCTAAAATCACTTAAACCGGACATCATTGTTGAAATGTTGGACATGGCTTTGGCTTTTGAAAATTGGAATAAGGTAATGGAGAGGGCGTACATGTTATATCAATGTGTGCAATCCATCCATGAAGAGCGGCAGGAGTGTCGGTCAAAGGGAGTGCTTGCACCACATACATACATCGAGCGGCCCTTGGTTTACTATTACGGGTTCAGTCACTCAATGCGGGGTGTGGCTCACCAGAAGATGGGACAGGTAGATCAGGCGCGAGCATGTATCGATCAATATGCAGAACTTGGGTGTATGGAGGATCTGGATGAGGTAGGCTTGCAGGTGGTGCAGGAATTCAGGCATAAGGCACAGGTGAATCGGTATGCTCTTGAGATTGAAGCCGGGCAGGTGCAACTGCTGGAGGAGTTTGTGAACTTTTTGCTTGAGCATCCGGAGGAATGGTTGGTGGGTCTGAAAGTGATTACAGAAGCAGCAGTGCGGCATAGGTGGAAGATTGATCGGGTTTTACATGTGTTCGAGGATCAGATACAGGGCGATGGCAGAGAAATGGATTCTTCAAACAACGATGATATGTACCATTACTGTTATCAGCGGGCTTTGTACGAACAGTGGATGGGAAGACCACAGGAGGCCGTGGAGTTCATTTTGCAGGCAATCAGGTTAGCGGATAAGCTTGGGATGGATCGGTATTTTATAAGGTGCTCAGCATTGTTGGAATCATTGCGGGAAGAGGCGACAGCGGAACAGATTGGACGGTATCGAGTGATGCTGGAGGGGCTGAAGTAGAGAGGTACTTACTGAAACTGGTAGGGTATGCCTTGAAGTGGGTATATGCATATAGGACCATAGCTTCGATGAGGAGCACAGCTTGTGTTTTTACCATGGTGAAATCAGGATGTTAGCCGGATAGTTTACATAATACACTTCTGCTAACATAGGATAATCCTATTTCGAATGAGCGGAGAAACGTTATGAGTACAATCAAAGTTACCCCTGAACAGCTACATCACGTATCGAATCAGGTAGATCAAGCCAGACAACAGTTGGAGAGTATACGAAGTGAACTGACGAGACAGATCATGTTCGTTCAGATGATGTGGATGGGCGCGACGCAGGAGCGATTTTACTATGAGTTCGAGCAGTCACGACCTATACTGGATAAAGCGCTGGAGAGTATGGTGAACACATCAAAGGAGTTGAAGGATATCGCCACGCGATTCCAGGATGCAGATGCTCAGAAGGGAAGTCTGGGTGGTGCGTTTGGAGCTGTCGGTGCCGCAGCTATGATGACCAAATCATCAGGTGAATCAAGTTCGGGTGACAAGGGCTATCGGATGGCGCAAATCAATATGTTCGGTAAATTGGTATGGATGCCTGTCAACGAGAATGGTGTTGCGGATCAGGCTGCTCTTCAGGCTTATCAGAGGGATCAGGGAAACCTAGACTTTAATCGCATGCAAGCTGTGAACGTTGAACCGCCTGGGGAAGATATTTTTGCGTTACAGATCAAGGCGTTTGAGATGGGGATTCATCCTACGACAGGAGAGCCTGTATCAGATAAGTATGCTCAGATGATGGTGACCTCTCTGAAGTTTAGTCAGGTTTTCATGGGGATTCAGATGGTTCGTGGGAGTATGCCGGGCGGCAAAGGTCCGTTTCGATTGCCTGCTTCTAATCCCGCAGTGGTGAAGATTAAGCAGCATATTGAGGCTGCTAAGGCTAAGAATGGGAGTATAGAAAAAAATGCACTAGAGGCAACTCCAAAAGCCACGGAGCAGAGAGCTCAGTTGAGCCAAAATCTGATTGACCATGTTATTAATAGACATTCTGTTAATAGTACGAAGCAACAACTTCCATATCTCCAAAAGAAAATGTCCGATGAACAAATCAATGAAATGCTAAGTAGAAAGTCTTTCTTTAATAAAGAGTGGTCTGATAATAAAATAACTGATGCGTCTACAGAGGCCGTTAATCAGTTGAAACAACAGGGAATAAAGGATGGTTTGCATACTGTTACAGTATTTGATGAACAGATTAAAGTTTTCATTAGAAATGATAATGTTGATTCCGTTTATGGTACACATATATATAAAATTAGTGATTTAATAGATTAGGGGTGTTCAAATATGTTCACTATTTCATTTAAAGCAATTGATAACTTTGATGAAATTAAACAAATGTCTGCAAAGCAGTTTGATCTAACGAAACAAGATATCGAGGGAATTATTGAATTGGACTTTAACGGAAGTAAGTACGGTATGTTCTTTGACGATTGTCCATTTGGTAATGAAAGACTTATTAGATGGTTTGTGGACTTACTGACTATAGTCCAGAAGATTAGAATACATCAATATGTTGCTTATCGAATTCCTGATAGCGCTAATTTGTGGCTGGAGTTTAAACAGCAGGGAGTGGAACTACAAGTTAGTTTAGTAGAAGATATTGATCGGGAAGTTATTCTGGACTTATTTATTACTGAACCAAATGAGGAATTTAGATACTCGAATTGGAATGGTGTTAATGTAAGTTCGGCTTCCTTTACAGAAGAAATTATGAAAAATGCACATCAGTTTCTAGATTTTGTTACTGAATTGAATCCTGACATACTGCAGAGTACGAGTATTCAAATACTTCAGGAAAAGTTAAACGATGTAAAGCGATTAACTTCATAGAGAACCTACTTTGCTGAAAATGTGGATTACGAAGGATAATTCTAAATCGAACTGTTGGGCATGTAATTACTTTGAATAAAGGCCACATGAACACTCTTATTTTATGGCATCATAAAGTTCCGACATTCGCTCAGCCAATTCCAACTGCGGCTGCATTCGCTGATGATTCATATCGGTAGGTGTCATGTACAGCACTTCTTTTCCCTGCTCAAACATCGTGACATGGAACAAAACCCCTGTTGCATCTTCTTGGTCCGGATCGAGTACGATTTCTAAATCGCGTACCTTTTCAATCCATTCCTGAATTAGTACCTGATCTGTGGTTGTTTTTTTAGTACCATCACCACCACTCATCATTTCAATAGAATCAACCTGTGTAATATCGCCAGGGTAGAAGGTGTGTAATTCCTTTGGTGCTTTACTTACTCCGACTTGATCGGGCTGATTAGAACTTTGGCAGCCGCTAAGAATCAGGACCATAACTGTAGCAAACATTAAGGCGATAAGTGAATATCTTCTCATCGATCGTACTCCCCCTCTTTAGTCCCTAAACGAATTTTATATTTGAAATGTTCCGCATAAACTCTATTTTGTTTAATCCTTAAAGCACATCGAGGTTACTGGTCACATATGCTGGAAGACTACGAAACTGGATTGTAACTTTTCGAGTAATCTTGCATGGTTCTACCTGTAAACATCCCGGATAGCAAAGGAAATGCCTACTAATCAAGCACTCATATGTAACAAAAAACATAAAGAATCCGATCTCATTCGAGAGTCGGATTCTTTCTCGTTTCACCACCAATATAACTCTTGTCAAAACGTAATCATTACGATATGATAATACTCATTGTTTAGATCATAATGATTACGATTAAGAGAGAGGGGCATTACCTTGAATAAAAAGACGCCACTGCTAGCGCTGATCTCCTTGGCCTTGAGCGCTGGACTGTTGAGCGCCTGCGGATCATCTGAGTCCAGTCCCGCTGCGCAGCCATCCACTGATAATAAAAACGTTCACTTCCTATATAACTTCTCCACGAGTTCGCTAGATCCACATGTGGATTCCAGCTATGTGCCGCTGCGCGCGGGCATTACAGAAACGCTGGTTCGTCTCGATGAAGAGAACTTGACGGTGGCTCCGTGGCTCGCCGAGAGCTGGGAGAGCGAAGACGGACAGCATTGGACAATCGACCTACGAGATGATGTGACCTTCCAGAACGGCAAGCCGATGACGGGCGAGTCCGTTAAGGCATCCCTTGAGCGGGCACTGGAAGAGAATGTAGCCATCCAGAACGCGCTGAAGATCGATACGATTGAAGCCGAGGGCGACAAGCTGGAGATTACCACAACTCAGCCGTTCCCGGAGTTCGCTTCCGAACTGGTGAATCCCAACACGGCGATTATCGACGTGAGTGAGCCGGACGTTGTGAACAAGCCCATTGGTACGGGCCCGTTCAAGCTGACTTCTTTTACCCCAGGCAGCAAGCTGGAGCTAGACCGCTATGATGAATATTGGGATGGAGCATCGCCTCTGGATTCCATCACGTTCTCATTCAATGAAGATGCCAATGCCCGCACACTAGCGCTCAAATCTGGACAGGTAGATATCGTATACCGCCCAGAAGTCGAGAGCCTCGAATCGCTCAAAGCGATAGACGGCATGACGGTTGAGTCTACATCGACGTTCCGCGTGCATCAGCTAACGATGAACATGCAGCGGGAGAGTATGAAGGACCTCAATGTCCGTCGTGCGCTGGATGCGCTGATTGACCGTCAGGGCATCGTGGACACGATCCTGCTCGGTTATGGGGAACCGGCCATTGGACCGTTCTTGCCATCACTGCCATTTGCACCAACCTACACGGATACAGCAACGGAATCCGGAGCTGATGTCGCTGTAAAATATCTGGGCGAAGCAGGGTACACGCAGCAAAACGGCGTGATGACCAAGGACGGTAAACCGTTGCAGCTAACCCTACTGACGTATTCGTCTCGTGCCGATCTGCCACTGATTGCTCAAGTGTTCCAGTCTGATGCAAAGAAGATCGGTATCGACGTGCAGATCCGTCAAATCGACACACCGGAAGATTATATGGCGTCCAATCGCGACTGGGATATTGCAACGTATAGTAATTTGACGGCTCCGCGTGGGGATGCAGGTTATTACCTGAATGCAACGTACCATCCGAAGGGTGCCCTTAACTTCAGTGGATCGGAAGATCCGGAACTGACCAAGATCATCGACGAACTGAATCTCACAGTTGCACCGGAGAAGCGCGCAGAGCTTGCCGAGAAGGCAGCCAACTACGTGCATGACAACGTACTGAATTCATTCGTGCTGCATCCAGGTACAATCGTTGCCTACAACGGCAAGAAGATCAAGAACTGGGTTACCACTCGCAGTGAATATTACATGATTACCAATAAGCTGGATGTGATGTAATGTTTCGCATTTTGCTTCGCAAGTTTCTTGAGGTATTTATCTTTCTGCTGTTCATTATGTTTGTGAGCTTCCTGTTCATTCGTTTGGCTCCAGGTGATCCGGTGCTGACGATCCTGAACGTGGACGAACTGTCCGTCAGTCAGGAGCAGGTTGAAGCTGTACGCGAGGAAATGGGCTTCAACGATTCGCTTCCTGTCCAGTTCGGTAACTGGTTGCTCGATTTTGTTCGGCTCGATTTCGGCGTGTCTTACTCGACAGGCCAGCCCGTCATGCAGACCTTGATGCGTGCGCTGCCAGCTACGGCTGAACTGACGATTGGCGCCCTGTTGGTCATGCTCGTCATAGCGATCCCCCTCGGCTCGCTGTCAGCGCTCCACCGCGGCAGTTGGATTGACCGGGGGAGCCGGCTGCTCTCCATTGTGGGTGCCGCGGTGCCCAGCTTCTGGCTGGGTCTGATCCTGATCGATATGTTCGGCGTACGCTTCGGCAATCTGCCCACCATGGGCCGGGATGGATTCACATCGCTTATTCTGCCATCTCTGACGCTGGGACTTGCTATCTCCAGCGTTTATGTGCGTCTTTTGCGCTCCAGCTTGTTGGATTCACTAAGTCAGGAGTTCGTACGGTCCGCCCGGGCAAGAGGGGTATCCGAAGGTCGGATATTCATGCTTCACGCGTTTCGTCACAGTTTGCCGCCTGTCATTACGGTATTTGGCGTAAGTCTCGGCAGCCTGATCGGCGGAGTTGTCGTGATTGAAGTGTTGTTCGCTTATCCGGGGATCGGCAAGCTCATCGTTGATGCCATCCGCCAGCGTGATTATCCACTGATTCAGGGTTACATCCTGATCATGGCTATCGTGGTATTCCTTGTGAATACAGCGGTTGATCTATCTTATCGTTATTTGAATCCCGAAATGAAACTGAAGGAAAAGGAGGCCCACCGATGAAAACCACTTCCCTGCCCATTTCAACTACAAAATCTAAAAAACATAGCTGGCAGGCGATCATTGGTCTGTTATTTGCACTGCTGATCATCGGGGCCTCCTTATATGCCTTTTTATACTTAAAACATGACCATACGTTAACCGATCTGCGTGGACGATTGCAGGGTTCAAGTGCTCTCCATCCGTTCGGCACCGACCATCTGGGACGCGATGTACTGACACGTTTGCTGCTTGGTGGCGGCCAAACGCTTGGTTATAGTTTACTGGCACTTGGCGCTGCACTGTTGATCGGTATTCCATTTGGTTTGATCGCAGGATACAAACGCGGCTGGGTCGATAAACTGTTCATGCGGATCGCGGATGCCTTTCTTGCTTTTCCCGATACCATCGTCGCGATTGTGCTAAGTGGCCTGCTAGGGGCCGGAATCGGCAATCTGGTGTTGGCGATTGTGATCGTGAAGTGGGTTAGTTATGCACGTCTCGTTCGAAGTACGGTTTTATCGGAGTCCCAGAAGGATTACATTCGCATCGCCCGCACCAATGGACTATCCGACGGTCGTATCATGAGAAAACATCTGCTTCCACATATCGCGGGCCATGTACTCGTGCTAGCCAGTCTTGATCTGGGCAAAATCATCCTGCTCATCTCATCATTGTCCTACATCGGCCTTGGCGCACAACCGCCAACACCTGAATGGGGAGCGATGCTGAACGACTCGCGGCCTTACTTCCAGTCTCGGCCGGAGCTGATGATCTACCCGGGTCTCGCTATTGTCTCGGTAGTCCTGCTTGCCAACATGCTAGGTGACTATCTGCGAGACCGCTTTGATGTGAAGAAGGAGGTGCAGCCGTGATTCTCTCCATTGAGGAACTGAGCATCTCCAGCCGGGATCGTACGATTGTAGATCGAGTCTCTCTGGCTGTTCGCGAAGGTGAGTTCATGGCACTCGTTGGACAGAGCGGTAGTGGCAAAAGCTTGCTCTCGCAAGCCATTGGTCGTCTGCTGCCGCCCAACTTGCATGCGTCGGGGCGAGTCATGTTCGAGGGCAGCAACCTGCTCGAACGGAAGCCAAAGGAGATGCGAGCCCTGCGGGGAAGCCGCATCTCATATATTTTTCAGGACTACCAAGGCGCGTTTACGCCATTTCGAAGCATTGGCGGACACTTTGATGAATACCAGAAGGTACATGGGGAGAAGTCTTCTGCCATCCGCAAGAAGCGGGCAGAGGAGGCACTGGAATCGGTTGGCCTTGGCGCGGAACTGCTGCGCCGCTATCCGTTCCAGTTGAGCGGTGGACAGCTTCAGCGAGCTTCGATTGCCACATCGCTGATGCTCTCCCCTCGTCTGCTGATCGCTGACGAAGCGACAACGGCACTGGACAGTGTATCCGGGCACCGCGTATTGGAACTGCTGGCACGCAAACAAGCGGAGACGGGCTGTGCGATTCTGTTTATCACACACGACTGGCGCCATGTACGCCGCTATGCCAACCGTTTGGCTGTCATGAAGGAAGGACAGATCGTCGAATCTGGCGGCAAACATCGCATTCTCGATCATCCCCAGCATGAATATACGCGCCAGTTAATTGAGGCAGCTCCCGTCCTGAGCCGCTCGCTGAAGTCGGGATTGAAGGAGGCAGGAACGGAATGAAGATGACCACAGATGAAGAACGCCATGGACTTGTGCAGTCGGAATCGGAACAATCCGGTGTGCGAAGCCACGATTTTGCTAACGACGTAAACCATGCAGACACAGACAATGCAGTCATAGATCCTGCGGATACAGATACTAAGGATAGAGGTACAGATGCTGATTTAGATACCGCTGCTGCAAAGACTGCTTCATCGTCCAGCCTCTCCGGCAACCCCGTGCTTCACGTGGAACATCTCAGCCGAACGTATGCAGGTGCAGACCGACCGGCGGTGAATGATATTTCCTTCACTCTGAACCGCGGCGAGTGCCTTGGCCTGGTTGGCGAGAGCGGCTGTGGCAAGAGTACGCTTGCCCGCTGTCTGCTGCGGATTGAAGATGCGGACACGGGCTCGATTACACTGGGTGGACAGGATATCGCGCGGCTGAGCGGCCGACGATTGCGGCCTCATCGCCGGAAGATTCAGATTGTATTCCAGAACCCGATGGCTGCACTGAATCCAAAGCTCAAGATTGCCGATTCGTTAATCGATCCATATGAACAACTTGGACGGAACGCCGAGCTGTCCCACTTTACCTACACATCGAAGGATGCATACGTCCAAAAGCTGCTTGAAGCGGTCGAGCTTCCTAGGGATTTGGCTGGACGATACCCCCATGAGCTAAGTGGTGGACAGCGTCAACGGGTCACGATCGCACGTGCTATTGGGATTGAGCCGGACGTTGTCGTGTTGGATGAACCGACGGCCAGCCTGGACGTGATCTCGCAAGGAGCAGTTTTGCAGTTACTCACCGATCTCCGGACATCGCTTGGTCTGTCATACGTGTTCATCTCGCATGATCTGGCTGCCGTACATCGCATGAGTCAGCGTATTATCGTCATGCGGGAAGGTCAGATCGTTGACCGCTTTGGCGCAGATGCGTTGTTCGCTGAAGAACGCCATCCGTACACGAAGGAACTGATTTCGATTTTCTGAGTACTTCCTGAAACGCCGTGTAGGCTGTCATGCCCATTCCCTTTAATTAATGAGCCGCTTAGCGAACATTCGAGAGCGGCTCTTCACGCATCCATTTTCACGGCTATACAACATTTGATTCCCTAAGTCCGACTAAAACCGGGCTCCTTTCTTTGTTTTGAACAAATATATCTTTCAGGCCTATAACCGGGCTAACGTTCCGATGTAAACTAGCGTATACTGATGGAATAGCAAATATCTTGAAATTGCATATTTAAATTGCTCTATATTATTGATACACTAGATCAAGGTATATTCATTCAGAGAAGGTGCGACCCCGTTCAAGAATGGGCTTGCTGCAAATGCCAAATCGATAACGCTTACATCCTTTTGGCAAATATAGGATATAAGGACGGTAGACATGAGCCAGGGACAAACGAGTACAGATGTGATCTTGATTGGTGCCGGAATTATGAGTGCAACTTTGGGAACTTTGCTAAAAGAATTGGCACCAGACTGGAATATTAAGGTTTTCGAAAAGCTAGCCACTGCAGGAGAGGAAAGCTCCAACGAATGGAATAATGCCGGAACCGGGCATGCTGCATTGTGCGAACTTAACTATACCGTTGAACGACCAGACGGAACCGTAGATATTAGCAAAGCAATTAAAGTGAATGAACAATTTCAGATCTCAAAGCAATTTTGGTCCTATCTCGTCAATAGCCGTCTGATTCGTAATCCGCGGGACTTCATTATGCCGATTCCTCATTTGAGTTATGTACACGGAGAGAGCAATGTCCAGTTTTTGAAAAGACGTTATGACTCCTTGTCGAATCACCCGTTGTTTGCAGGCATGGAATTCTCGGATGACAAGAAAGAGCTGGCGAAATGGATGCCGCTGATGATGAAAGATCGTACCAGTAATGAACCTGTTGCAGCGACCAAAATTGACTCCGGTACGGACGTTAACTTTGGTGCTTTAACGCGTATGCTGATCAAACATATGAAAGAACAAAACGTGGGTATCCACTACCAACATAGCGTGAAGAATATGAAACGTACCAGCGATGGACAATGGGAATTATCCGTGAAAAACCTGAAGAGTGGTGCAGTCGAACGCCATAAGGCGAAGTTTGTCTTCATTGGCGCCGGCGGCGGAAGTCTGCATTTGCTCCAGAAGACGGGCATTCCGGAAGGCAAACATATCGGAGGATTCCCGGTCAGTGGCATCTTTATGGTGTGCAAAAATCAAAAAGTCGTGGAACAGCATCACGCCAAGGTATATGGCAAGGCTTCGGTAGGGGCTCCGCCAATGTCCGTTCCGCATCTGGATACCCGATTTATCGACAATAAGAAGTCGCTGTTATTCGGACCGTTTGCCGGGTTCTCGCCGAAGTTCCTGAAGACGGGTTCCAATGCCGACTTAATCACGTCGGTTAAGATGCACAATCTGCTTACGATGCTCGCAGCAGGTGTCAAAGAAATCTCTTTGACCAAATATCTAATTCAACAACTCATGTTATCGAAAGAACAGCGTATGGCAGAATTGCGTGACTTTGTTCCGGGTGCGAAGAGTGAGGATTGGGATATGGTTCTTGCAGGGCAGCGTGTTCAGGTCATCAAGGATACCGTTCAAGGTGGCAAGGGTACGCTCCAATTCGGTACAGAAGTAGTCACATCTGCTGATGGAACAATCGCGGCTTTGCTGGGTGCATCACCGGGTGCATCCACCGCGGTTCAGGTCATGCTTGAGATTCTTCAGCGTTGCTTCCCGCAGCATATGGAGGCATGGGAGCCGAAGATCAAGGAAATGATTCCATCCTATGGCATATCACTTGTTGAGAACCTGGATCTTCTCAAAGAGGTTCATTCTTCAACAGCCAAGGCACTGGGATTATCGGATGAAAAACATGTCCTTCACGTATAGCGATTAATCTAATCGTGTTAGATAATAATTAAGCCAAAAAAGAGCTAAGCCGGGATGAAGCCCGTGCTTAGCTCTCTTTTGGTTTGTTTGGTATATCTCAAAGTGAAGCTGAACCTGGATATAGGTATGAACACAAATATGAATATGAACCACTGAATATGCCCAGCATCGTATGCACCTTACACCTCAAGTGCGCATGCGGCACATGTTGCATAGAGCATCGAGTACAGATTGCAGTTCAAGAGTTAGAGAGTAATTTAACTTGTCGTTCAGGCTCTTGTGCTGCGGTCCAAAGGGATGACAAAGGAAACTTTCGTACCTTGGCCCGGCGAGCTGACGATGGTCAAACCTTGTCCGTACATCTGGGTCAACCGGCGATGTGTATTGGTTAATCCAATGCCTCCAGTTCCGCCGGGACCTTTCTTGGGCCATGCCAGTGCCCGTTCGATCTGCTCGGGCTGCATCCCCACACCATCATCCTCAATCTCAATGAGGGTGGACGCTGTTTGGTTGATGATTCGGATATGCACGGTTCCACCCTCAACTTTACTGAGAATACCATGTCGAACAGCATTCTCAATGAGCGGTTGAATGGTGAGTGGCGGCAGGCATAGATCAAGATCATCGGGAATATCCCAGATGACGTTCAACCGATGCATGAATCGTTCTTTCTCAATGTAGAGATAGGCGCGGGAGAGATCCAGCTCATGAGTGACCTCAACCATTTTCTCCGAATTGACAAAATGAAAGCTGGTCTGCAAGTACTCGATAAAAGCATCGCCCAGCTTCTGCATTCGCTCCGTGTCCATCTCACTAAGAACCATGATTGAATTGAGCGTATTAAAAAGAAAATGGGGCTGGATCTGCGCTTGTAAGTAGGCAGCCTCCATGCGCAGTCGCTCATCAATGGATTGTTTCAGCACAATCAGTGATCCAATGCGATGCCTCAACTCAACGGCATCAACAGGCTTGGTGACATAGTCCGTTGCACCGGCCATGAATCCGGCATAGATATCGGCCGGTTCGTTACGGGCCGTCAATAACAGGATGGGAAGCTCAGAGACCGAATAACGTTTGCGTACGTTCTCGGTCAGTTCATAACCGGACATATGAGGCATCATGACATCGGCAATTAGTAAATCCCACGGCTCCGTATCCAGTAACTCAAGTGCCTCAAGCGCGGAAGCCGCAGGTTGAATATGATAGGGTTCATTCGCCAGCATAGAGATTAGCACTCGCAGGTTTACAGGATCATCATCGACGGCAAGAATACGGGCGACAGTCTTATCATGAGAATGGGATAAGGTCTGCTGCTGCGGCTCTGCAATCGCGATTTCATCAAAGCCATGAGCCTCCCATCGCTGTTCAGTCTGGTCAGCCAGCGATGCGGTATCTTCCCGTGGAAGCGAGATCTGGAAGATTGATCCTTGCCCAGGTGCAGATTGTACAGTGAGCTGGCCGCCATGGAGTTCGGTGAGCTGCCTGCTGATATGGAGACCAAGGCCAATTCCTCCACTTAATCGAGCCTCTGGGGTCCCTTGTTCATACGCTTCGAATATTCGCTGTTGCATCTCTTCACTTATGCCCACACCTGTATCCGAGACTTGAATTAAAATGCTTTCTCCATGTTCCCGGACAGATACGGTAATCGTACCTTCATCGGTAAATTTGAGTGCATTATGCAACAAATTGTAGAGAACCTGAACAAGTCTCCTCTCATCGGCCTGGATAAGTGGCAGTGTATCTGGAATGTCCACCTCCATATGGACAGGCTTGCCCTCTGCCATGAATCGGAACATGCCGATCACGCCTGGGATGACAGATGCAAGAGATAAGGGTTTCTTCTGAAGCGTAATCCGCTTCTCCTTCAGGCGAATCACGTCAAGGAGATCATCAACCAGTTGGGACATGCGTCGGCCGATGGTAACTAATAGCTTCATGTCTTCTGCCTGCTGTCCGCCTGATTTACGCCGTTCACGGACCGCGATGCTCTCCGCAATATTGATGATGCCATGCAGCGGTGTACGCAGTTCATGAGCTGTATTCACAAGGAACTGATCTTTCTGTCGATCCTCCTCTTTGAGCTGTTCGTACAACTTCTCGATTTCGCTTGAGTTACGGAAGTATTTTCGGAACCAATAGGCAGAGAAGCCGAATATGGCTGCAATCACATCAATGGGGTAATACACGTTGGTAATTTCGTTACGTGAATTCACGATTCCCCACAATACGCTGGATAAACTGCTGGTTGCCGCAAAGAGCAGAAAGCTTGCGTCACTTCGCTTCTCCGCTGCCATGCGGAAGAACAGGTACACAGACCAGCCAATGGCAAACAGGTAAAGGAAATCAGATAGTCCAATTTTAAGGACATGGTAGATCAAGGTCACCGGTGCGATCAGCAAAAATACACAGTACACACCAAGCACACTGGCGTAGATACGAAACAGTTTACGGCCTTGTAGACTATGGGAGAAACTTCGAGCCATCTGTAGAAGAAAGAATGCGAACAATGGATATGAGAACGCTTTGGCCTTGACGATCCAGGTGAAGTTGAGTGGAATCCAACTCAATAACAGATTGTCATGGTCAGAGGTGACCGTTAGGGCAGCTACCAGTGTTAGCATCGAGAACGTCAGCAGAGCTCGTTCCTTGCGGATAAACAGGAACATCACAAAAGCGTATAAGCTGTGCAAGATCAGTATGGCGAACGTAATCTTTTGCAGGTCAATAGATAATCCCCGTTCACTTCCAATGGCTTCTGGAGAGCCGAAATAGAGAGAGCGTGTGATCCCTCCGCTATAAGGGTCATCAAAGTTAGCTGTCTGCACCAGAAGATTGATTTCGGCGGAACCGTCAAGCGCATAGGAAATCGCAAATGCAGTCCTTTCCGGTCGATAGGCTTCGGCATGGGTGGCGGGTTGACCAAATTCGGCAACAATGGTCCCGTTCATCTCGATAATGGATGAAGTCTGGATTTTCTGAGCCCAGAGAGAGACTTCCTTCACGGATGGATCTACAAGTATGCGAAGACGGTATGTTCCATATCCAAATGATGATGAGGATTGGGGTAACACATTCCGCCAGTCACCGGGAACTTGTATGGGTGCGGATGAGGAGTCTGCTATTTTAATATCACGATTAGAGATTAACGCATGGGGGTGAAATTCCCATTCTCCATCCAGGGATATGGGTGAAGCGTTGGCGAGGTCCCAGCCTCGAAGGTCCAGCACGCCTTTAGCGGGTTCAGGATGTTTGGGTATAGTGAAAGACTCAGACCATATCCAGCGAAAGCCAAGCAAAATAGTCAGGAATAGAATCGACAACAATACATATCGGGGTATCTTTTTATAGGTTAATAGTTTCATGGCAGACTTTAGTTTTCGACAGTTTACTCCAAATTCCTGCATGCCCTCTGGTAATGAAGAACATTTTTTTCAATACCGGAACATAAATTCTATATTCGAATGATAGCGGTACCACATCAGGATTTATGGTAAAATTATAGATTAAAGGATGATCAGTGAGCCAGAGGAGTTGTGCATATGAGAGTGATTTTGGTAGATGATGAATATCTCGCTCTGAGCAGGTTGAACAAACTGTTGGAAGAGAGAGAGGATTGTGAAGTTATCGGCTCTTTTTTGACGGCACAAGAAGCCATCGATCAGATCGAACTTCATCTGCCGGAAATCGTCTTCATGGACGTACAGATGCCGGGGATGAACGGGATTGAGGCGACCGAACGGATCCATGAGGTTTCCCCTGGAACAGAGGTTATTTTTACAACAGCCTATAACGAACATGCATTGACGGCCTATGGGCTTGAAGTGCTGGACTATATTATGAAGCCTGTAACGCGTGACCGTTTGGAAAAAACGATGAAGATGTATCAACGCCGAACGGTGCCAGCAAGTCTGAATATAACAGAAGGGCCATCCATGGTCATCCGCTGTCTGGGAATGCTCCAGGTCCAACTGCACCCGAATGAGCCGCCAAAACATATGAAGTTCAGAACAACCAAGATCAGAGAATTATTCGCCTATTTACTTCACCATCGGAACAAACCGATTAAGCGGGACACGCTGCTTGAACTGTTGTGGCCCGAGTTGGATGAGCGGAGAGGCATATCCAATCTGCATAGTGGCATCCATCGCTTACGCAGCATGATGAACGAATTCATGGGCGAAGACAAGATGTTCATTCGCTATCAGCAGTTTGGTTATCTATTGGAAACGGGAGAATTCCGAATTGACGCGGAAGAATGGGAGAGTCGTCTTAACCAATTGTCTCTATTATCTTCGTCTACAATAGCTGAACATCGGCAGACTTCAGATCAATATGAAGGCAAATATTATGGCGAGGATGATTACGTATGGGCCGAACTGGAGCGTCAGCGCTTGCATGCCCTTTGGCGTAACCACGCCATGCAGCTTGCACAATACTATATTGAACTGGAACAGCACACGGATGCACTCACGTTATATCATCGGGTTCAGCAATTCGAGCCATCATTGGAGCAAGTTGGACTGGCGTTAATGAAGACCTATGATCGATTAGGCAATAAAGATCCTGTGATCGCTCAATATAATCAGTTAGTTACTGCGTTAGAGCAAGAAGCGGGCATACGTCCTGGCTTGGAAGTGGAGTTGTGGTACCAGCAATGGAAACAATCCAATATGTAATTGACAATATTCAGCCTTGCAGCTTCATTTGCAAGGCTGTTTTTTTGTTGTATTTGCTGGCGAAAGGTTTGGTAAGAGTTTGGTGAGAGGCTTTGTGTAGAATAAGTGCGATGTGGTGAGATTCCACAACGGAGCACAGATCATTTAGGAGCGATGAACATTTTCAAATAAGGGAGGCATGTTCATTAAGCAAAAAAGGGGACATTTCAGCAGGACGAGTTCCATTTTTAAGTGCAATTGATTCGAATTATAAAATGATAGTGAACAAAAGGAGGATGTACAGCGTTGAGAATAATTAAAGTAATGCTAATGTCGATATTGTCACTTGTCATTGTGACCACATCTGCGTTCACACCAATGCCTATTGCCATGGCAGCGGACAGTATATTCTACGTATCATCGATCGGCAATGACGAGAACGAGGGAACAGAGGAAGCTCCCTTTTTAACAATGAATAGAGCTCTAACTGAAATTACAGGCTCAGGGCAGATTGTTCTATTAAGCAATCTTTCACTGAATGACGTGTGGACTGTTGCTGCTTCAGGAAAAACAGTTACGATCACATCTGAGGAAGGTAACAGATACTCTATTCTTCGAGGCGAGGAATTTAAGAACAGAGATCTGATTCGGGTGCCGAATGGAAACATTACATTTGAGAATGTGGATATAGACGGTAATCATGTTGCTACCAACCAAGCGATCTATGGGATGCAAGTAACGGGCGGTAAGGTGATGCTTAAAAATGTTGAGGTTCGAAATCACTATGTCACAACTGGGGGCTCAAGTACGGCAAGCGTTATTGCAGCACTTGGAGGAACGGTAGTCATTCAGGATGGCACACGGATTCACCACAACCGGATCACCGGAAAGCTGGCAAATAACCCTCCTTCTCTCCTTGGTGCAGGTAGTGGAGGAGTTGTAGAGATTCAAGACGGAATCATTACTGAAAATGAAATTTCTGCGGATGGTAATGGTGTCATTGTTGGTATTGGGTTATCTGGCAAGCCCAGGTTTATTATGACAGGCGGGCAGATTACGGGTAATATTCTATCGGGTAATGGAATAGATGCTGATGGACAAACGATTGGGAATGTTGCTGTGTATATGCGGGGAAGTGCCGCCGATGCTCGTTTCGATTTCGGAGGAACAGCCTATGTATATGATAACCTGAATACCGAGGGTGAACAGCGTAACGTTTACTTAAAAAACACGTCGGCCACCGGCAGTGCATATCTGACATTGGTTAACCCTTTGCAGACCGGCGCGAAGGTTGGTGTATACGCTAATATTATGCCTGATGACGTAACGAACCCAGTCGTTGATATTGCGATTGGCGGGGGAGGTTACCTTGCACAAATAGCGGATCAATCCTATTTCGTATCAGATATCAATACGACTGCAGCGGTTGCGTATGATAATCAAGCGAATAAGGTTATTCTGACGTACCGATTGCCAGTCAATCTGGTACTGGATACTCCCTTGAATCTTTCTACCGTGGGTGCCAAACCTACTTTGAAAGGTTCCGTTACATCTGGTGCCGTGGTAACCATTACAATGGTAAACAAATCGGACCCAGCTAAGAACGTTGTCGGTGAAGCTACAGTCAACCCAGACGGAACATGGGAGTTCACACCTTCCTCTGCATTGTCGCCTGGAGAATATACATTGAGGGTTACAGCAACGAATAATGGAATCTCTGCTGAACCTGTACGCAGGGATATTACTGTAGTAGACAAGTCAGTTCTACAAGGCAAATATGAGGAAATTACAGGTGAGAACCTGGAAGAATCAAAATATACATCAGACAGTTGGACTGCACTTCATGATGCGCTGAACACAGCAGAACAAGTGCTAAGTGAACCAAATGTAACTCAAGAGCAAGTCAACAACGCGCTTCAGGAACTAACAAATGCACGTACAGGGCTTACCCTGGTGAATGGTGGAAGCACAGCGGGTCCCGGTGGAGTGGGTTCTCCTTCACTATGGCTTCGATCTGATCTGGGTATGGAAGTTACCAGCGGCCAGAAGGTGAGTACCTGGGAAGATCAAGGTAGTAAAGTAAATAACGCAACACAAGATGAGGTCGATAACCAACCGACTTATTGGAATGACAAGAATCATAATATTAATTTTAATCCGGTATTGGAATATGACGGAACGAAAACTTTCATGAATCTGGATGTAAATAAGCTTCCCCAAGGGAAGACTGCCAGATCAATTATTACGGTTAGCAAAACCAGTAAAACTGGAGGCATCAAGTATATCATTTCCTGGGGAGCCCAAACGAGTGGTTATACGGGTATAGGGATGCTTCAAAATGGTACAAGAGGCGGCTTGACCACATTTAACAGTACCATGAGTCAGACATTATACACTCCTGAGGGGTTCCTAGGAACGACGTTCCCGAATGAGCAATTTGTGACTTGGACAGGCGGGAATACTGAATCTAACATAGCTAGATTGTACAGTAAAATGAAGATAGTGCAGCAACTAGGTGCAGGTGGATATGGACAGGATGTTCCCAAGTCCTGGGATACCGGCAACTCTGGTGGAGCAGTAGTCGGTAAGCTTATTCCAGCAACTGCAAGTGTTGAACATTGGCAGGGCACGATTGAAGAAATTATCGTATACGATCATGCTCTGACGGACGAGGAACGCCAGAAAGTGAGCACATATCTGGCGATCAAATACGGGTATACGCTGGATCAGACGACAGCGAATTCATATGTCGATTCAAACATGGCTACGATCTGGGATTCAAATGTGAACGCAGCCTATACCCATCGAATTACAAGCATCGGGCGAGATGATCAGAGCGGCTTGCTGCAGAAACAAGCCAAGGCGCAGGAATTGGGGTCCATGTTAACGATTGCATTGGGCAACCGTATCGAGGATACCAATTCTGCGAATCAAAATAATATTTCAAACGATTCTTCTTTCTTTATGTTTGGTGACAATGGAGCAAGTACTGAATTCAAAACACCGATCACAAAAGATGAGAAAAAACTGCTTGGGATGGAGCGTATCTACAAAGTACAGAAAGCAAACTGGACTGAATCACAGATTACACTTCAGGTAGACGTAACGGGAGGTAGCCCGGTGTTGCCTCAGTATCTTGTGATCAGCGATGATGCTCAATTTGGTAATCCAAACTCGTTACATTTAATTCAGAACGGCCAAGTAACTCTTAATACTTCGAATTTTGGTCCGGATTCGTACTTTACCATTGCAACTGCTGCCACTCCTTTGTCGGCGCCAGTCATCACAGTCATCGATGATGAGTTGACATGGGAAGCAGTTGAGCATGCAGATAAATATGAAGTAACGATCGAAATGGAAAATGGTACGAAGCGTACAGTGGAGGTGCCTGGAACGGTACTTAACCTGTCGCAATTGGAACCTCCGCTGAAGGCTGGCGCCTACACGGTGACAGTTACAGCGAAGACGAACAATCCAGCATATGCAGACTCAGAAGCATCGAATGGGAAAAGTTATGTTGTTATTATTGACAAGGCGAAGTTGAAAGCCAAAATCGATGAGATTAACGGTAAGATCGAAACAGGCGAACTGGACACAGAGGAGTACACGCCAGAAACATGGCAAACGCTGCAAACGGCGTTAGAAGTTGCTCAATCCGTGTTCGATGACGAGAATGCAACATCGGAACAAGTGGAAAAAGCGTATCAGGATTTGGTAGATGCCCAGGAGGGTCTTACCAAGAATCCTGGTACTGGCATCGACACGTCAGCGCTAAAAAGCGAATATGATAGAATCAAGGCTGAAAATCTAACTGAAGCGGAATATACACCAGGCAGCTGGGTAGCACTCGATAATGCGATGAACGAAGCAGAGCGAGTGTTGAATGATCCAACGGCAACCCAAGCACAGGTAGATCAGGCGCTTCAAGATCTAACTGATGCGAGAACGGGCCTTACCAAAGTGATTGGTAATGACACATCAACGCTGCAAACGTTGATCCCATCCACAGGAAGCTTGTCACCGGCTTTTGATCCGGCTAAAGACACGTACACCATCTCTGTGCCGAATAGCGTATATCAATTCCAGCTCACGCCAACGGCACTTGATCCACTTGCGAAGATTGAAATAGCGGTTGGAGATGGAGAATGGAACGAGGTTTCAAGTGGTACTGTAAGTGAGAATCTACCGCTCCAAGTTGGTGGAAATAAGATCGTTGTTAGAGTAACGGATTCACTTGGAAATGTTACGGAGTATAAAATCAACGTGACTAGAGCATCCGGTGACAATGGTAACAACAGTGGAGGCAACAATGGCGGCGGTGGAAATACGGGAGGAGGTAACGGTGGAAGCACTCCTGCACCTGCGCCAGTACCAACGCCAACTCCGGCACCCGTGAAGGATAATCTGGAAACAACCCGGGATGGCAGTCATCAACCATTTGCTACATCCAAACCATCTGACAACAAAGAAACATTGGTTCAAGTTGATCCAGCCAAGCTGAAAGATGCCATGTCACAAGGCACAGGTCAGCAATTCGCCATTCATTCGCCGAATGATGGGGATATGAAGGTGGACGGATTAACCCTTGAAACACTGAAACAATTAGTAGATCAAGGTTCCAAACTAAACATCAGCAATCCGCTGGCAATCTATCCGGTACCTGGCGGTAAAATGGACTTGAATGGTGTATCTGGACAGCTTGGTAATGCAGCATTGAATGATATTGATGTCCATATCGATATCGCACGTTCATCGGATACGTTGATTGACAGCGCCGAAACGAGAGCCGCATCCCAAGGATACGAGCTACTTGTCACACCGGTTGATCTGGATCTCACCTTCTCAAAAGATGGACAAACGGTTCGTTCCGGGCTACTGAACGGCTATGCACCGAAATATATTGCACTGCCGGAAGGGATCGATCCGAACCGGATTACAACAGGCGTGATCATCAACCCGGACGGTAGCATCTTCCATGTACCAACGGTTGTTACTAAAGTCGATAGCCGTTACTACGCGCTTATTAATGACTTGCGCAGCAGCGGAAGTTACTCGGTCATCTGGAATCCGCAGGATTTTGAAGATGCCAGATCCCATTGGGGCAAAATTGATGTGAACAACATCGCTGCGAGATTAGATCTGAAAGGTAACGGAGATAACACGTTCTCCCCGAACCGTCAGGTTACTCGTTCTGAGTTTGCCGAGATTGTAGTACTTGGACTGGGCTTAATGCGTCAGGATGCACCACAGAATCTATTCCCTGACGTTAACAATTCGGCATGGTTCCGCAATGCGGTAGCCCTTGCGAATGAATTCGGTATCGTTCGCGGTTACGATAATGGAAACTTCTACGGTAATCAGGAAATCACACGTGAGCAAGGATTTGCTATGGTTGCTCGTGCCTACCGTCTGATTGAACCGGAAGCTTCAATCAGCCCGGATCAGGTGAATGCTGAACTCGAACGTTACAGTGATGCAGCCAATGTATCGAATTGGGCGAAAGAAGATGTAGCCCAGTTGATTGCCGCTGGAATCATCCAAGGTAACGGGCCAGAGATTCTGAGTCCGAAGACCACAATGACCCGTGCTGAGGTCACTGCATTGATTGCAAGAATGTTGAAAGTAACCAACTTGATTGATCAATAAACGCAATCTAAAACGAAAAGCCTTTGCTGACATTGGGGGTCGGCAAAGGCTTTTCCCTATTTCATTAACCTTATGCATTTCATGTCGTAATACTTTTGCCCTGTTGGAAGATCGTGGAATCTGAGATGATGGGTTCACCAGAGGTTCGGGTGACAAATTTTGAACCGCTGGCCTTCAGGCTATTGCGATCCTTCCTTCTACAATCATTGGAGATCATAGGGTCGCAGCTCTCCTGAAGATCTCATTATCAGAGAGGAGGCGTCCAGGCTATCATATTCCCTTCCTTCTAACCCTAACCTTTCATGTTATATAGGGATGTGGCTTTCCTGGACTCTTTTATCATGAACAATACGATCTATTTGCGCAGAGCGAACAAACTCATCATTGAACCCAACGAAGGGAAGCAACAGTTGCCGAAGACACACCTGGCGACTGCCCTCAAGAATATTGAATCACTCGGATACACTTTCTCGGATGAGCTAATGCGGGCGATGCGGCAGCTGTCCATGGAACAGTTTGAAACCGTATATATTCAACTTGTGGCTGATCTGAGAGTCATGGTCGGCGCACATGTGAAGTACACACCGATGTATGCAGGATTCCCGATGCAGGTGATGCAAGCGGATGAAGAGGAGTTATACCTTAACGCAATGATTCATTATCTGACCAACCTGAATGTGGTCTATACGGATCAACCATCTGTGGAGAGAATGCCTTTGCTGGAGAAGACGGACTTAAAACTCATTGGTTTGGGAAACAAACAAGCATTCCAGACGCTCATTCGCCAGATCATTGAAGCGAAAGGCTCCATCTCTGATACGGACAAGAAAGATATCGATACCGTGTTGAAGCATGCAGACCCAGAAGAAGTGGATGCGATTCTACCCGCCGAGATTCCGTTCAAAGAAAATGTAGGCTTCGTGGTCTCCTCGCTGCTGAAGCATGAAAAGGCGAATATCGACCGGATTGGTCCGTATTTCAAAACGGCAAGTGATGTCTTGCGTCTGGCTGTTGCCTGGTCGGATGGGGATGTCAGCCTCGCTGATGCGTCTCCCTTCCGGAAATTCAAACGGCGTGAGAGACGACTTTTACTCGGATTACTGGAGCAATGTAGCTCCATCACGGAAGATATGCTGCGATATAAGGATCGCTGGATTCGCCTTGGCGAAATTCTGCATCCGTCGGAATATAAGCTTCGGTATCCACGATGCGAAGAAGCCTTTGATATTTTGCGTAATAATAAGCCGTATTCGACCTTCAACGGAAGTGTGGAGCTTGCCTTCCAATATCGGAATGTATGGAGTTTAATCGATCTGTTATCACAGCGTCCAGGTGAATTCGCGAGAAAACTGGATCACGTGCTGCGGATGACTCAAGATGAAGCGTATGTACTGTTGGCCTTTGGTGAAGTGGCTGCACAGGTATCCACGCCGGTGTTGTTACAGGTGAGACAGCATTTTGCACAGCGGAATGAAACCTCGGATTTGCGGGTCTTTTTTCCGAAAGGAAATGTGGCGAAGGCTTTTGGTATCCCGAATGAGCTGCCGGAGCTTGACGAGGCGGTCTGCCAGGAAGTGGTGCAATTGTGCGAGCAGGCCTTGATTACACGGTTTGCTGACTTTCCAGCACTCGGGAAGACGTATATTGATGAACGTCTCCAGCACTATCTGGTTCCTTTTTCACAACGATCCGCGAGCAAAGCTCTGCGAACCATTGTGCGTGGAAGCCGCATCCCGATGGGTGAAGGTGACACGATACGTTTCTTCAGCTGGTGGAAAGAGGGCGAAGTAGACGGCACACCTACGGGGCGTGTGGATATTGACTTGTCGGCGGTCATGTATGACGAGAATTGGAATTACGTGGAACATATCTCCTATACCAATCTGCGATCTGTCAAATACAAAGCGACCCATAGCGGGGATATTGTGACTGCACCACATGGTGCAAGTGAATTCATTGATCTGCATATGCCTTCAATCGTGGATTATGGCGGACGTTATGTGGTGACGACATTGCATTCCTTCACCAGCCATCCATACTGTAATTTGCCGGAATGTTTTGCAGGCTGGATGATGCGCAAGAAGCCGGGCTCGGGCGAAATCTATGAACCAGCCACCGTCCAGAACAAAATCGATATCACTGCCGACACCCAGTTAGCCATTCCTGTTATTCTCGATCTGGTCGAGCGAACAATCATCTGGACGGATCTGGCGCTGACCAGATATCCTGATTACTACAATAATGTAGAGGGGAATCAGAAAGGTATCGTGCTGATGGGGAAGGCGATGACCACATTACGCAAACCCGACCTGTATGACTTGTTCATGCTGCACGCCAAGGCGAGAGGTAAGCTGGTGGATACGAAGGATCAGGCCGATACCATCTATGCGGTTGATGAAGGCGTTACGCCGTATGATATTGAAAAGATCATGGCGGAATATCTGGCTTGAGTCCAAGCACATATGACTATCGGGTAAGAACAGAGAAGAGCAGCGGAATGCTGCTCTTTTTGAGATTTAATTGGTTGTTAACGGGGTCAGCCTTTTGGTTTCTTCTGCACATATTTCTTGTAATTCGTAACAGAAGGTATTTTTCGGCTTTGAGAGATTAGTTCTTTGTCGCTAATGATCCATGTATGGTTGGATGAGTTTCTCCGGCGTATCGCGACAAAATTACTTTTCCCAGCAGAATAAACGTTGTATCCGTTTCGTTTACTTCTAATGCAAAAAAGATCATCCTCACCGACGCTTCGATTCGGGAACTGAACTTTGTTTACTACCTTGCGTTTAAAGACAAGCGTTGCGCCGGGGATTAGGGTCACAGGTCGATGTTCATCATGTGGAAAACGAAGGATAAACGTCTTTGATCCGCGTAAATACATGTAATGTGCCCGCTTGCCAATGACATCGGCATTGGTTCTTTGAAAGGTCTGCACGCTTTCCGTCAAATAGTAGGGAGCGTAATAATCATCATCATCAAACTTGGCAATATAGTTGTATTTCGTTTTCTTAATAGCGTAATTTAGACAAGCGCCGAGGGAGGTACGTTCCGGAAGACGATAAACGTGTACGTTTGGAAGTTTTTTGGCTAAGCTTAGATAAGGAGTAAGGGAGATGTTATCATTGTTAACAATGATGATAAGTTCTTTCTTGGCGTGGTTCTGTCGGCTGTAGTTATTAAACAGGTTTTTTATATAGCTTTGGCGCTTCGTGCAGGCAATAATAGAAACTCCCTGCTTTTTGATAGATCTTTTTGGCCTGGCTCCCATTTTAACCGCTCCCCTTATCCGTTATGGTCAAAACTATCTCTCTTTAAAATATGTGAACGGCATATAAGAGGAACGGCATATCTGCAAAATGGAGAATACGCACAAAAAACCGTCAATGTACCTGTCTGCTCCATTGTCTTCTTCATTGGAGAATGCGGAAAGGGTAACGAAAACCAGACTTCTGCATGTTGAAGTAAATCAACCAAAACCTTCTGTATGAACAAGCGAGATTTTTGCAAGAGAAGAGCTACCTGCAGAATGGTGCAGGAAATGTCGGATGCGATGGGAACGGCTTTGCTATCCTTAAACTAACGAGGGAGGGGATGACATGGATACGCTGGCGGCGATGGAGCTGAGCCGGAATGACAGCAAAGTCATTGACGTTGCACTGAAATATGGGTATGTCTCGCCGGATTCCTTGGCCAGGACTTTTCAAAGCATGCATGTATCAGGCCTTCATCGGACTATGAGCTGAGTGAGGGTCCGGAAAATGCTATGGAATGAGCACAAGGATGGTACCGTTGAGCAATATAGAAGAGAGATATGGATACCCATTCGGAAGAGATGATAATGTCTCTAGCTTGGTATCTGCGGGTGCAGCTTTTGAAGTTGCGCTTTTTTTGCTTTTAGAATTTTCTATCGGATATACGAGCCGTTTTCATTGCAAATATATGTAATATAATGGTATTATTTTATTGGAATTGTAAGTTATGAGACGGAAGGGTAGGTTTTTATACATTATAATGTAAGCGCTTTATTAAATGATTTCCAAGGAGGAGTTTACTCATGACTAAAAGTATAGTGAGAAAGGCGCTTGGTTTGTTTTTAATTGTCGTTATGGTCGCAACAGCTGCCGTATACCCTGCATCTACCGGACACGCAGCCACCATCCAGGTCACAGACAACGGCTCCAGAATTGAAGTGAACACCGGTTCGGGATTAGTCTATGTAGTGAACAAAACGAATGGTGATATTATCTCTGCCAAGATGAATGGAACTGAGCTGAATAGCAATAGGGGCTCACATATTGGCTCGGGGTTGGGATCTTCTGCAAATGTAACGTGGAATAAGTCACCTTCGGGTTCAACGGTGCTAATTACCGTTTCCACCAACACATTGACTCACTATTATGCTTCGCGGGGTGGCGAGAACATCATATACATGGCAACGCATATCACGGCTCAACCTTCAATTGGAGAGTTACGGTACATTTTCCGCGGTAATGGTAGTGTGTTGACAGGTGTTCCGGCGAATTCTAACAACCGGGGTAACACTGGAGCAATTGAAAGTCAGGATGTGTTCGGGTTTGCCAATGGACAGTCGGCCTCCAAATATTATGGTAATGATCAGGCCAAAGACTTATCCGTTCGTGGGGTGACCGGGAATGGCGTCGGTGTATTTATGGCCTACGGCAATCGGGAAAAAAGCTCTGGCGGCCCATTCTTCCGTGACATCCAGTTCCAAAGTGGAACAGAGACGGAAGTCTATAATTATATGAACTCGGGCCATGCACAGACGGAAAATTGGCGCCTGGGTCTGCATGGGCCGTACGCTCTGATCTTCACCACAGGTGGTACGCCAAATGTACCCGATTTCAGCTGGATGTCTGGTCTGAACTTGCAGGGTTGGGTATCCAGTCGGGGGAATGTGGTGCTTAATGGTCTCTCCGGGATGGATACGGGGTACGCGTACACGATTGGGTTCGCCAATAGCAGTGCTCAGTATTGGGTGGGTACCTCTTCAAGTGGGGCAGCCGCCAAATATAGCATGATCCCAGGGACATACACCATGACAGCCTATAAGGGGGAACTGGCGGTATATACGGAAACGGTTAATGTCACGGCAGGCCAAACGACGACTCTGAATACACGTACGATCAACAATGATCCGAGTCAAGCCTCCAACATCTGGCGAATCGGTAACTGGGATGGTACACCACGGGAGTTTCTGAATGGGCAGACCATTCCGATCCGTCACCCGTCCGATAGTCGTAATCCAAGCTGGGGGCCTGTCACCTATGCTACGGGCAGCACGACCAATCGATTCCCGGCAATCCAATTCCGTGGTCAGAATTCACCAACTACAATAACGTTTAACTTGAATGCATCCCAAGCGGCATCTTCCCATATGCTCAACATCGGGATTACCGCAGCATACAATAATGGCAGACCTAGTGTAACGGTTAATGGACATGCTTTAACCAACCCTGCCGCTTCCTCACAGCCCAATTCTCGTAGCTTCACGATTGGTACCTATCGTGGCAACAACACAACGTTTAGCTGGAATGTCCCGGCATCTTACTTCGTGAATGGTTCCAATACTATCACCATTACACCGATCAGTGGTTCCAGTGATCTGGGGAACTGGTTAAGTGCAGGATGGGTCTACGATTGTGTGGAGTTACTGAATTGAATGAAGAATTCGATATCGTGGAAGAAATAAAGGAGGTAGCCTGCCTGGTTTTCTTAACTGGGTCCAGGTTACCTTTTTATTCTTTGCATTGCGAATGAGTAGATATTGATTCGTGACAGGCTCAAAGGATCTGGCTTGGCTGGAGAAGGTGATCTAGATAGTGGTATAATTTTCAATACGTAATCATGAGTGAATGAACGGGGAGGAAAAAGAAATGAGAGACGATCTGTTGGTTCAATTGCAAGAGTGGCATGAAGAAGATGAGTTTCAGGAAATTGTGGATGCAATTCAAGCGATTCCTGTGGAAGAAAGAGATTATGAGTTGATTAACCATCTGGGACGAGCGCTGAATAACCTGGAACGGTACGATGAAGCGGTTGAACAATTCCTGACGGTTGCCAAAGAGGGTACAGGTGACCCACTCTGGCATTACCGGATTGGGTTGGCTTATTACTATCTGGAGCAGTATGCGCATGCACAGCAAGCGTTCGAAAGAGCGGATCAATTGGAGCCTGATGATGAAGATACGCTGGAGTTTCTGGAATGGATTCGAAGCAAAATGGAGGAGGAATCCTCAGAGGAACTCTTAGAGGAATCCGTATATGAATCCGTATATGAATCGGTGAGTCCCGACCCATCTGTTTCTGAAATCTCAATCGCACCTGATCGTGTTAGCCATCTGGAACCAACGGGTTTTTGGAATGATAGTGCTGAAGCCGTGGATCAATATGTGCTGGCCCCACCTACTGATGGACAGATCGAGTCAATGGAGGAGCAGTTGGTGTTCAAGCTGCCAACATCCTATATAAACATGATGAAATTACATAATGGTGGTGTTCCCCACTATCGGTATTATCCTGTTAGCCAAGCAGAGGCTGCCAAGAAGGTCCGCGTTGAGGTCAAGGGAATACTGGGTATTGGACGTGAGAAAGCACATTCGTTAGGTGGTCAATCGGGTAGCCGGTACATCATCGAGCAGGGAGGGTACCCCGAGATTGGTGTTGTGTTATGTGAGTGCCCTTCCGATTCGGAGATCGTGATGCTGGATTATCGTGAATCCGGCAATGCTGGTGAGCCCGAGGTTGTTCATGTGGACAAAAATGAAAGCTACAAGATCACTTGGCTTGCGCCCAATTTTGAAACCTTTATTCAAGGTCTGGTGAATGAGGAAAATCAGCCTGCAAACCTTCAAGGTGCACTGTAAGAGGGTATGAGCTTCTCATTATACGAAACTTGAAAAGGCTGCATCCGTAATGACGGATGCAGTTTTTTTGTTGGCTAGTTATGCGGGATAAGTCTGAAATGTCGCCTAAACCGAGCTTTTTTTCAACTGCCTTAGCTTCGCTAAGGAATCCAAAATAAGTATATAGAGCTGTACTCGTTGCATTAAGACAGTTAGTTTGCTAGTATTTAGACATATAATATTTAGATGACTAAATATTATATGTCTAAATACTTTGGTTTCTTTAAGATCGGGGGCTTAAGCATCATGTTAAGAATGAAAGACAAAATAGCCCTGTTACTTACAAATAAATAAAATACGTTAGGAGCAATTCACATGGGGAAATTAGATAATAAAGTAGCCATTATTACTGGAGGAGCATCGGGAATCGGGGAGGGCATGGTAGATCTTTTTGCACAGGAAGGCGCCATCGTCATTGCTGCAGACATTAATGAGGAAGCATTGGAGAGAGCAAGCCAAAAAGAGAATGTTTACGGACTGAAGTTGAATGTATCTTCGGATGAAGATTGGCAGGCACTTGCGAAGGTAGTGAATGAACGTTTTGGGAAAATTGACATTCTGGTCAACAATGCAGGCATTTCTTCGGAGAAGCCATTTGAGGAAATCAATGCACAGGATTGGGAGAAAATGCTTTCCATTAACGGTTACGGCCCATTCGCTGGCATGAAACATGTCACTCCTTATATGGCAGCACAGAAGAGAGGTTCCATCGTCAATATCTCATCATATACGGCTTTAATTGGACAAGGCTTTAACCATTACTCGGCATCCAAAGGCGCGGTACGGGCATTATCCAAAGCCGCGTCGACCACCTTTGGTCGTCAAGGCATTCGGGTGAATGCACTTTTCCCTGGGATCATCGAAACACCAATGACCCAATCCTTGAACACATCAAAAGAACTGCTTGAACGATTAATTCAGGCAACGCCTTTGCAGCGTCTTGGTCAGGCTATCGATATAGCCAAAGCCGCGTTGTTCCTGGCGTCGGATGATTCTTCGTACATTACCGGATCTGAACTGGTGATCGATGGTGGCTACTCAGCCCAATAGCGTGTAAAATGATGACAGCCCTTAAGTTAAATGAGGGCTGTTGTTTTATTTTTTCGAGGAGGATCTAATGGAAGAACAGAACATTTTTGAGCTTATACACAACATGGATAATTTCACTAATAAATTGATCATACAATGGAACAAATCATTTAATGAGGACCTGGGTGTCTCTCATGTGCTTGTACTCAGCCATCTTCATCAAAATGGAAAAAGCCGACCTTCGGATATTGCAAAAATGTTAGGGTTCACGCCTCCTACACTCAGTTATTTATCGGACAAGATGGTAGCCAAGGAACTAGTCGTCAGAATGGTAGATGAAGCGGACCGCCGCATTATTTATTTGAACATTACGGATAAAGGGACCGAAGTCCTCGGAAGAGCGATATTGGAGGGCCAGAAGCTGCGTAAGAATTTATTCCAGAAATTAAATGAAGAGGATCGAGCACAACTAGCCCATATTTTTGAGAAGATGAATCGGGAAGATTGAGCAATAGCCTGGAAGGGAGACCGAAGGTGATATGGAGGAACCACTCAAAGTATATAACACCGCAGTTGAAGCCTTTCTTGAAGTGATCGGGGGAAAGTGGAAGCCCGTTATTCTATTCCATCTTACCTTTGGCAAGAAACGTAATGGTGAACTGATGAAGCTGATCCCTGCAATCACCCAGAAAGTGTTGACTCAGCAACTTGGTGAACTAACGGAGGCGGGGGTTATTGTCCGTATTTCCCATCACCAAGTCCCGCCTAAAGTGGAGTATGAGTTAACGGAGTATGGGTGGAGTCTTAAAGAGATTCTTCATCTGATGTGTAGGTGGGGCGATATACACGTGGAGAATGTGTATGGTGATCGAGGAAAAATTCTGTTTAAGCCGCCAACTGCTGCTGACGTTGAGTGACTTATATAAGCCGATTCTGGAATTCAGGAATCGGCTTATTCTGCATTTTATTTACGTTACGGAAGGATCTTGCGATCACGTAGATTTCTGAAAATATCCATAAACATAGCCTCAGTGTCAATGAAATCATAAAATCCGAAGCGGCGAGCTTTGGAACCATCTGCGAAGAAATCGTAGTCCCACGAGAAGACAAAGTCACCAAATGCCCAGGAAGAGACATCATCATAAGGGGTGTTTACCAAACCATACTTTTCAATCATGGAATTCCAAAGATCTTCTTTATCTGCCATCACAGTTGCAAGTGAGAGGGTGAGTGGAGGTGCTGTTTCCAATTCGAAAAATGCAGCAATTTTGGGCCAGAGTTCATTCCAGCGAAACAGATCGCCATTGGTGATATTAAATGCCTGATTGGCACATCGCGGATCAGTTGCTGCCCATACGGTTGCATGAGCGAGCAATGTGGCATCAGTCATTTCGAGAAGCGAATGATACGCTCCTGGTTTCCCAGGGAATCGAAGTGGCAAGCCAAGTTCCTTGGAGATAGCCGCATATACACCAATAACCATGGCAAGGTTCATTGGATTACCCAGGGCAAATCCACACACCACAGACGGGCGCAGGGCGGACCAAGTCCAGCTACTTCCGGGTTGCCGTTCCTCGAGAAACTGCTGCTGATCGACATTGAATTCAGGGGGCATATGATATGCGTCCGTTTCTTTGGCAGGTGTTTTGAATGGACCCAGATGCGCACCGTACACTTTATAACCTTGCATTAGGCTAATATGTTGGAGATTTGGAGCGATCGGTTCAATCGTATTCACCACATGGACGAGCATGGCCAAGTTGGGCTGTACCAATTCGGTCCAAGTTGGGCGATCCTGATACGCGGCGTAGAAAATATGCGTAACGGTCGTTAAATGACTCAATTTGTCTTGTGTGTCTGCTTCGTTCAATAAATCAGCTGATATATAACGTAACCTGGGGGCATCTTCCCCTCCGCGGCGAGATACACCAATGACATTCCATTGGGGAAGTGTCATCAGATAATCAATAAGGTTTCTTCCAATGACGCCTCCAGCACCGATAACAAGGGCAGTGTAACGGATAACAGATGGTTCGGTTTTCAATGGACATGCTCCTCTCTTCTTCTGATCATATTGTGGGTCAGAAAAAGAAGGATGAGAAGTACGCACCTCAAAGTCATATACGTACTTTGAAGTGATATATGAGCCTGGAGCAGGATACGAGCGTTATAATCTGTACTTTCATGGGATGTTACTTGTTACTTGCCTCTAACGACAAGAAGCTGTAAAAGGAACAATCGCTCCTTTCACAGCTTAGATGTGTCTGTATATTCGTTGACTCGATCTGATGTAACTATGGTTTACGCCGGATATCCGCCACCTGGAGGCGGCCATGCACCGTAGAAACGACGAAGCAAAACAATTTCGCCCAGATGGTACGAGTTATGGGAGGCGATATTGCGCAGAAGTCCTGCTTTGGTTTCTCCGGGGAAATAAAGTAGTGGCTCATCTAATTGTGCTGTTTCTGCAATGGCTACCGCTTGATCAACCCCATCCAAGAATGCCTGAATATCTGCCTTCCAGGTTGCTTCATCCTGTGGACCTTTCTCTACAGGCCAGCTCTCGCTCACGTTAGCAGGGGGCTGTGGCTTGCGTCCTTCCAAGTGTTCGAGCATGAATTGCTGCCAATAATGCATATGCTTCACCAACTGATAGATCGTATAAGGCATGGCCTCGTGCGTACGAGCAGCAAGTGTGACATCAATATCGGGTAGAGCACGGGCGATGCGGATATGACCGCGTTCCCCCACTAATGATTTGACAAGGGCTTGCCCAAAGCTTTGATTCGTATCTGACATATGCAACCTTCCTCTCTTCCAGACCGGATCTGTTAACCTGTCTTCTATTAAGTATTATACAATTAAATTGCTAGAAATTGAAATTGGGAAATGAGAACCATAATACTTAAAATGCCTATGATATAATAGTGAAAATAAATCTCAAGGCCTCAGGGTCGAGGAGGAAGCTCCTGTGAAAGTGATATTGGTTGACGACGAACGTCTAGCGTTGATAGGCCTTCAAAAATCACTAGAAAAAGAAGTAAGCGGCATTGAAATTATTGCTACATATATGAATCCAACAGAGGCTGTGGCGGGTATTGTGGAACACCGTCCTGATGTTGTATTTCTGGATATTCATATGCCGGAGATGGATGGTATGGATCTGGGAAGACAGATTCAGGCGGCAACACCGGGCACCGAAATTATTTTTGTGACCAGTTACGATCAATATGCGGTGCATGCTTTCGAGTTACAGGCTTTGGATTATGTGATGAAGCCCATCCAAAAGGATCGATTGAAGCAGACGGTGAGCCGCGTAAGAGAGAAACTGAGCGTAAAACGGGAGCAGCGGTCAAAGGATACAAACGTACCTTTAATTTGCTGTTTTAATCAGATTCAGTTTAAGCTTCCAGGAAAGGATATTCAGGTTGCCAAATGGCGTACAAGCAAGGCGCAGGAACTGTTTGCATACTTGCTTCACCACCGGAACCAGGTTATCCATCGCAGTGTTCTGCTGGAGCTTCTGTGGCCGGGAACGGAAGAGGAGAAGACGGCACATCAACTCTACACTGCGATTTATCATGTCCGTCAAACCCTAAAAACTTGCAATATGAGTATGATCACGATTCAGAGTGGACACCTGGAGGCAGGTTATCGACTCGAATTGGGTGAGGCTCAGTTGGATAGTGAGCAGTGGGAACGGGAAATCAGGCAATGGAAAGTCGTAGACGCAAGTACCGTTCATGCCTATGAGCAAGCACTTCATCTATATAAGGGTACCTATCTTGGCAATTATGAATACATGTGGGCTGAACCTGAGCGGGAAAGATTACGCTATCTGTGGCTGTATCATATGAGACAACTAAGTCTGTATTACCAGCAGCATGGGCTGGCGGAAAAAGTGATCGAGAGTACTCAACGTATCCAGCATATGCTTCCGGATGAAGAAGAAAGTTATTTTACGCTAATGAAGTTATATGATGAAATGCACAACGATCTCGGTGTGGAGGAGCAGTATCGTCTCTTAACCACCAGAATGGAGCAAGATTTGGAGATACCGATCAGTGAGGATATTACCGAATGGTATCAGGACTGGAAGCTCGGTTTAACCAAAGTCATGAAAAAATAATTAATGAAATTACTTCAAACAAAACGTATGGACCGTTACAAGTATTTGATCATCATGATAATTATTTTTGGAGTGTTAATTGGCATGCGCTCGGTATGGTCTGAACTATTCCACACAGTAGATGAGCCTCGCGCCGTTAACGGGGTGCTGGATTTAAGGGGCGTGGATCTGGATCAATCCCCTGTCATGTACTTGAATGGGGAATGGGAACTATACCCGGAAGAATTGCTGACCCAACAAGATATTGCGAAGAGGAATGGCGGTGCGAAGAGTGTTCAGGTCCCAGGAGACTGGGGGAGTGCACAGAATCAGGAACAAGAGAGTTCGTACGGTTACGGAACATATCGATTGCGCATTTTGACAGATCCACTTCAGATTCCTGTTACCTTTTGGCTCAAAGGGATACGAAGTTCCTCCGAGATCGAGCTGAATGGAGACGCGGACGGGGGCATGGGTGAGGTCTCAGTGGATAGCAGTACATATATACCCCGAAGTACTTCGTATACAGCGACTTATGATCAGGAAGGAACAACATCCATTGAGTTGTTGATACGCGTAGCCAATTACGACAGCCCTTATATGGGCGGAATTAGCAAACCTGTTCGCTTCGGTTCACAGGCCGCCGTTGATTTTTCACGTTGGTATTCCATTGGTTTTCAGATGCTCACTTTTCTGGTTCTGCTCCTCCACGGCATGTATGCCTGTATTCTTTATGCATTTAATCGACAGGAACGTTCCTTGCTGGTTGGAGCCGTATTAACTTTATCTGTTGGCATCACAGTTACGATGGGTCATGACAATATATTGATGTTATGGCTTCCATTAAATTATACCTGGGGCATTAAAATTCGATTGATCTCATTGTTGCTGCAAAATGCTTGTATCCTTCTGTTATTCCAGAGATTAACGATGGTTCATGTACGAAAGGCATGGCTACATTGGCATGTTGTTATTACCTTGATCTATACGGCCGTGATTGTGGTGGTGCCCATTCATATTACATATGCAATGATCCATTACAACGTCATTAACCTATTCTTTCTTGTATCCCTGATCTGGTTTCTATATATCGTCGGAACGATGATCTTCAGGAAACAGGCGGACCGGGATATTGTTTTTCTGCTACTTACTGCAGGAGGCATTACATCCAACTTGTTATGGAGTGTGGCCGAGACAGCCAAAGATGTGACAACAGTCTATTATCCCATTGACATCATCTTTGCCATTACCGGATTCTCCGCCTATTGGTTCAAGAAATACTTCAGGAATGCCAAAGAGAACATGAAGCTGAATACAGAACTGCAGAAGGGTGACAAAATTAAAGATCAGTTCTTGGCGAATACATCACATGAACTGCGGACCCCGCTGCATGGGATCATTAACATCGCTCACAACGTGGTCACCCGAGAGAAGAGCAGGTTGGATGAACGGAGCCTGGGGGATATGGAGCTGCTGATTACGATCGGTCGACGGATGTCCCATCTCCTTGGTGATCTACTGGATGTAGTCCGGTTGAAGGAACATCGTATTGTATTACGTCAGGCTCCTCTTTCCATACAGTCGGTTGTGCCTGGCATTATCGCCATGCTGCAATTCATGGCAGAACGCAAACCGGTCCACCTTCATATGAAGATTCCGGAATCGTTCCCGCTGGTCATGGCTGATGAAGAAAGGCTCGTTCAGATTTTGTATAATCTGCTGCATAACGCGCTTAAACATACAGAGGAAGGAACGATATCCGTGAGTGCCGAAATTCGTGACGGACATGCTCTGATTCATGTGACGGATACCGGCATTGGCATGGATGAGGACACGCGGATGCGTATTTTCCTTCCGTATGAACAAGGGTCATATGGAATAAGCGATGGACAAGGCATCGGGCTTGGACTGAACATTTGCAAAGAGCTCGTAGAATTGCACGGCGGGGCACTAACGGTTCACTCGGAATTCGGAAAGGGCTCGGTATTCAGCTTTAACCTGCCGCTCGCGAATGAAACCACCCATCAGGCACAGTCACCACTTCCCCTGATATGGGAACAGGCCGCAGAGATGATGCAAGATGCACCTAGTGGATTCCTGTTACCCCGCCCAGGTATGGGGGACGCGGAAGCCATGGCGACAGCAGAGATGGAACCGTTGTTAAAAGAGGGGAAAGCCACCATTCTGGCTGTAGATGATGATCCGGTGAATCTGGATGTGCTGGTCAGCATTCTTTCGAATGAACCCTACACCATAACGACGGCCCGGTCGGGCCAGGAAGCGATGGAACTGCTGGGTACACGCCAGTGGGATCTGCTCATTACGGATGTGATGATGCCTAATATGTCCGGATATGAATTAACCCAGAAGGTGCGGGAGCAATTCTCCATGTCAGAGCTTCCGGTGTTATTGTTAACTGCACGAAGCCAGCCGCCGGATATATATACCGGTTTTGCATCGGGGGCCAATGATTATGTCACGAAGCCTGTAGATGCGTTGGAGCTAAAATATCGGATACGTGCATTAACCATGTTAAATCAGTCTATCCAGGAGCGCTTACGCATGGAGGCCGCTTATTTGCAGGCTCAGATCCAGCCCCATTTCCTGTTCAATACGCTGAATTCACTTATGGTCCTAAGTGATATTGATACAGAGCATATGCGGAAGCTTGGTGAAGCTTTTTCATCCTATTTACGGATCAGCTTCAATTATCTCAATACAGGGGAACTGGTGAAATTATCATACGAGCTGGAACTCGTGGAAGCCTATTTTTTTATTGAAAAAACACGATTTGAAGATCGATTGTCGGTGGTATTAAACGTAGAGCCGGATCTTCCGTTACTTCTCCCGCCGCTATCGATTCAGCCCTTGATCGAAAATGCCGTAAGACACGGGTTATTAAGCCGAAATGTGGGTGGGACAGTCTGCCTGTCCATTACTCGACATGAAGGTTATACCCGTATTGAGGTGAAGGATAATGGTAAAGGCATGGAACCGGAGAAGGTTGCAGAGCTGCTGCATGCTACGCCAGGTGGAAAAGGCGGAATAGGCATTGTGAATACGAACCGCAGATTGTTGCAACGGTATGGTCAAGGTTTATCGATCGTAAGTGAGCCGGGCGAGGGTACGATGGTATCATTTGATATTCCGGATGAGGTATAAAGAAAAGGCCGCAGAAGTGAAGACTTCGGGCCTTTTTGTGTTGCTCCATGTTCATTCCCTAATTTTAATTATTTCTAATGCATCTTTCATATGTTAGTATATTTAACATTAGAAGCGCGGATTCCGTCATTGGGCGCTAAACGTTGTTATAGTGGGTGAAGAGATCGATGCGCAATTGGGTCAAAAATGAGAATGTGCAGATGACGGCCATTGCCTTTGCTACAGCGGTAGGGGCGCAATTCAAGATAAATCCGTTCCGGGAAGATTACTTCCGAATCGGGCTGGGGGTTAGCATCCTTTTATTTCTGCTGATGATCATGCCGCACCTATCTTATGTGAAGACAGGAATCCTGACAGGCATCGCAAGTTTCCTGTTTCAGTCGGCAGATCTCATCAATCATGTACAGACCGTCTCCATACTAGAGAGCATGCGGGACAACCTGGGGGCAGGCGTGTATTATGTGGTCTTTGCCTATGGGCTTAGCAAGTTCAAGCATCGATTCCATGAAATGCAGCCTCTTCTGCTCGGCGGGCTGATTACCTGTATCGACTTTTCCTCTAATCTGGTTGAGCTGCTGCTTCGCGGCATGTTAAGTGGGACCAATATTTTTTATATGAAGGAATGGTTGTATCTGCTTGTGGTGGGCGGTCTGCGAAGTTATTTTGTGATTGGGCTCTACAACAGTTTTGCGGTGAGGCAGATGCGGCTTTTGCATGCAGAGCAGGAGAAACGGATGGAGCAGATGCTGAGTGTAAACTCAGGTCTGTATGGTGAGGTATTTTACTTGAAAAAAGCGATGAATACGATCGAAGGCATTACGGCAGACAGCTATGATCTATATCGGGATCTCCGGGAGCATGAGATGAACCAATACAGTCAGCGCACGCTGGGCATCGCTCAACAGATTCATGAAGTGAAGAAGGATTCACAACGGATTCTTGCGGGTCTGCTGAAATTATATGATAACGAAAAAGCGGTCAACATGAGCTTGTCCGAAGTGCTGAACTTTGCGAGCAAAGCAAACCGAAAATATAGCGAGATGTTGCATAAGCAGGTGGAGATCGACATCGAGCAACAGTATGATTGCGAGTCTCCTTATTATATTCCTCTGCTAACGGTAATGAATAACCTGATTGCCAATGCGGTAGAAGCGATTGAGCATGATGGGATGGTCCGAATTCGTGTGTATGAACAGGAAGATGACGTGCATTTGGTCGTGATGGATACGGGGAAAGGCATACCTGAAGCCAAACGGGATGTCATTTTCGAACCGGGCTATACAACGAAGTTCAATGAAGTCGGCATTGCTGCAACAGGCATTGGCCTGTCTCATGTACGTGATATCGTTCAGTCATTGGAGGGACACATTAAAGTAGACTCGGGACTTCCGGAAGGGAAAGGGACTACATTTGCTATAGCTATTCCCAAAATGAATCTAATCAAGGGGGGCGATGTCGATGACACTTTCTATCATGATCGTGGATGATGATGTGGTCAGCCGGAGCATGCTGCATGATATCATTGAATCCTGTGGAATCGGCGAGCTTGCGGGCATGGCAGAGGGGGGCATAGAAGGAGCGCGGATGATCATGGATCTGCGTCCAGATGTGGTGCTGATTGATCTGCTGATGCCCGATCAGGACGGAATTGAGACGGTTGCGAAACTGAAGCACAGCGGGTATACCGGGAAATTTATCATGATCTCTCAGGTGGAAAACAAGGAGATGGTAGGGGCGGCCTACCAGAACGGAATTGAATTCTTCATTCATAAACCGATTAACCGGGTCGAAGTGGAGCATGTGCTCAGCAAAGTGAATGAACAGTGGAAGTACGAACGTTACGTGCTGGAGATTAAGCAGTCGATGGCCCGATTGAATCTGGTGGAAGTGCCGGCCCCTGCCCAAGGTCGTACGGTGCGAGACGCGGCGAGAAGTATTCTAATGGATCTGGGGATCATCGGAGAAAGTGGTAGCAAGGATATTGTGGCCCTTATGGAGTATGCAATTGATCAGAAGCGTGCCGGGGAGTGGCCTCCGCTGAAGGAGTCATACGAAGCAGTGGCCCAGACATACAAGTCTACGCCCAAGGACGTGGAGAAAGAGAGTAAGGCGATGGAACAACGTATTCGCAGAACGGTGATTGCCGCACTGACGAACATGGCCTCGATTGGACTTACCGATTATAGCAACCACAAGTTTGAGCACTATGCTCCCCTCTACTTCGACTTCCAGGATGTTCGAATGAAGATGAGAGCCATGGAAGAAGATCAGGCAGGCGACAAAGGCAAGGTTAATATCAAAAAATTCCTGCATGTGTTCTATATGGAGACGATTGAAAAGATGAATAATTGAACAACTAAATAACTAAATAGTAACTGAGATATTCTTTCTCTTATCCAAAAGCCGGATTCCCGAAGGTAACACCTTCACGGATTCTCGGCTTTTTTTGTTTATCACCTTCTTAATTGTCATATAACCTTACACAAATAATTAAAATAGGATCTTTTATTAGTGATTTGTGCGCGTTTATCTATTAAAAAACATTACATGTTAATTTAATTTTCATGAGTTGTAATTATTTTGTGTAGGATCATGTAAGTTGGCGTAGGGAGCGAACTACAATACGTGTATAAATACAAATGGTCGATTCGGTCGATCCCAATCTAATTCGGAAAAGGGGTTTTTCTATGAAAAAGGTAGCATCTATTGTAATGGCGTCCGTTCTTGCTCTAACACTTAGTGCCTGCGGTGCAGCGAAATCGGGTGAAGAGAATAGTGCCCAGTCGGCAAGTGGTTCAGCTGTTGAGAAATACACATTTGGTACCGATGCAACGTATCCCCCTTTTGAGTTCCAGAAGGACGGCAAATATGTAGGGATCGATATTGACCTCATGAACGCGATTGCGGAAGAAGAGGGCTTTGAAGTAGAGATCAAACCGATGGATTTCAAAGGCATTATTCCGGCCATTACGGCGAACCAGCTGGACGGAGCCATTGCAGGCATTAGCATTACGGACGAACGTAAAAAAGTGGTGGACTTCTCGGACCCGTATTATCAGGCCGGTCTGTCCTTAATCGTACATGAAGATAACACGGACATCCAAAGTCCTGAAGGTTTAAAAGGAAAGATTATTGCGATTAAAAAAGGAACTTCAGGTGCCAATCTTGCAGATGAATATGCAAAGACCTATGGGGCAACCGTGAAATATTTTGATGACAGCCCATCAATGTATCAGGAAGTTGCGAACAAAAATGCAGATGCTACGCTGGAGGATTTTCCGGTCATCTCCTATAAGATTGCCATCGACCCGAACGCCAAGCTCAAAATCGTTGGAGATCGATTGAACGGTGACTTCTACGGTATTGCTGTGGCCAAAGGTGACACGGAATTGCAGAAGAAGATTAATGAAGGATTGAAGAAATTGCAGGAAAACGGAAAGTACGACGAGATTGTTGGCAAGTACCTGGGAACAGCGGCTAAATAGAAGGGAATGTGGTACGGATGGACTCCTCCTTGCAAGTCATCATAGACGCACTGCCTCTTCTGTTAGAGGGTACAGTTGTTACGTTAAAACTGGTCGTGATCTCGCTCATCATTGCGATGGTAATTGGATTGATCTCAGGTCTGATGAGTACTTCTTTGAATCGATTGTTGCGGTTGGCAGCTACACTTTACGTGGATATCATCCGTGGTACACCCCTTCTGGTGCAAGTATATTTCATCTACTTCGGGCTGCCGGTGTTCCTGGATATGCGCATTCCGGCGATGACCGCGGGTATTATTGCGATCAGTCTGAATGCCGGAGCCTACATCTCGGAGATTTTCCGGGCAGGTATCAATTCGATTAGTAACGGGCAGCATGAGGCGGCGCGATCCCTGGGCTTAACTCGTTTCCAGACAATGCGACTGGTCGTGTTGCCTCAAGCTACCCGGCGCATGATCCCTACCTTTGTGAACCAGTTCATTATTACGATTAAGGATACATCGCTGTTGTCGGCGATCGGTATCGCAGAATTAACGCAGAGCGGGGAGATTATTATTTCCTCCAACTTCCGGGCATTCGAAATCTGGGGTGTGGTGGGCATATTCTATCTGATCATTATTGTGTTATTGTCCCGGGCTTCCCGGTTCATTGAGAGGAGGTATGCGATCCGATGATCACAGTACAGAACCTGAAAAAGCAGTTTGGTGCCAATGAGGTATTGAAGGATATCTCCACAACAATTCACGAGAAAGAAGTCGTATGCGTCATCGGGCCTTCCGGGTCTGGTAAAAGTACGTTCTTACGCTGTCTCAATCTGCTGGAGGGTGTGACGTCTGGCAAGGTAACAATTGGTGGCATTGAGGTCACTTCACCCAAGACGGATATCGATCAGTTGCGAACCAATGTGGGCATGGTGTTTCAACAGTTCAACCTCTTCCCACATCTGAGCGTGCTGGAGAATATCATGCTCGCGCCGAAGCATATCAAGAAACTGAATAAGGCAGAGAATGAGAAAAAATCAATGGAACTGCTCAGCAAGGTCGGACTATCTCAGAAGAGGGATGCTTACCCCGAGCAGTTGTCTGGTGGACAACAACAGCGTGTGGCCATCGCACGTGCACTCGCCATGAACCCAAGTGTGATGCTGTTCGATGAACCTACATCTGCACTGGACCCGGAGATGGTTGGCGAAGTACTGCAAGTGATGAAAGACCTCGCTCACGAGGGGATTACGATGATTGTTGTTACGCATGAGATGGGCTTCGCACGTGAGGTTGCAGATCGGGTAATCTTTATGGATGGCGGATATATTGTAGAAGAAGGCACGCCTGCCGAGCTTTTTCAGAATACCCAACATGAGCGGACCAAGGCGTTTCTGGGCAAGGTTTTATAGTCTTTTGAAGAGATAACCCCTTATGGCAGACCCTGTACTATAGACATCAGGAATTGATGGACGTAGGAACGGGAAGCCGAAGGGGTTATTATTTTAATCCAGAATGACTTCTTTATCTGGTTGTTCGAGGAATTCGAACATGATTTTAATTTGTTCCAGCGTATTTCGTTCCAATGATAGTTCAGGTAAAGCATCGATAGCAAAAAAATCAACTGCGCTGGTTTCTACGCCTGTTTCCGCATGCCCTCCCACAATGTCACAGCGGATAAACATTTTATATACGTGATAAGGCTCAGGTGGGTGTCCATGGAATTTTTTGTCCAATACGGCTAACAACCGCATCGGCGCAACATCAAAACCGGATTCTTCTTTAATTTCTTTTACGGCTACTTCTGATGGTGAGAGGCCGATGTCACTCCATCCCCCGGGTAATGCCCATGCCCCATCTATGTTCTCTCGAACCAAAAGCACTTTGTTTTCCCTGAAAACAACACCGCGAATATCGACTTTAGGCGTTGCGTAACCAGAATCACTTGCAAATGTCAGTGATATTTTCTCTTTGTTAACAGAAGTATAGTTGCTTAGGATATCAACACTAATGCGTCTCAATTCCTCATAACGCTCGATATCATAAAGATCCTTGGCATAGGTTAAACCTGTTTGTGAGATAGCTTGGATCTGTTTTGCCCATTCTAGCCATTTTGTGTCCATAGACTCCTCTTTTCTTCGCAAGTCATGAGATTTAGTTTGGTTTTAGGAATTAAATCCATTATATCATACGGAAATACAGTCTATAATGATTGCTTTTTATTATAGAACTGCGAGATTTTGCAGAAATACGTGAACTATCATGTTAAGCTTGCTATTGTGGGAGATTTCGAAGGACATAACAGCAAGAGCCTGAGAGATTTCATCTATGAGTGCAACAATGGCAAGCATGTTTTCTTTTTGAAAAACAAAGAGGAAGCGCTTCAAAAGTTGCATAATATCAGTTAAGCGCATATCCGAAGCATGTAGAGAGCCTGCTTATAATCTGAGCCAAACGTAGGAGGTTTGCACCGTGATATCTAATGAGAATTTAAAGGTATATGCTCTGCCTGAGATCGGAAATCTTAAAGTGCATGGCAGAACAACTGGAGAGTTGTCGCCGTTGACGTTATTTTGGACCGGGAGTGCAGTCGAACTCAATGTACAGGGCTCCGAACTATGGGTTGAGGTGGAGTCGCAGTATGACATGTATGAGTCATGGATCAATATTCTGATCAACGGTGTTCCGGTGAGCAGACAGATGTTAACGGCGGGAAGGTACTGGATCTGTGTATTCCGGGGCATGAACGCGAATGTGGTGAAGAATGTTCGGATCATTAAGGATGTTCAAGCGATGAGCGGTGATCCGGGGTGTTCCTTGCAGATTCATGCGGTGAAATCCGATGGAGCGTTCCTGCCTGTGCAAGAAAAACCGTACAAGATCGAGTTTATCGGTGACAGTATTACATCTGGCGAAGGTGCGATTGGGGCTAAAGCGGAGGAAGATTGGATTCCGATGTGGTTTAGTGCCATACATAACTATACGTTTATGACAGCAGAGGCATTGAATGCAGAATATCGGGTTATCTCGCAAAGTGGCTGGGGTGTGTTGACAAGCTGGGATAACAATCCGAAGGGGAACATCCCCGATGTTTACGAACAGGTCTGTGGCCTGCTTACTGGTGAACGTAATGAAGCGTTAGGTGCAGGAGATCCGCATGATTTTGGTTCGTGGCAGCCGGATGTGGTGGTTGTGAACTTGGGTAGCAATGATGGAGGTGCGTTTCAGTCACCTGAGTGGAAAGACCCTGACACCGGCAAGGTGTACAAGCAGCGGCTGAACGAAGATGGTACGTATCATGAAGAGGATCTGGCTGCTTTTGAGAAAGCGGTAGAACAGTTCCTGTTCAAGCTTCGGAAAAACAATCCGGCGGCACATCTCGTATGGGCTTATGGCATGCTTGGTTTTCCCATGATGCCTGCTATTTACCGTGGGGTTAATGCATATACAAAGGGAACAGGAGACCGCAAGGTCTCAATCATTCAGCTTCCTGATACAACCGAAGAGACGGTAGGGGCGCGCACCCATCCAGGCGAGTTATCTCACCGCAGGACGGCAGAGGTATTAGCGGAATATGTACGAGGCATGTTAGGATAGCTTGAAACATGGGAATGAAAAGACCACTCTTTCATGAATTGTACCCCAATGGTTAGATGTGTCTCGCTTAATGGGGTTCCTTCATCATAAGAATGGTCTTTTTCTTTTCTTCTTATCTAGACAATTGAGGGTGTGTCCGCTGCATCGCTGTTCTGTACCTCATAACGAATCGAGATGATCTGTCCGAGTCTCTGAGTTCGGACCATCTTGAATTGACTTGGCACTGTGCCTGCCGGGAATAAAGGGATGCCTTCACCAAGGATTTTGGGAATGATGGCAACCTCAATCTCATCCAGCAATTTTTTTGCTAACACAGCTTGAACCAGTATTCCGCCACCCACAATCCACACATCTCCATCAGAATCCTGCTTTAACCGGGGAATGAGCGTATCTACCGTCTCGGTTGTAAACTGTACATGCGGAGCGGGTGGCTGTTCCGATCGAGAAAGCACATATGTTGGCCGATCCGCATAGGGGAATTCTTCAGACAGTGTGAGCACCTCTTCATACGTATGACGTCCCATAACAAGGCTACCGATCGTCTGATAGAAGGCGGCATACCCGTTATCTCCTCCGTCACCCTCCACATCAAATAACCAATCTACCGAACCGTCCAGTCTTGCAATATATCCATCCAAACTCATAGCAATGTACAAAATTGTTTTGTTATTAGACATGTTCATCGCTCCCTTCTAAAATGTATGATACACTTAAACTATGACAAAAGTTGACGTAGTTAGGATGTTGAATATATGAATCATCGAAAACTGGCTATCATGCGCCTGATGGATTCCAGACAGAAGTTTACAGCCCGGGAACTGGCAGAACGATTTGACGTATCGGTACGTACAATTCAGCGAGATCTGGATGCATTGCAGGCACTGGGTTTTCCTTTGTACACCGAAGTTGGCGTGAACGGGGGATATCGGGTGCTGCCCAATCGGATTTTGCCACCTCTTCAACTGACACAACAGGAGGCATTAGGACTATTTATGATGCTGGAATATCTCCAGCAAGTCCCGGATTTTCCGTATGGATCGATGCGTAAACATCTGGCTGAACAGTATTTTTCTACTTTGCCTGAGGATGTACAGGATCTCATTATGCGGATGAGAGAGCATATCACCTTTGTTCAGCATCCCGGTGAGCATGCAGAGCCTTTAACAACCGAAATATTGCGTGCAGCGGTAGAAAAGAGAGCAATTGAGTTTATGTATTATGCCCGTAGTGGTCATAAAAAAGTCCAGGTCTTCCCCTATGGTATCTACTATGAGCAGGGACATTGGTACATGCCAGCCCGGAATAAGGATCGTGTTCTGTTGTATCGGGTGGATCGCATGCAGCAGTTGGCTGTTATGGAAATGGTGGATGAATCTGTTCCGAGTCTGAAGGCATGGCTAGATAACAAAGAAGACAGAGCAAGTGTAGAGGTGGTACTGCATTTCACGGAATTTGGAGCAAGGATGGCCGCGTCAGATGTGTTGTTCAAGTCGGTTCAAGGCAACGAATGGCGGGGACCTGTTCCGCCTGAGGAGTTCTCTTTTACAGCGCGAAAATTACTCTCCTATGGTCCAGAAGTGAAGGTGATCTCGCCACCTGAGTTCAAGCAGCAGGTAAAAGAGTTACTGGAACGGAGTGTCAGCCAGTATGGTAGGGAATAAAAGCTATAAACGCTGGATATTTGGGTATCAAGGAAAAGATAAGAGAGGTGTGTAGAGAAATGAGCAAAGTTTGGACTAAAGATACCATCCCGACTGTATCCAATAAAGTAGTGATTGTGACAGGTTCGAACGGTGGGTTAGGGTATGAAACAGCATTAGCGTTAGCTGAAAAAGGCGCGAAAGTTATCCTTGCCGTTCGTAATGTGGAAAAAGGTGAAAAGGCAGCTAATCAAATAAAGTCGTCTGTACATGTAGCGGGAGAGGTCGTCGTTATGCACCTTGACCTTAGTGATTTAGCCAGTATCCGTAAGTTCGCAGCCGCTTTTCTTGAGCAATACGATTCCTTGTCCATTCTCGTTAATAATGCAGGCATTATGAATCCTCCATTCCAGTTGACGAAGGATGGCTTTGAGTTGCAATTTGGTAGTAATCATCTAGGCCATTTTGCGCTTACGGGCCTGCTATTGCCTCGATTGATTTCTACTCCGGAATCGAGAGTGGTTACTCTAAGCAGTTTGGCAGCTGGTAATGGTGCAATTGATTTTAATAATTTGGATGGCTCCAAAGGATATGCTCCCATGAAGTTCTACAGTCAAAGCAAGCTGGCCAATCTGATGTTTGCAAGAGAATTGCAGAATAAGTTTAATTCCGCCCATATGGATTCTATGAGTATCGCCGCTCATCCAGGAATTTCGAATACCAATCTGTTCTCCTTCGGTTCGGGGAAACAGGCGAATATATTTATGCGGAGTCTTCTGAAAATCATTAGTCAACCTGCACACATGGGGGCATTACCTACCTTGTACGCTGCAACAGATCCAACGATTACGGGAGGGGAGTATATTGCTCCTGGCGGTATTGGTGGTACTAAGGGCTATCCCAAGACCGCTAAGATTATCGAAAAATTATATAATGCTGATATTTCAAACAAGCTATGGAGCGTTTCGGAAGAATTAACAGGAGTTTATTACCAATTTGACGTGTAGATTTTGCCAATAAGGAAAATATACCTTATTATGGTATGGATAGTTGAAGGTTCTTCAGCACGAATATGAATGGGGGGCTACCATGATTCGATTCATAAGAAGTTTCACGATCCGCTCTATGCAGAGTCCATGCGATGAACAACGGCGGTTGTTTGCATAGAGCTTGAAATTCTTTTCCGCCATACCATTGTAGTGCATATCCAATACGTTCATTGTACGACTCTGCTGCCTTAAAATTTTTAACTTTTAAGGAGTGGAGTAACGTGAAATACATTAATGCCGATACCATCTTCCCGGAAGAATTGCTCCGAGAAATACAGCGTCATATCCCTGGAGGCTTGATCTATATTCCGCGACCCAAGGAAGCCCATAAGAAGTGGGGCGAGAACTCGGGCGGCCGAAGGATTATTCAGGAACGGAACGTTGAAATTCGCCAGCTTTTTGCTGCGGGAACAACCATTGATCAGCTTGCAGATCAATACTGTTTATCTGTGGATAGCATCAAGAAAATTGTATATTGCAAAAAGGGATGAAACTATAGAAGCTACGTTCGAGCCATCGAATGTGGCTTTTTTCCTGTAAAGAAGAATAAAGAATGGTTATGAAGGATTCTTTATATATTCGGGGTTGGTCATATTGCGTACAATTCATTTGACGGTGCAAGGATGCGTGAGGGAGTTTTTGAAATACGTTTTCAAATGATCTGACAGGGTTGGTGAATATGAATATAGAAGTGAAATTAACGAATAAGGACGAGGCGTATGTGATTAAAAATATGTACCCGTTATACCTTCATGATCTATCCGGACATTACGGTCTGGGTGGAGCGCATACCCCGAATGAACACGGCATTTTCGAAACAAGTCCTGATTATAAAACGTTACAGGATCAGTATGATGTGCAGAACATATGGTGGGAAAAACCGGAGTGTCTTTATCCGTTTCTGGTGATTGTAGATGGCATTCCAGCTGGGTTTGCATTCGTATCCACGCCGCCTCATTGCTCACAAGGAATAGACTTCTTCGTACATGAATTCTTTCTGATGCGGCCGTTTCGAGGTGCAGGCGTTGCTGAACACGCAGCGTCGACAATCTTCGGAATGTTTAGAGGAAGTTGGGAGTTGTTCACCAATCCATCGGAGAACAATAAGATTGGCCAATCTTTCTGGCGGAAAACAGTGGCTAATTATACCGGAGGTCACTATCGGGAAATATATGGGCAAACGTTCGATGGCTATAAATTGATTTTCCAATTCTCCAATCATCTCTGAATGTAAATGTACGGATCTGTATCACGTAAAAGAGAGAGAACGTCTCCCTTTGCAAAAAACGCTCTCTCTCCATTGTCTTTTACAAAAGACCGCTGAAATAGTGATACTCAGAATTCACTTCAAAACCAACACTGCGGTATAAGTTCAAAGCACGTTCGTTCTCAGTAACAACGGATAGGCGAATATCTGCATAGTGTTGTTGCCTTAGGAGATTCACCAGAATATGAAGCACGGTGCGTCCTATTTTCCGTCCCTGATAAGCAGGCAAGATGCAGAAGTTATGAATAAATGCGGTTGTTGCATTAATGGAGTTGACCCGTACCAGCCCAACAGGCAGTTGATTCTGCCATGCAATATAGGTGACTCGGCTGGGTTCATTTGTTTGCATAAAGTACTCGCGTGTCCAGTCCTCCGAATCTCCAAAGGCTTGGGATGAGCAAGTGACCATAAACTCCATATCCTCGGCTTCTGCCACGGACAACGTTAGTTCAGGCGGCTCCACAACCGAAAGGACCTCATTCACAAGTTGCATCGAGTACTCCGCACGATCATACATGGCTCCAAGGGATTGGGCAGTAAGAAGACCTGAAGATAAGTCCTGAGGAACGCGATAACTGAGTTGGTTGATTCCCTGTGGTTTCATGTCTAAGATGGCTCGGTCCAGTAGGCTACGGAACACACCTTGGCGACGAAAATCTGGGTGTACGATGGCATTAATATTCCCGGTTACACCGTCGGATGGATACCAACTGAGGAGTCCTACCAATTCACTTTCACGATAACAGAGGAGCGCATGGTCTCCGTCTTTTTTGCTAATATGGTCAAGGTCCGCCTTTAGATGAACGGAATCAAGCTGTTTACATTGTTTTTCGAGCAAAATAATAGCATCAATCTGTTCCTTGGAATCATAGATCATAGGTACGACTTGATAAGTTGACATAGCTTTCACGCCTTCATTGTTGAAGGAAACACGCAGTTATTGGACCCGCAGGCGCTATCCTTCGAGAGTTGGTCCAGTTGTAATTTTGATCATCATTATTATCTCCTCCAAATCACTTCCCGATGACTATAACATAATCTATGACGCAGATGACACCCAATTAGAAATTGGTTCGCCCAAACGTAGCGTCACTCTTCACCGTTGAGCTGCTGGATGCGTTGATCGCATCGAGCTGTAACACGTAGTCATAATGCCGGATGTAATATCCGGGCTGACTGTACGATTGAAGGGATACTTTGGTGCTGTCAGCCCAACCAGGGCTGCTCAGGAACGTAGCATCTCCTTTGTAGGCAGCGGTGTCGGCGTAAGCTTCAAGTACAATTTTGTTGCTGGCATTACGCTTCAGAAAGTAGCCTGGGAAGTTAATGGACTCCAGTGATATTCCTGTAGAGCTGGCAAGACCCGGTACGACGCGGAACTGTGAGTCCAGGGCAGGAGAGACATTGGCATCCACGCGAGCGGTGTAATTGGCATGACGGATGTATCGATCCGGATAATTGTGTGAACTGAACCGGCTGTAACCTGTGGCTTCAGGTGTTGCAGGGCCCAACATTTTGACCTCGTGCAGGGTTGGGGTGTACCAGTTCCCCGGATTATTCCACAAGACGGCGTTCACCATATTGATCCGTACATAACGGGCTGTGAAATGCACAGCATCCGTGGTGAAACCATAGGTCAGATTGTTGGTGCGATCCAAGGTGGAGTAATTGACACCATCGTTGCTAATTTCGATTTTATATTTGTAGTACCCCTCGGAACCTTTATACATAAACCAGGACGTGTCAATCTCCGTGATCGTCTTCGGTGCGCCGAAGTCCACCTGCCACCAGGCGGGCCAACTATTGGAGGAAGCCACCCATGAAGTCTGGTAGTTGCCATCATTGACGTTGGATGCGGACGAGCCGGAGGCTGTGGAGATGGCAGTAGCTGTTTTGCCTTGGGCATGATTGACGAGAGCAGGCGGTGTTACGGTCCCCGTTACTGCATCGATATTCCACGTTGTATACCACTCCAGTGATGCTGTTCCGTTCGAATCATTTAAGGTTAGCGGCAGCCAGATATGTTTGTGTTCTCCGAGGTTCATCGGATTCCAGCGATCCCCCATGTAGATGTAGGATGTGGTGTTGCTGCCTGTAATCGTGGCAATATCATGGATCTGCGAACCGAAGGCAGATGGATTGCCATATGGTGTAAGTGCAGTCCACGGGCCCGCCATGGAAGTTGCTGTAGCATAAGCACCCTGATTCGGATACCAGCCAGCGGCTTGGGAGGTGAAGAGGTAGTAACGGTTGCCTTTTTTCACAACGGCAGGTGCTTCACGGTAGGCATTCTCGAACAGCCAACCCTCGAAGGATTGTATTCCGGTGTAACTTGCATTCATTTTGAAAATAGCCATCGTATCATTAGCACCGCCATTTTTGCGTGAGGCAGTAACCAGATAACCTGTGCCATCTGTATCAACAAAGACGGTCATGTCACGGGATTCATAATTGAGTGGGCGGAAGCTGCCCTCATAGGTGAATTTGCCATTCGGGGTATTGCTTGTTGCAACCGCTACACGCCCGAGGTTGTAGTCGGTACCGTTCTCATAGTGTGCCCAGAGTACATACTGGTTGGTGGAGGCATTATAGATAACTTTGGGGCGTTCGATCTTGCTGGAGGCCAGCTCGGTTGCGGAATCTTTCGTCAGGATGGCGTTGCTGAAAGTCCAGTTCTTCAGATCCGTGGAGGTGTAGACGTTCACACTGTCAAACCTGCCGCCCACCGCATGTTCACCGTACAGATAATACGTCGAGCCTACCTGTAGAATGTTGCCGCTGTTCGCATGGATGGGATTGCCTGCGGTGTCGAGCCAATCGGTGCCATTGGTTATCGTGACACTTGCTGCGCTTGTTCGTTCAGGATGAAGTCCAAACAGGGTGAACGTGAGTGCAAAGACCAGAAACCAAACCGCTTTCCTTTTACCCATGACATACACCTCCCGGAAGATATGCAACTGAAATATAACGCTTTCATTTATATTCTAGTTGGACTAAACTCTTTTTCAAGTGAACAATTCGTCCATTACTGAACAAATCTTCATCTCTTCGGGGTTGAGCGGTGAGAGCGGAGGAAATGTTCCTAAATGTCATGTACGATGATGTAGAGAGGATCAGGTGTACACGTTAAAATGAAGATAGACTAAATTGTTAATTGTTATAACATATTTGGAGGGGGAAACCTCATGGACAAGTTTATTGTAGATGAAGACCTTCAAGTGATATTGCAAAATGAAGAAGATGGAACCAGCACTCCGATTAAGGGTGGCATTACCGCTCAGGATTTTGAGGTCATCTCTACTTATCCGAAGGGGTGGCTGACTTTCGCCTATCTTCGGGATCGTCAGGGAATATGGTGGTTCAATGCTCGTAAGAACAAGGCGAGTTTGTTCAGCCGGGATACGGAAGCTTTCCGTGTGATCGATGAAGATTACTGTTGTGACTCGCGTTATGTCTATCTGGAAGATCAGGCCGTGCCTAACTCGGATCCGCCCAGCTTTCGGCTGCTGCCGGATACGTCCTACTTCGCTCAGGACCAACGTTATTTATATGTGAAGAGCAGCACGCATTTTCATCTATTTGAGGATATTGATACGAATGCTGTAATTGCTCATCACGATTATTGTACCGATGAGGATCATCTGTTCCATCTGTCCAGTTCTCTTCGCTATGCGAATGGGGAAAAGGATGAGGTGAGAGAATGGTTCCGTGAACATCATCCGGACGTACCTGGCTGGTGGCATTCGCATTATGCCCATAGTGCAGAGGGCGCTACGCAGATTACAGGGAACTGGGTTGAGACTGCGTCGTCCATTTTTTATAAAACAGAATGGGGCGGTACGGCTCATCGGGAAGCGAAGGAAGTGTACAATCTCGTTCGGGATGTGCATAGGTCTACCTTTGAACCGTTGGATGAGCAGTTTGCACGGGACCGGGAACGTGTATATTTTCAGTGGCGCACTGTAAAAGGAGCAGATCCAGATACTTTCCAGCCAATAGGCGGACCCTTCGGTCGTGATGACAATCATGTGTTTTACAACGGTTACCGTGTGGAAGGAGCTGACGCTCGGCAGTTTGAAACTTATGCCGGGACGGAATATCTTGGACTTTCTAAGGATCAGCAACATGTATATCGTGCCGAGGTTGCTCGGACAAGTCAGCCTTTTGGTCATCCAGATGATATGCTTCAGATAATCAAGGGGGCAGATGCATCAACATTTGAGTTAATAACACCTTCTGGGAGCTGGGCAGTGGATGCCGATCATGTATATCTATGGGGTAAACCCAATAAACATATCGATCGTGCGAGCTTTACACATCTATTCGATGCCAACCCCCAGAGCTGGGCAATGGATCAGAATAGTCTGTATAATGCCAATGGCAACCGCACGGTTAAGGGCGTGAACGGCAGTGCATTTGTGATGCTGAATAAATATTGGGGCAAAGATGACCGTGTGGTGTTCAGCTTTGTGACGGGGAGTGTATATAAGTCGGGAGATGCAGCGACGTTTCAGGTTACGGATGATATCGGTGGTGCAGAAGATGCACTATTTCGGTTTGCGGTGGAAGGCGGTACAGTACGGAAAAAGAAGAGGTGAATTGAACGGCAAGAGAGTTCTAGAATAGTAGAGTCATACATCGAAAAGAGAGAAAACAGGGATGGCAGACTTAGAAAAGAGTCCACTATCCCTGTTTGAATTCCTATTTATTTTGCGACATTCACCAATCTATTTATGACCTTTACGAACCTTGAGCTGCATCTTTTTGATCGTTGTATTCTGCATAAGCTCCAATACGAGTGGGCCTTTGCCATTCAGAATCTCCACATCTGTTACATTGTCTTGAATGGTAATGATCCCGATATCGTCTGCAGCAACTCCTTCAAGCTTGGCGATGGTACCTACAAAGTCTACGGCACGAAGTTTCTTCTTCTTGCCTCCGTTGAAGTTCAGCTTCATGATCTGTTGGTTCAACTGTTCACGCTTGTCCTTTTTGCGTTCAGGCACAATCTTCAATCGCTTCTCAAAATCTTCTCTGCGGCGATCTACAGCATCTTCGGAAGGTGCTTTCACGACAGGGATTTGGAATCCGATATAGGATTCAATCTCAGCCAGACGTCTGCCATCTTTCGGTGTAATCAACGTAATGGCTTTACCTGTTTTGCCTGCGCGACCCGTACGGCCTGTACGGTGAACATATCCCTCTTTTTCCAAAGGAATATCGTAGTTGATGACATGGGTAATATTCGTGATATCAATACCACGTGCGGCTACATCCGTAGCGATCAGATAACGGAATTGTCCCCGTCGGAATGCGTTCATCACTTCGATCCGCTCATCCTGCTCCATACCACCATGGATACGATCTGCTGGGTAGTCAAGGTCAGCCATGACCCGGAACAGTTTATCCACATTCTCCTGCGTACGGCAGAACACAATGCAGCTATCCGGATTTTCCACAATGAACAAGTCCTGAAGCAGCGCGGTTTTGTTCACCTCTGGCACGTGAATCACAGCATGTTCGATGGTGGCAGTTGTCAGTCCACTTGCCTTGATCTCGATCTCTACCGGGTTGTTCATGTATTTGCGTGACAGCTTGGCTACATCTTCAGGGAAGGTAGCCGAGAACAGCATCGTTACTCGCTCCTGCGGCAGTTTCTGAATAATCGCTTGCACCGTCTCGATAAAGCCCATATTCAGCATCTCATCGGCCTCGTCAATGACAAGGTATGCAATCCGTTCGAGTGGCAGCGTGCCGCGTTCGATATGATCCAGTACCCGACCTGGCGTACCTACAGCGACATGTGTTCTTTGCTTCAACTCGGCTTTTTGGATATGAAAAGGGGACTGTCCGTATAGTGCGGTTGCTTTAATGCGCTTAAAGCGCCCGATATTCGTAATATCTTCGTTAACCTGCAAAGCCAATTCCCGGGTAGGGGTAAGAATCAAAGCCTGTGGCTTATTCTCATTCCAATCCACCAGCTCGCAGAGCGGAATACCGTAGGCAGCTGTTTTACCGCTACCCGTCTGTGATTTCACCACAAGATCCTGATTTTCCAGTGCTACCGGAATAACTTTAGTTTGAACCTCGGTTGGTGTCTCATAGCCCAGACTATCCAGTGCTTTTACGATCTCTTCACCAAGTCCATAATCTTTAAATTGTTGCTCGCTCATCGTTTACCTCTTTTGCGTTAGTTTTGAATACAGGAGCATATTGCATAAATCCTTAAAGCGACTTCAAATCAGTAAAATATAGAGCGAAATAGTTTTATTCGTCTATATTTTGTACACGGGAGCGTTTGAAATCTTGAATAATGCAATATTCTTACATACAAGCATTGCACCGTACATTTATCGTATACCTCTTCATTATACTCTATATGCAGGCAGGCTAACGGAGTAAATGCATCAAGTGATTAAATTGTTTTCATGATTTCTGATTTGAGGGAGCAATGTTCGTTGCTGTTCGTAGGTGTATCATAACGTTCCACGTGAAACGAAATGTATCGGTGGAATTTGCTGTGTATTAATGAATGACCATTTTTACAGCCTTGGTTTGGGGAGGGTAAGATTGTTTGATAAATCTACCGATCCACACTTCTGCTCTTCGACCAACTAGCGTCTCATCCAAAGAGACATTGACAATCTCTCCTTCGATGATGAGTTCGGCATCCGTGTTGAGCGAAATCCAAATCGGTCCTGATTCAACACCTCCATCTTCTTTATTCTCGATGAGTACCTGACCTCTTTTTTCCTCAAAATCCGTAATCATTCCTCGCACATGTGGCTTCTCTTTCCCTTCTTCTTCGGATTGCTCTCCGCATCCGAGCGTTAGCAGAAGCAAGATAACTGGTAATAAGGATAGTCTTCGTACAATGGACATCGGGGTGCTCACCTCTCATCCTTTTTAATATCTATAACTATGGACGTTACCTGAGGCGACGAAGTTCCTGTACATCAATAAAAAAACGAAAGTCAGTCGATTCAGTCTGGTGCTAGAAATTGGAATATGTTAGCATATAGTTAACTTACTGAACGGAGGGATACGTGTGGTAAATTTTTTTCGATTGAGATAGTAGCGGAACGTTTGCTTGCGCTTGCTGTTTCACTGCCTGTGTGCAGATCATCGGGAGAAGTTTGCCTGTTTACACGTATACCGTTATTTGTAGTGGACACTCTTGCATAAGAGTGGTTCTTTAATGTACCACTATGAGGATGCGCAAAAATAGGTATAACCCTATTCCGAGATTGAAAGCACAGGCATGAATGTCTGTGTTTTTTATTTTTCCAAGGAAAAGGAGAGGTTTGGATATGATAAAGTCAAATGAACAAGTGGATTTCACACAGGATATATGGTTGCTGGCTGAACAAAATGGGCTTCAAATCCGCAAGGAATCAATGGAAATCAATGAGTCCGGGATGGACTTCCGGGTAGCCTTCGCCACTGATATAAGTGGACAAAAGTGGGTTCTGCGTCAGCCGCGGCGTGAAGACGTATGGGGGCGTGCCGAGAATGAGCGTAGAGTACTGGACGTTGTCCGGGGGAGTGTTCCGGCACAGGTACCGGACTGGCGAATCTGCACGCCCGAACTTATCGCTTATCCACTATTGGATGGCGACCCGATTGCAGTGGTAGATCCTGCTGGCGCAGGATATGCGTGGCGTTTCCCGCAGGAGACCTTGTCTGACGAGTTCCTGGATTCACTGGCTGCTACACTTGCCGCATTGCACAACATTGATCCTGAGGAGGCGGCCAAGGGCGGAGTTCGGATCAAGACGCCTATGGAAGCTCGCAAAGAGTTTGCGGCAAATATAGAGGAGATTAAAAAGAATTTTATGGTACCGGACCAACTGGCGGAACGCTGGACGGTGTGGCTGTCTGTGGGTAGCTTTTGGCCGAAGCACTCAACGTTTAATCACGGGGATCTGCACCCACCGCATATCATTGTCGATGATACACAGCGGGTAACCGGACTCATCGACTGGACGGAAGCGGAGATTGCTGATCCGGGTAAGGATTTTGTAATCCTTTATGGACTTTTCCAAGATGATGGACTACGCGATCTGCTGAAGCGATACGAGAAGGCAGGAGGAAGGACATGGCCTCAGATGTTTGAACATATTCGGGAACAATGGGCTGCTTACCCGGCACTGGTTGCCAAATTTGCTCTAACCACAGGGGAAGAGTCGACGATGGAAATGGCGAGAGGCATGCTGGCAAACTGGGATGTAAGGCGGGATTAGGTGCTCCAGTGAAGGTGTGAATCTAGTATGTCAGATGAGGGGAGGTGGATTGTGGCACGAGAGGGTAAGACGCGATGGTTAATAAGCATTGTACTGACGGTTAGTTTAGCCGGTTGCTCGGCCCCTTTTTCCAACTCACATGAAGGCGCAGGAAACAGGCTGTCGCCAGAGCGGATGGAAGAATTGAGGAAGGAATACCCGCTATCTACTGACACCCCGGTGTTAATCAATATCAGAGAAGTAAGTTTCAGAGAGATCATGGATTTTGCGGACTCCGTTATTGTAGCAGAGGTTGTGAGTAGCCTTCCGAATTTTAGCGTGGATTTGCCTGTTGCCCCGGGCACGCCTGAGGGTGATTTTGCAGAAAAGGATCGGGCTGCTGGTCTTGTACCCTACAAGCCTGAATTCATTACTTACAAGGTGAAGGTGCATAAGGTTTTAACAGGTGAGGATGTAGAAAAGGATACGTTTCTCTTTTACAACGCTGACTTCGCAGGTGTGGAGCCTGAACTTAAACCAGGTATGAAGATTATCGCTGTAGTCAAAAAGGGGACGACCGGAGAACAGCTGGGAGGATATTCGTTCACCCGTTATGGCACGTACTATATTGTCGATGGTGACTACGTACTTGCCGCCTATGAGGGTGAATCGGAGGAATTACGCGTTTTCACAGAAGAAACGAATGGGATACAACTGGACTCTTTTATAGATAAAATCAAGAACCTGCCAAAAGGCTAAATAACTTCATTCCCGTAGAGCAGTAGAGGAACGGCAATACGTATAACCATTCGTTAACATAGCAAAGGGCGATCCCGACCATGATTTCCATGGGAGAATCGCCCTTTTTTTCGTTAAGCGTGGTGCATAACCATTATATCTATTTCAAAATGCTCACATATTTTCCGTATACAAATGCTACACGTCCATCAAGCTTCACTTTTACCCAGCCATACTTGTCTGTGCTAATCACCTCAAGCAGGGTGCCTTTCGGTACCGCAGCAATGACCTTGGCTTTGGATGAAGCGCCAGCGCGTACGTTCAGGTAAGCCGCTGTAACCTTGGCTTGTTTACCTTTGGTGACGCTACCCGGTTTACCAGTGTTTGGAGTTGAGGGTTTGTCAGGTTTCGACGTGCCCGGAGTCGGTGTTGGTTTAGGTACAGTTGGTGTTGTCGGTTTCTCAGGTTTAGGTGTTGTCGTACCACCATCACCACCTGTTGCCGTTTTGCGAGCCTTGTTCAACTGTTGATAGAATGCTCCCTTGGTTTTCACACCTGCGAATTTTGATGTATTCACGCCTGCTTTGGCAGAAAGTGCATCAATCTCTTCTTGCGTCACCGCATCCAAAATGTTAATGGAGGCAATGTTGGTGTACTTGCCATCTTCCGTTGTTGGCACAGACATGATGCCATCGTTAATCAACTCCACTACATCTGCGCGTTCTGGTGCAGTCAGGTCTACGCCGGTGATTTTCCAGTTGTGCTGAATCTTCGGTTCGTAGACACCTTTCATAACATCTTTCAGATAGGCGATGGACAGGTTGCGAATCGTACCTTGGATCTCACCGAACGCCGAGGCATCCTTCGAGGACCAGAGTTGCTTGAACTTACGCCCTTCCATGGCACCGCCTTTGGCAATCAGCGCTTCCATCCGATAGGCATTCATACCGAGCTTCAATGTATCGTCTTCTTTTACGGCCTCACCGTTGCTGTACTTGAGATTCGTAATCCGACTGCCGTATGGCTTGGTCAGGTCAATCTCATACGTTACGCCGCCGAAGAAATCATCGGTGCTGTATTTGGAAGCACGCCGTTTCGGATCAAAGCTGACGGTCACATCGCCTGGGCGTGTGGAGTTGAAGTATCCCGCAGACCACTCCATATAATCCATCAGATCGCGTCCGGTTACTTCATACACAGTTACTTCACCAAAGGTATATTGGTAGTTGAACGCAATATCCTTTTTCTTGATCGGGCCTACATCCAGCTTGGCTTTGTCGTTATCAATCTGGTGCGCGACCACATCGGCGTCACTGTAATGCAACATCACTTCGGTGAAAAAGTCAGACAAAGGTGTTTCCTGGATCTGCACAGCAGGGATACCCTTAATCTCATCGGCAGGCACCAGGTTCGTTCCTTTCAGTTCAGCCACTTCAATGTTAGCATCGGCACGAGCGAACTCGTGGAATGGATGCAATGTCTCTTCCAGCGCAGGATCGGAGACTTCGTACGTTCCGTCGGCTGCTTTTACGGCGAGTGCTTGAGCTTCCTTGCTTTTCAGCACAACTTTGTCGCCGTCTTTTTCAAATGTAAGGTCGATTCGCGAAATATGTGAGCCATATTTATTCGGTTCGGAGATCAATACACCGTTAACCGTTTGGGATTCAATCAAGGTATGCATGTGTCCGGCAAAAATGGCAGCCAGCTCCGGGTTGGCGTTGGCGATATCTGTGACTCCGGTTCCCGGATTTCCGTTCTCGTTATCCAATCCCATATGCATGAGTCCAACCATAACATCCACTTTGCCTTTCAGCTCGGTAATGGCCTTCTTGGTCTCTTCCACAGGATCTTTGACGATGATACCGTCCAGGTGATCGGTACCTTTCTCAAATTCGGTAATCATCGGTGTGTTCATTCCAATGACACCTACTTTGATTCCGTCTTTCTCAATTATCGTATAGGCAGGCATGTAGCGGTCGCCGTTTTCTTTGAAAATGTTACCTACGAGAGGCTGTCCATTGAATTGGGAAGAGATCTTCTCCAGTACGTCCAGTCCAAAGTTAAACTCGTGGTTACCCATAACCCATGCGTCATATTTCATTTCATTCATCGCAACCATCATGGGAGATTGAGGTTGATCATTGAATAACTCAGCGGAGTTATCCTGAATCATGTCCCCTGCGTCCAGCAGAATCGTATTGGGATTCTCAGCACGCACTTTTTTTACAATGGTATAGAGCTGCGTCATGCTGCCGGTTGGGTTTGGACCGTCCAGAGCATAGTCCCAAGGCATAAATCGGCCATGAATATCCGATGTACCCAGCAACGTGATCTTGGTTTCCTTGTCTGCCTCAGCAGCCTGAGCTGGAGTAGAAGCGAAAGGGGCGAACAAAATGGAGGCACATAAGAGGAATGATAAGGGCCATCCGGCGAAACGTTTTGTTGAAATTTTGCGCATGTTGTAATCTCCCTTGTTATCTAGTGTATGTAAAGATATGTATCATTTTATACTAGATAAACATGTGGTAAATGTAAACTCCAATGTAAGAGTCATGTTCGATTTAGAGTGGGCTTATAGACAGCATCAAAAACACAAAGTTCTATTTTTTTTTCAATAAAATACTATAATTTGACAGGTTTTTAAAACCAAAATTATCCAGTAAAATGATTTTTGTAAGCGCTTAACAAAAATAAATTTAAAGGAGGAAAATCATTTGATTAAGTCCAAGTGGTTTAAGACAGTCGGCTCACTGGCATTGGTAGGGGTTCTCGCGGCTTCAGTTGCGGTGGGCAGTGTGAGTGCTGGTTTGGCGAAAGGTAGCAAATTTTTGGGCAATATTATAGCTAGCCAGGTTCCTTCTAATTTTAGTCCTTACTGGAACCAGGTTACTCCAGAGAATTCCACCAAGTGGGATGCTGTGGAAGGTACACGTAACGTGATGAACTGGGGTCAGGCAGATATGGCATACAATTATGCTAACAACAATGGATTCCCGTTCAAGTTCCATACGCTCGTATGGGGAAATCAGCAGCCAAATTGGATTAACAGTCTCTCTGCCGCAGATCAGAAGGCTGAAGTGACACAATGGATTCAGGCCGCAGGACAACGGTATTCCAAGGCAGCATATGTGGATGTCGTTAATGAGCCGCTTCATGCCAAGCCTTCTTATCGCAACGCGATCGGTGGAGATGGAGCCACTGGCTGGGATTGGGTCATTTGGTCATTCCAGCAGGCGAGACAAGCTTTTCCGAACGCGAAATTGCTGATCAATGAATATGGTATTATCGGTGATCCGGCTAAAGCGGACCAATATATCCAGATTATTAACCTTCTGAAAAACAGAGGCCTAGTGGATGGTATTGGTATCCAAGCGCATTACTTCAATATGGACAACGTCTCTGTCAGCACGATGAACACAGTACTGAATAAGCTGGCTGCGACAGGTCTGCCGGTCTATGTATCCGAACTGGATATGACGGGCGACGATAATACACAGTTGCAGCGCTATCAGCAGAAATTCCCTGTACTGTGGAAGCATGCTGCTGTTAAAGGTGTAACACTGTGGGGCTACAACCAGAACCAAACATGGGTGAACGGTTCACATCTGGTCAATAGCAACGGTACAGAACGTCCAGCGCTGCAATGGTTGAGAAATTATCTGGCGAACAACCCTTAAGCGTGCATTTTGACGAGTCTGAGTTTCCCTTGTGAATTCGTTATTATATAACACCAAAAGCGCCTGTTCCGCATGTTAAGCATGGGAATATGGCGCTATTGGTGTGAGGATGCTTTGTTTCAACTGTAGTTTGTTATTTCGGTTGAATAACCATGCTGTTGAAGGAATCTGCCTCCAGCTCGAGCCGGAGGGTCTGCCCTTCATATGCCAGATGTAAGTTGCGACGGTCCTGGAATGGATTATTGATCACAATGACGAGACTGTTATCCGGGTTGCGGAAAGCGACGGATTTACCGCTCCAGGCCCCAGACAGGCCGACTCTTCTAGCACCAGGGACCACATGATGTGCGAAGTGTTTCATCACATAATACTCCGGGTTTCGAGTAACCTCCTTATTGTCCGGATCTACGGTGATCATGGAGTTCTGCTCCCAGCCCCATGTGCTGCGGCCTTTGGGTTCCAGAACCATGTTCCAGTAGATGTACGCATTCACTCCGTTGCTGAAGTAATGTTGATAGAGATTATATACATATTTGGCGTAGTTCCATGAGTTGTTGCCATCGCCGCATTCGTTCTCGGTCTGCATATAACGTAGCTCCGGATAACTTGCCGCGGTACGTTGAATGGCATTTTTGCCAGCCCATTGATACCCAACACCTTTGATATAGGAATAGGCCTTTGGATCACTCAGGACAAGCCCGGCATACTCGTCGAAGTCATTTGTTTTTTTCTTGATCAATTCTTCCCATGGATCAGGGGCGTTGATCGTTCCCAGCCAGATTTCCGTATCCAGACCGTGTTTGTCAAAAGCCGGGCCCAGATAATCGGCGATAAACTCACGAAGCTGCTCGCCTGTCCACATGCAAGAAGGGAATTTCTGATCTGCAATGACTTCGTTCTGCACATGCACCTGATGGATGGTAATACCTGCGTCACGGTAAGCCTGTACGAATTTTACGAAATACAGGGCGTAGGCCTCCAGAATATCTTTTTCCCAACGAAGTGTGCCGTAGTTATAGGCTTTTGGCGACTTCATCCATGTTGGCGGGCTCCAAGGGGAGGCGAAGAATTGCAGGTTCGGGTTATAACTCAGGGCTTCCTTGATGTAGGGAATCAGATATTTGAAATCACGTTCGATCGAAAAATGTTCCATGGCCACGTCACCATCCACCTCGTTGTGGCTGTACCACTGCTCTGCATAATCACTTGCGCCTATGGGCAGGCGGCAGATGTTAAACTTGTGCTCACCCTCCGGATGGAAGAGGGAATGAAATACCTCATGGCGCTGCTCCTCGCTCAAGTGCGATAGAGCAATATAACCAAGCTCGTTGAAACAGCCGCCAAACCCTTCCACAAGCTGGTGTTGCTCACCCGTGAGTTTTAAGTTAGCGCTTTCATTTGTCGACGCAAAAGATAACTCTTTCCATGGGCTACCTTGGGTTGTTGAATAACCAGTGAACGTGAATGTCATATGAATTTCCTCCTCGCTTGAACTCCAGCTGTCATAGATAGTACGTTCAGTATAACAACTCTCGCGGCAAAAGAAGATATGCTAAACCGTGTAAAATTTGCCCTAATCCGAGATAGAGCGTTACAAGATTATGCCCATATAGACAGATGGTATGGTGCATTTACTTATGACTGATTCTATCCATATACCACTATCCAATGTCGTAGCACTACTGTCATAACACAGCGAAGTCCCCGCTGATTGTTCAAACGGGGACTTCGCTGTGTTTCTCTTATGGCTGGGATTGATCGTAAGACACGACTTAAGGCTGTACACTCTCACCAAGCTCTTTATTTTCAAAAATCAGAATCGTTTTGCTGCTTCCGATGTAACCAACAGAGGTATTGAATTGCTCCGAAATAAAGCGAACCGGAACAAATGCTTTGCCATTTTTCATCAATAGAGGAGCATCATGGATTGCAAGCGCGTCGTTCACGACAACTTGTTTGTTGCCTACAGTCCAGCGAATCGTCTTGTCATTCTGTGTGATCACCGCTTCGCGCGTACCGCTGTTCCAGTTCACACTGGCGTTTAACTGCTCCGAGACAAAACGCAGAGGCACATAGGTCCGCCCTTCATCGATAAAAGGCGCAGCATCCAGTGCATAAGAGCGATCTCCTACATAAGCAGTGGTAGACCCTTCAATCAGACGCTGGAAGCTGCCCTGCGGCGTCCGTTTCTGCTCCCGCACATTCATACGGTTCAGAAGCTGCATCGTCTGACTGCCACTTGTGACATCCAGATAGTTATTCTGCACGGTAAGTCCCGCAGGTTCAACCTCGGAGACAGATGTCTGAATACTGGAGGATAACGAAGTGGACGCCGAGATATCCTGTATAGCATTTGTCGCTGACTGATCACGGGTAAACGTAAAACCAGCAATCGGTGTCAGGTCCCACACCCGGTTGTTGGATAATTTTAATACGTCCAAGCTGGATAGTTGCCGAAGAGGTTCCAGATTATAGATCTGATTGGATTCTGCATTCAGCTCCTTCAGACCAGTCAGTCTCTCAATTCCCTTGAGGTGTTGTAATTGGTTACCAGAGATATCAAGTGTCCGAAGCCGTGTCATGTGCTCTAGTGGTGTCAGGTCCGTGATGTGATTGCCTGCTACATTCAGATTCCGCAGCGTATTTGGCAGTTCAGCCAGTGCTTCCAGCTTCTGAATCTGGTTGTTTGCTACATTGAGTTGTTGGAGCCGGGTCTTACCCATGAGCGGTGTCAGATCACTAATGGTATTGTTTGAAATCTCAAGCCACTTCAGTGCATCCGCATCCGAGAGGGCTGCAAGACTGGCAATCTGGTTACCGCTGGCGTGGAACGTATGTAATCGGTTGAACCCACGTACAACCTCTATGGATGAAATGGAATTGTTGCTGATATACAGCCGCCCCAAGTCTTTCAATTCAGCAAGTGCTTGTATGGATGTAATGTAATTGTTGCGAACATCGATCTCGCGAAGCTGGGTTAGGTGCTTCAGCGGTGTGAGATCCTCAATCTCATTCCCATATAATCGGAGGTGAGTCAGATTGGTGGCATATTCCAGACCGGCAAGGCTTTGAATACCTGCATTGCTCAGGTCCACCACCTCAAGCTGCTCCAGATCAGATGAAGTCAGTGGAGCATCCAGAGGTTTGTTCAGAATTAGCTTCAGTCCGTCTTCAAGCAGAGGATCTTCAATAATGCCCTCGCCCAAGTCTGTAGTCGTGTAAGCCATAGCTTGCCCCGATGTCCCGAGACTCAGGATGAATACTAGAAATAGTAGAGTCATTCTTCTCATTGCATGTTTTTCCTCCGATTTTTAGAATTATAAAATAATCGAACAGCTTGAGTTAGATAAGTATCGTATTTACACGATAACGGAAGGTTGTTCTGCCCACGGAGTGTTCCGTGCAAATTGAACAGTGTAACATATGAAGATTCGACCAAAAGCACATCTATAGTTATTAACCCGTCCACAGGAAAAAGGAACAGGAAATTTCGTAAGGGATATTCCTATACTTCTATTCTATATGAAACAAACCCTGCTCTGCACTCTTCAGAGACATGTTTATCAAAAAAAATGGAACATCCCCCACAGAACCTATTCAACCCACCCTTGAAACGGGTAAAGATGAAGTGAAGATGCCAATTTGGAGGGGAAGATGTGAGTATGCGCCAAGCCATGATCATTAGCAATCCGTCGTCAGGTAAGGAAGAGGCCGATCAGTATGTGTCCCAAGTTAGAGAAATTCTGGAGTCACAACAGTATGAAGTGGTTGTTAACGAGACGGCCGGGGAAGGTGATGCGGTAGACTATTGCCTGAACGCCTGCAAGGACGGCTGTGATCTGGTCATTTCCATCGGAGGCGATGGTACACTGCATGAGACGATTAATGGCATGATAGATCAGAATCATCGTCCCCGATTGGGCATCGTACCGCTAGGTACGGTGAATGATTTTGCGCGTGCGCTGAATATCTCGCTCGACCCGGAGGAGGCCATTCGGCAGTTACGTTCGGATCAGACCCATATCGTGGATATCGGGAAAATCAATGATCGCCTATTTGCCAACGTGGTGGCAGCAGGCTCTTTGGCAGAAGCTCTATTCTCTGTATCCTCGGAAGAGAAGTCGAAGCTGGGTTCATTCGCGTACCTGAAGGAAGGCTTGAAAGACCTGGTGAATACACCAGCTAATCAACTGACCATTGAATATGACGGCCAAATCTGGAAGGGAGAATCTCCTCTTTTTCTGGCGGCGCTGACCAATTCGGTTGGGGGATTCGAGAAGTTGTCACCGGATGCTGAGGTGGACGATGGTCTGATCCATTGTTTTGTTGTTCGCAACATCAGTGTGTTCAACAGCCTGACACTAGGTACTTCCCTGTTTTTTGGTAATCTGAAGGAGCATAAGGATGTGGACTATTTTACAGCCAAAGAAGTACATGTTCGCTCAGACGAAGCCATTCGCACGAATGTAGATGGTGAGGAAGGTCCTGCTCTGCCTATTCATATCACTGTCTTACCAAGGCATATTGAGGTTATCGTACCGGAAGAAGTATAACTTCTTCTTTTATAATTATAGGCTGGAATCAAGAACCTATCATTTCTCCATATAAATGTAGAATAAATCTATTGAAACCGATTGCAGATGTGTGTCACAATCAAAAGTAAGATACACGATAATATTCGAATATGGAGGGAAAACATCTTGAGAACCATTAAATTGGGCAGCAGCACACTTGAAGTACCTGTAGTCGCTGTGGGTTGCATGCGGATTAATTCACTAGACGGTAAAGAAGCTGAACATTTTGTTCGTTCTGCAATGGAAGTTGGGGCGAATTTCTTTGACCATGCTGACATATATGGTACAGGAACATGTGAGGAGATCTTCGCTGAAGCGGTACAGATGAATCCCCAAGTTCGTGAAAATATGATTCTTCAATCCAAATGCGGTATTCGCAAAGGGATGTTTGATTTCTCCAAAGAGCATATCCTGAATTCGGTGGATGGTATTCTGCAGCGTCTGAAAACGGAATATCTTGACGTTCTGTTGCTGCACCGTCCGGATGCTTTGGTTGAGCCAGAAGAAGTGGCTGAAGCCTTTGATCAACTGGAGCGCGAAGGTAAAGTGCGTCACTTCGGGGTATCCAACCAGAATCCGAACCAGATCGAATTGTTGAAAAAATACGTTAAACAGCCACTGGTTGCCAACCAGTTGCAGATGAGTATTACCAACACTACGATGATTGACAGTGGAATCAACGTGAATATGGAGAATGATGCTGCGGTTAACCGTGATGGCAGCATTCTTGATTATTGTCGTCTGCATGATATCACCATTCAGCCGTGGTCCCCGTTCCAGTACGGATTCTTCGAAGGCGTATTCCTGGGTAGCGACAAGTTCCCAGAATTGAACGCTAAGATCGACGAGATTGCTGCGAAGTATGACGTGAGCAATACAACGATTGCAATCGCTTGGTTGCTTCGTCACCCTGCGCAGATGCAGCCTGTGACAGGCACGATGAATATTGAACGTCTGCAAGACTGTGTAAAAGCAGGAGATGTTCATCTCACTCGTCCAGAGTGGTATGAAATTTATCGTGCGGCAGGCAATATACTGCCTTAAATGCAAGTTATAGTGAGCATACTGACTAATGAGTCAGTTGAGAGCACGAGCCGGTAGATGGCTCGTGTTTTTTGTCTATTTTCAGGTTTGATGCCGAGCGCGTTTCCGATATAAAATAAGGATAGGGACCTGTATTTTAATTAAAGGATTAAAATGTAATTAATACAAATTAGTTGAAATTATTATATTGACCGATACTTTTTAATTACATATAATTACTTTTGCATACCGATAATCCTGTATATGTTTTTTATTTTGGAGGGTGGTGTTCGTTTGGAGCCGACAACCACGATACGCGATCATTTAGAAAGTTATTTGAAGCGTGAACAGATGTCCATTAGTCATTTTTCGGAAACGTCAGGGATTAATTCGGGTACGCTGAGCAATATTTTGAATAAAAATCGGCCTATTGCCATGCAGCAGTTGGATCGCATTACTTCCGCCATGAGACTGGAAGAAGGTTCCTTCTATGAGTTATACATAGATGAGTGTTTTGTGCATGCAACCCCGGATTGGCGAAGATTAGGACCTTTCCTTCATCGCTGTGCCGAGTTGGACAAGCTGGACTGTATTGAAGAGGTTATTCGTCTGATGATGGATAATCTATCCTATATTCCTTTGTTATTTGATGTGGCTGAAGAATTCTATCAAGCGGGTAAATTCAAACCGGCCATCCTTCTATATGAGAACATTGCTGAAAGCGAGAAAATGCAGCATTCCGAGCGGCTTGCACTCTGTCAGTATCGACTGTTCAGGTTGGGGCTTACCAATGATCAGCAGCGGAATCTGATTATTGCAGCTCGGTTTGAATACTATGTGGATCGGTTGGATGAACGTTATCAGTTGGATGCGCTTAACGAACTGATTAATGCTTTTGCATCACTCCACAGATGGAGCAAAGTTCAAGAGCTATCAGAAAAACTGAAGATAAAAGCAACCATTCATTATGAGATGAATGGTCGAAGAAAACAAGAAGAAACTAAACGACCTATCGTTTTTTATATTATGTATGCTTATTTAGCATCTGGAAGTGCCCATTTTCATCTGAACAACTATGAAATGGCACTGAAGTATGTTGCATTGTACACTGATTACAGTTGGGTGAAAAATCCTGAACCTGAGGAAAAAGTGGTCATTCATCAATTTCAGGAATGGGCTGAGGGTAATCGTTATATATATCAATTAATGGCTGGACAGTTTGAGGTATTACCTGCTTATCTGGCATATATCTCGACGAAGGAAAATGAGATATTTCCAGCGCTTTGTGATATTGTAACGGCAGCTAACCGCTATGATATGAATATAGACCATGTACTTGAGCAGTATGAATCGTACTTCACTTATCAGGAACAGAGCAATCGGATTGGGAAAGTGAGCAAACAAATTACCGATGATCGATACGTTCGTCTTTTAGCTGGATTAGGAACATATTATCTTAAAAAAGACAGGTTTGCAGAGGGATTAGATTTCGTTCTCCATAGCTTGAGATTTTCTATTGAAATTAGCGATGGACGAGGTATGCTTAGAGGTGTCGGATTGTTTGAACAATATAGGGACTACGCATCTGACACAGCTATAAAGCAATACAAAATCTTGATTGGTGAGGTGCAGAAACTCAATGAAGAGAAAGCTGGCTTTGCTGATAGTTACATGTAGTATCATGTTGAGCATCGTAATCCCTGTTGCTGCTCCTTCCCCGACTGTGGGAAGCCCAGACCCTTCAATCTACCGAACGAATGATCACGGTTTAGGGACATAAGCCTGAACCAACGGACGCTTCTGATTTATTTCAGAAGCGTTCTTTTTTTGTGTGTATCCAAGTGGAAGAATAAGTATGTCTTATCTCATATGCGCTTTTGATTGGCATAATACACTAAAATATGACAAAAAGGAGGGGTATTATGGATCGCCTGGATTTGATGTTACGAATCGAAGATGCCAGACAGTTGTTATATCGCATGCATATGGAATACGACAGTCTGCTTCATCCTGAAGTGATCCAGCAATCCGTAGTCCTGGACGGTCTTATTAATCAATACAACAGAGCCAAGGTAGAAAAGACGATGAATTAAAGTTCGCCTATTTACATTTGCGTTTTTGTATACTATAGTTAGTTACATGAGTAACTAACCGACTAACTAACTAATGAATACGTATGAAAGTTGGAGGCACATGAAATCGACTTTGGATGAATCTCAGCCTATTTTTCATCAGATTGCCACGATGATTATGGACGATATTGTGGAGGGCAGATTGAAGGTGGAAGAACAGGTTCCCTCAACCAATGAACTGTCACGCTTCTATAATATCAATCCGGCTACAGCACGCAAAGGACTGCAGGAACTCGTGGACAAGGGGATTATATACAAACAGCGAGGTGTTGGAATGTTTGTTGCGAAGGGAGCAAGAGAAGCCTTGCTCATTGAACGGAAGCAGGATTTTTATGAAGAATACATCAAGCCTTTACTTGAAGAAGCCAGACGAATTCACATGAATGAAGACATGATTATTGATCTGATTCGCGGCAAGAAGGATAAGGAGAGTGAGTTATGATTCATATGGAGCAGGTCAACTACAGTTATCAGAAGACACCCGTTCTGAACCAGGTTACGTTACATGAGAGTGAGCCGATCATTAGTGCAATCTGGGGAAGAAATGGAGCGGGCAAAACAACACTGATGAGTATACTCGCAGGGCATAACCGACCGGACAGTGGAACCGTTCAGATCATGGGTCAAGATCCCTATAATAATCTGGCTGCTCAAGAGCATCTATGTTACATCCAGGAGAATCATCCCTTGGGGAAAAACTGGACGGTTAGTGATATGGTTCAAATGGGGCCATATTTTCATCCGCAGTGGAATCAGGATTTGGCGGAGCGTTTAATTGATATGTTCGAACTACCGGCGAAGAAAAAGATCATTAAATTTTCGAAAGGCATGAAGACGGCCACCCAGATTATATTAGGTCTTGCCAGTAATGCAAAGGTAACCATTCTGGATGAACCCACCAATGGGCTCGATGCGGAGAAGCGTAAATTTTTCTACAATGCGTTACTGGAAAGTTATGAAGATAATCCACGTCTGATCCTGATCTCCAGCCATCATATTGAGGAGATTCAGCCTTTATGTGAGTCTCTTATCGTTTTGCAAGCCGGAGAGGTGTTATTGAATCAACCTATGGAAGAGATGCGCGAAAAAGGAGTTCTTCTAACAGGGAGAATTGAAGATGTTAATCGAGTGACAGCAGATGTTAAAGTTATAGAGTCTTCCCAGATGGGATCGACTGTGAAAGTGATGATTGATGAGCCCTACTCGAAAATGTGGAAGGATATCGCTTCTGCACAGGGGCTTTCCATTGAGAAAGCGACATTACAGGATTATTTGGTTAACAGGACCCGTAAACAAGAGGGGGTTAAACCATGAATGCAGTAAAAGGCACCAATCGTTTAATTCAGGATGATATGCGTTTGTATTTGATCATATTTACATCCATCGCTCTAATGCTTACCGTTGTATATCTGGCCATTGGTATCGTATTTGATGTCTCGTATACCACGCAACTGTTTGGCCCCATGTACGGAGGAATATGCACGTTTGCGATCGGGGGGATTATTACACTGTTCCCGGTTGCGATCGGTATGGGCAGTACACGAATTCAATTTATGAAATCCTTCTATATGAACTCGGTATGGATGGTTGCAGGTACCATGGCCATTCTACATGTGGTGTATTTCCTCGTACACCTGCTTCAGGAAAAAGGAATTGTTGAAGTTACCCTCTATCAACCAGGCATGTTGTATTCAAACGAATATCATTTCTTATCCTACCTGTGGATCGATCTGATGTGTGGCTTTCTCGTATTGGGAGTGTCTGTCTTCCCAACGGTATGTTGGATGCGATTGGGGTTGCGTAACTTCTTCATTATGTTCTTTGGGGTTGTTTTGGTCATTACGCTGATCATTACATTAGGCGATCTTGGTGAATTTATGTTGTGGATTGCTAGGATCAATCGTATGACACTGTTCACCGTTCTGGGATGCATAGGTGGTGCCCTACTTCTGTTTACGTACCCGATGATGAAGAATGCGCCGCTTACCATGAAATCCAAAAGAGACTGACAGCATAGTGTTATATGAAGGAACCGGGGCTAATGAAAGTATGCGAAAATTCCTGTAATACCAAAAACACGAGTGCGAACACGCCTCGTGTTTTTTTGTATCATCTTAGATTACTGGCTACTGATTATACCTATCCAACAATCGTTGTTCAATTCAAGGAATGTGTATACGTTAAGCCTGAGCTTGCGGTTTGAATCCTTCGTCTTGGAGATACTCGCCAGCTTCGCTACGCGTTTCAAAAGCCATATCCAGATTATCGCCGGAATACACATACCACATGTCATCTTCATATTTTAAAGTCAGCGTATGTCCATCTTCATCAATCCACGTTCCGCCACCTGTAGAGGTTGTAGACAAGGCAGGAGCAGCAGCTTTTACTTGTTCTGGCTCTTGGAATTCAACTGCGTCGGGATTGTGAGACATCGCTTGGATCGTTTGATCTAACAAGGTGCGCAGATCTGCTTCGGAGTAATCACGAATATTGACGAATCCTTTAGCATCGGTCTCATAGTCAGGCAGCAGCCCTGCATAGATATAACCGTTACCGTTAGGGTGAATATGGAGAGCAACAATTTTTTTATCATACGCACTATCCTCGTAGTGGAAATTAACACGACCGAGAGATACATCTTTGCGTTGCAGTTGGGGATACGATTGTAGCACTTCAAGCTTTTGTTCCACGTTAAGCATAATTGCCTCCTAGTTAGGTCGTGTTTGAAAACTCGCTGAAGTGCATCTTTTACCTCCTTTTCGCCCCCTGCTGCGTCACTTTCCCTTGACGTGCCCCGGCACGCCTGCGGAAAATTTCCTTGCTTGGAACGAAAATTCGGCAAAATCTGCTACCTTCGGAGTTTCCAGACACGCCCTAGTGTTCAATAGGGGTGATTATACCATAGGTGTTCGCTTATGACGATTCGGAACTACTCAGCAAAATACTTCGCCCCAGTTCTTTCAGGTGTTCCATAGCTTGCAGGTAAGGATAAGGCCCATAGCTTACGCGTGCTACACCCAATGCGGCAAGTTGTTCCGGTGAAGGCTCAGGGGACGTAACCATGATGTTAATTGGTAGCGGTGAACGCTCACACAATTCTTGAATCAGTTGGTGATCCTGTAAGCCTGGTACGAACAGACCGCTGGCCCCTGCATCTGCATAACGGCTCGAACGCATGAGTGTTTCCTCTAGCAGGGATTGGTTATGGTGTTCGGGTGCATGTTGCAGAAAAATATCTGTGCGGGCGTTAATGAACAAAGGTATCCCTGCCTGCTCGGCAGCTTCCCGGGCGGCGGACAGTCTCGGACATTGCTCCTCCACAGTGTACAAGCCCAAGCCGGTGGGAAGTTGATCTTCAATGTTGATTCCTACAGCACCATGATCGATGACTTGCAGGACGCTTTGCTTCACTTCTGACACCAACCTCCCATACCCTCCCTCTATATCGATCGTTACAGGCAGATCCACGCTCGCTGTAATCCGTGCGAGATTGGCAAGCACCAGATGGAATGACATGGCTTCACCGTCGTGTTCACCGTGGGCCGCAGCAACGGACCAACTTCCGGTAGCAATGGCCGTTGCTCCAGCCGATTGAATGGCTTGCGCACTTCCGGCATCCCACACATTAACGAGAACAAGTGGTTTTCCTTTCACATGGTATTGTTGGAACAACGCTGCTTTTTCTTCTAAGGTACTCATATTATGTTGACTCTCCTTTGTTATATCATGCATTCCTTTGGACATTTGATGCGTACTTTATGACTTCATTAAGTTATTCGCAGCTACCCTGTTCCTGTTGTTTCTCATGCGTCAAAAGCCAGTTCTTGCGAGTTAATCCCCCGCCGTATCCGCCTAGTTCACCACTGGCATTGATTACACGGTGACATGGGATTACAATCGCAAGCTGATTAGCCCCATTCGCCTGTGCCACGGCTCGGCAAGCAGTCGGTTTACCGAGTGCATTGGCAATCTCCTGATATGACCTCGTTTCACCTGCCGGAATGGCCATTAGCTGTTCCCACACCTGTTTTTGAAATAGTGTTCCTAAACAGAACAACGGCGTGTCGAATGCTGTCCGAATACCTTGAAAGTACTCGTTTAGTTCACGCTCAATCGACTGTATGGGAGCTGTAGTACCAGGTACGATAGCTGATTTAGTTCGTTTGCGCAGACGCTCAACTTCGCGCTCCAGACCTCTGCGGTCCACAAATTCCAGTAAATATAGCGCCTCTTCATCTGCAATGGCCATCATCGGGCCGAGGCGGGTGTCAATCCAGGACGCTTTTAGGATATGTCCTTCATCGACTTGTGTAGGGGCAGCACCCATGATCCGTGAAAAGGCATCGCGGAAGCCGCTGCTTGATTCATATCCGGTAGATAATTGGCTATCAATCACGGTGCGGCCGGAGCGAATATTTTTCAGGGCAAGTCCCATGCGGCGAGCGCGAGCATATTCAACAAAGGTCATGCCGAACCGCTTCTTAAACTGTCGGCGTGCCGTGGATTCATCGATGGAGAGTGCCTTGAAATCCTGTCCTTTCCAGCGTTTCTCCGGATTTTTCTCCACAGCTTCCACTAATATGCGAACGACATCGGATACTTGGTTAGGGTGAGATAGCGGGCGACAGCGCTGGCAAGGGCGATAAGAGGCCAGAAGTGCCTGCTGAGCCGTCTCATAGAATTCACAGTTTTCGAATTTTGGCTTTCGCGCAGGGCATGTGGGACGACAGAACACACCCGTGGTTCGGACTCCAACATAGAATAAACCCTCGTATTCCGAATCTTTGGCCACAAGCGCCTCGTAATATTGTTCCTTCAGATCAGCAGAAATCATGGGGGCACGTCCTTACCTCATTAGAATCTTTATCTATAACCTATTATAGAAAAACGTTGCAGCATGCATCGCCGAAAATCAGGCATGAATATTGGAAAGATTGCATTAGATATACCAATGCAATTCGGTTGTTCAGAATTTGTTTAGAGTGGACTGGTAGTATAGACCTACCAGGGTGGGCCGAATTAGGCAAAGATGCCTATATAGCGAAAAAGTGAATTATTGATAATTCATTGTTATAGGAAAAAAATACATAGGTAAACATGAAATTAAAGATTAGCGGAATGAAAGTCTGGAGGTCGACTAGAATGAGATATTCTACGTACAAAAGCATATATGAATCCGTTTATACCAAAACATCCGAGTCTCGCACCATCTATGTTAAAGAGCAGTTCTTACAGCGTCTGAAGACGCCAACCTGGCTATTGAAGATCGTCATCATAACTCTAATTATAATCATAGGGTGCAGCGCTGTATTCACCGTGTTTGCCGGGGATGAGCAATTGTTATCAGGGGACCGGATCGTTGTATCTCAGGGAGATACACTGTGGGGCATTTCATTGGCACATAAACCTCAGCAGATGGACACTCGGGTGTATGTAGAAGCCATCAAGAAAGTGAACAAACTTGAGCATAACGCCATCCGGATTGGAGAAGTGTTAGTTCTGCCAGGGTTTGATCAATAGAATCATCTGTATATGGTGTCATGAACAGAGCCCTTTTTTTATTCATTGAAATGCAGTCACATACTGAATTTATAAATCATTTACATATAATGGAGCTTCATGAGGAACGATATGGTGTAGTGATTAATAAGTGGTGTAATCGATATGTGTGCTATAGATGATGAATGAAGGGAGAATGAGATGATGAACATGAATATAAAGAAATCTGCACTTTGCATGTCTGTGCTCTGTATTTCGCTATTGGTTAGTGCCTGTGGTGCCAAAAATAATAACGAATCCGTTCAGGAGCACGCCTATCCGCAATCGAAGCAACCCGTAGAGGAAGCTGGAGAAAGCTCTGTTCCAAATGCGGATGCGAAGAATAACAGTGATCAAGGTAGTGCGAGTGGTGATGAGGGCAAGCCTACGGCTCAATCGGAATCCACTGAACCGTCTGAGCAGATTGATATCGTCATTGACCAGTCGGAGAAACCGACCGAGGGCAACAGCTTCGATTTTGGCATTAAACAAGTTCCGAAGGGCTATACACTAACGGAGATGCGGTGGACATCTAATACGGTAACCATTGTGAATTCGCTACAGGAAGCCATCGAACATGGTGGAAATGGCGAAGAGGGGTTTTACTTTAGCGGCAATGGACAATTCTCCGGATTTATCTATTCCGATGAGATGAAGGGTGAGCGCGGCAAAGCGACATTTGTCTTCACCAATGATGAGGGAAACGAAATCATGGCCGAGAAAGAAATTACATTGAAATAGCACATACTTCTTGAAGGCTCAGTCTGGAGCCTGTTGAACAGGAAAAGCAGCCACTGGGGCTGCTTTTTTTGACATGTATGATTTCAAGATTGTCAATCTTTCTGTTGCTACATAAAGTCAAAGAAATAACGGACCACGTGGAACATAACCGGAGAGGTATAGGTCAGGCTGTCGACCCGGCTCAGGTAGCTTTTTTTGAGCGAATCGAACTTGTTGTCATCCCCGATTAACAGATCACGCTTCAGTACAGACACCGTCAGACTACCGAAGAATCCAGCCAAACTGATCAACACCCCGATGAACAGCGAGAATTTCCAATCAAATGGTGTCAGGTAGGGATGGATGAAATAAGAAGTAGCTGTTGTTACAATGAACGCACACGCGAACCCTTCCCAGGTGACGAACGGATTGGCGGTAGGTACCACTTTTCGTTTGCCCAGATAGAGAGAGACCAGATAATGCACCACATCGTTAAGCTGCGTTAACACGACCAGGAACAGTACCAGCTTGGACCCATACTCCGGTGTGGCGAACGGGAAATAGGCCAGGTGGCTCAGCCCAAAGACCATCAGCATCAGTCCCCATTGTGTGGAGCTGACACTGCGCAGGAACCCGACCGTACCTTTATTAATCAGGCGTGGCAAGGGAAGCACCAGGAACACATATAGTGGAATAAACACGATAAACATGCCGTACCATCCAATGTAGATCCAATAAAACTGAACCGGAATCGCCAGATACGCCCATAGGAACAGCCTGCGGTCGGCTTTGCGTGTACTGCGAATCATGGAGAAGTATTCTTTGAGTGAGAAGAATGCAAGCACCATGAGAGAGATGAGGGACACGATGGGATTAAAAAGGGTGGCGAGGCAGAAGATCACAAACATCCCCCACCAGGTTTTGATTTTTTGGCCGATACCTGAATAATCTTTGCTTGGTTGAAGCTTCGCAATAACTTTGTAGACGATATGTATCACAAGTAAAGCTGTGAAGATTAACGTTAGTGTAAAGAGTGAACTGCTCACGTACCGATCACCTGCTTATTCAAAGTAAGATTCCATTATAGGGCACCTATGTTATTATGAAGGAATAGTGCCAACTTGATAAGGGGAAATTTTGCTATGACAGATGAACGCTCCATCTATATTTTGCTTACGAATACAGGAACGCTGTTTACCAAGGTTATTCAGAGCTATACTCGAGCGCCGTATAATCACGCATCAATCGCATTTGACAAGGAATTATCCGAACTGTACAGCTTCGGTCGCAAACATCCAAGTAATCCGCTAAACGGCGGGTTTGTGAAGGAAGATATTCAGACAGGTACATACAGCAAGTATCCTAATACCACGTGTGTCATATACGAGCTTCAGGTGACGGATCGTGAAGTGGAAAAGATGAAACGTGTGCTGCACATCTTCATCCGCAGCCGCCAGAAATATATGTACAATCTGCTCGGCGTGATTGGTATTACGCTCAAGGAGCCGGTAGAGTTTAGCAACTCCTACTTCTGCTCCCAATTTGTAGCCGAGATTCTACAGCGTTCAGGCATCAAGTTGTGGAACAAGCTGCCTGCGCTGGTGACACCGGATGATTTTCGCCAGAGTGAACGATTACAATTGGTTTATGAAGGAAAGCTACGCGAGTATACGCTGGGGAATGCAGAGCAAGAGTAGGGTAGGTGCGTACGCTGATGCTTGCCAAGGAAATTCAACAATAAAATAGCCTGCTGCCTAGGATGACGAGGCAACAGGCTGTTTGTGTGTTTCATATAGATGATGGTAAGGATCGGTCAAAATCAACCTCTTCCAGGAATTCGATCACTTCACCATTCGGACTGTGGACGAGCGCATTTTTAACCCGAAGTGCAGGTTCGCCAAGCGATATCCAATCCGGTTCAACATAGGCCTTGGCTCCATGGGCGAGCGCTCGCTGATAGATGTCTTCAACATCATGTACGTAAAAGGCGAAATGTAACAGTGCGCCGTGCCGGACCGCTTCAGGCGAGGTGGCAGGTTCACCCTCTGCGGGAATGACGGCTTTTGGGTCAAATACCTCAATACAGGTGCGTTGATCCGGAGAGATTAACATACATGCCTCGGTAATGTGGAAGGAAGGCAAACTCCAGGAGTGACCTACCTTGAATCCTAATACTTTTGTATAAAACGCCAGAGTATCTTCATAATTACGAGCCTGAATGGCTACATGTGCAAGTCCTATGACACTCACATTACATCGCTCCTTCTTCAGATTGTATTCTAAAGTATAGGGACAATATCGCGTTGGAACCATATGATATCAAAGGATATAATGAGATAACATCTATAATTTATTAGTTTATTTAGACAGAAAACCTTATTAAATAAGGTGTTGAATCGGAGGCCTTGCGAATGGAACACATCATAGATGAGATCGATCAGCAGATTATGCGCTTGCTGCAACATCATGCACGCATGCCCATTGCACAGATAAGCAAAGAAATTAACATGTCCCAACCTTCGGTTAAGGAAAGAATCCTGAAACTGGAGGAAAGAGGAGTGATATCGGGATATTCAACGATCTATAATCTGGCCCAGTTAAACCGTGGAACCACGACGTTTATTTTGCTCAAAACAGAGCATTGCGACGAGTTGGTTCAGTTCTGTGAACAGGCCATCGAAGTCACGGATGTCTATCGGATTAGCGGTGAATATAACTATCTGATCAAGGTACAGACGGCGTCCATTGAAGAGCTTGCCGAGTTCCAGGATTCACTGGTGAAGCTGGGACCCTCGAAATCCCATATCAGCATGAAAAATATTATGGAAAACCGTGTTCTCCTCTAGGTTGAGTCTTCAAGGTCAGGCAAGCTATACGATAATGGATTGTTAGCGCTCAAAGGTCTCGAAGCCCAAGCCGGAGTGATCCTGGCGATTGAGTGGACGATTTTCTAAGGAACACAGGACGTCTTATTTGGCCTCTTGGCCTTCTTTTGAAAATGTAAGGAACACTAGACACGTTATTTCCCGCAATCCCTTGATAAAAACGCTGCAAACGGCTATTTATTGAGATATAACGTGTCTCAGGTTCTTTAGATTTCTGAGGACGCTTCTAACCATTCAATAAGACGTCTCAGATTCTTTAGCGCCCGGTTTCACCCTTTGCTCCAATAGTGAGTGAGAGGAAGGATTTGAATCACATTCACTTGGGTTTTCAGATTTTGAAAACGTGCTCCAGGGTGTTGATGAGAACAGTCCGTCTTTTGTATTGTGCAAATGCACAATGAATTTCGTCCTTTCATCAATATTTATTATCGCCTCTAGCAACTATAATGAAAGCGTGTTCAACAAGTGCATGGGGGGCAATTGACAATGGAACCATTAACAATTAGCTGGATTGGCGCGCTGGCAGGACTGGCTATTGCCATCATTTTAATTTTGAGGAAACTGAATCCGGTCTATTCTTTATTTCTGGGTGCAATTGTAGGCGCTTTAATTGGCGGAGCGAACCTGGATGAGACCGTAAATATACTGGTGAATGGCACCCAAAGTGTTATGGGAACGGTACTCCGTGTATTAGCCGCCGGGGTGCTTGCAGGTGTGATGATGGAATCGGGAGCAGCAGAGACGATAGCGCAGGCGATCGTACGTAAGTTTGGCGGAAGCAAAGCCATTCTCGCCTTGGCACTGGCTACGATGATCATTACCGCGGTTGGGGTATTTATCCCCGTAGCCGTGCTGATCGTTGCGCCAATTGCATTGTCTGTAGGTAATAAAATGGGCATATCCAAATTGGCCCTACTGCTGGCTTTATCGGGTGGAGGTAAGGCGGGGAACATTATCTCTCCGAACCCCAATACAATTGCAGCAGCACGAGGATTCGATCTGGATCTGAGCAACGTTATGCTGGCAGGCGTAATTCCCGCCATCTGCGGCTTGATTGTAACTGTAATTGTAGCTTCAATGCTCAAGAACAAAGGGGTTATGGTTTCTGACCAGGAAGCCGAACAGGGCGATATAGATACATCAAAGTATCCACCATTGAACAAGGCCATTGTTGCCCCGTTGGTTGCGATCATTTTGTTGATGATCAATCCAATCGGCTCTATTACGGGCATTGAAGCATTGTCTACTTTTAAAGTGGATGCGATGTACATCCTGCCGATTGCAGGCATCATCGGTATGCTGGCGATGGGGCAAGGCAGAAACATCGTAAAATATACAACTTCAGGATTAAACAAGATGACAGCAACTGTGCTCATTCTGGTAGGTGCAGGCGGGATCGCAGGACTTATCTCTGCTTCTGATCTGTCGGGTCAGGTCGTTGGTCTGATCGAAGCATCAGGAATATCCGGTACCTTCCTCGCACCAATCGCGGGCATTCTGATGGCGGCCGCAACGGCTTCAACATCGACAGGGGTTATCTTGGCAACAGGCTCCTTTGGTGATGCCATCCTAAACATGGGCACAGCACCGCTCGCGGCTGCTGTTATGGTGCACACTGGGGCTACCGTTATCGACTCCCTACCACAGGGCAATTACTTTCACGTGTCGGCTGACAGCATGAAGATGACGATTCGTCAGCGGATGGGCGTGATTCCATATGAGGCAATTGTGGGCGGCACGATGGCCATTGTAGCAACATTACTGTACGGATTTATCCTTTAATTCTTTAATCTAACGGATGGAGTGAGAGAGATGAGAGAAACTGAAGAGACTAGAGAGAAGACATTTGTTCTGGCACCGGACTCGTTTAAAGAGAGCATGACAGCGAAAGAAGTATGTATCGCGATGGAAAAAGGATTGCGTAAAATATATCCGACCGCAGGATATATTCATGTCCCCATGGCGGATGGTGGGGAAGGCACGGTGCAGTCCCTTGTGGATGCTTCTGGCGGTTCCCTTCACCAGCAAGAGGTGAGCGGACCCTTAGGTCAGACAGTGACTGCCCAGTATGGCATTCTGGGTGATGGCACAACGGCGGCCATTGAGATGGCATCGGCCAGTGGCATACATCTGGTAACCAAGGAAGCTCGAGACCCGCTACGGACGACAACCTATGGAACAGGAGAGTTGATTCGGGCATGTCTGGATCTGGGTATCCGTAAAATTATTATCGGCATTGGTGGCAGTGCCACTAATGATGGTGGTGCTGGTATGGCTGAAGCGCTTGGTGCAAAGTTTCTGGATGCACAGGGTCAACCGCTTGCGCGGGGTGGTGGGGCTTTGGATCAACTGGCTCAGATTGATGTATCCGGTCTGGATGAGCGTTTGAAGGAAGTGGAATTCATTGTCGCCTGTGATGTGACCAATCCACTCTGTGGGGAGCATGGGGCATCAAGGGTGTTTGGGCCACAAAAAGGGGCTACCCCAGAGATGGTTGAGCAGCTGGATGTGAACCTGTCCCATTATGCAGATGTGGTGAAACAGCAGCTGCATAAAGATGTCCGTGATATACCAGGTGCCGGAGCGGCTGGTGGATTGGGTGCGGGACTTTTGATTTTTACACAAGCTGTACTACGTAAAGGCATTGAAATTGTCATTGAATACACGGAGTTACGTGAAAAATTGATTGCTGCGGATGTGGTATTTACGGGCGAGGGCGGTATTGACTTCCAAACGAAATTTGGTAAAACGCCCTATGGCGTTGCTAGGGCAGCCAAGGAAGCGGGTAAACCTGTGATTGCCCTTGCAGGCTTCGTGGGTGAAGGGATCGATACCCTTTACGCGGAAGGCATTGACGCCATATTCGGTATTGTGCCCGGAGCAGCAGATCTGGAGCGACTATTGCGAGAAGGCCCGGAGAATGTAGAGCGTACAACCGAGAATATTGCCAGAGTGCTGAAACTGGGTCTACTCTCTTAGATCAGTGACGATCAGGATCGTACGGGGAGTTACGTGATCGTATTGGAATGCGATGTAAAAAAGACGGGATACGGATATGCCTGAAATCAGGTGATCTGTGTCTCGTCTTTTGCTATTCTCGAAGCTGTTCTGACGTTATTGGTAGAACGCGAGTAGTCCGTGGGTAAGTTCAATGAGTTCTAGCAGATTGCGGGGGTCTTTGCCCGTCAGGGTCTGTATGCGTTTAAGCCGATATTGAAGGGTATTGCGGTGAATATTGAGATGGTCTGCTGTCGTGGTCATGCTGCCGTTATGATGGATAAAACTGCGCAGGGTATCCAGCAGATCAGCTGTGTCCTCAAGTTTGCTGACGATGTTGGCATGAGGCGTTAAGTCAGCTGCGCTGAATCGTACCAGAAAGGGCACTTCCTCATACCGAATGATCAGCGAATCTGGTTGAAGTGCCAGCAGGATGTTCATCACAGACCGGGCCTGTTCATAACCGATGGCGATATTCGCTTCTTTTCGGCTGACGGCGATGAACGCTTCGGATGTGATCTGTCTCAAAGTTTGGATTGTAGGATCAACGTCTGCTTCATTCTGGATCAGGATGATCTGTGTGTCGCCATCACCTTCAACAGAGAATGAAGGAACTTGGTGCAATATTCGGTTGATCTCAGTGTCCGCAGCCATGGATTTCCTGGGGAAACGGATATATAGAAGAATGGTGGGCAATTGCAGATCAATACGGTATTGCAGAGCTTCCTTTTTTACCTTTTGTGAGTAGGAGCCGGATTGGTTCAGCAGTCGTTCGATAAAGGCTTTTTTACGTGAAGCTTCATGGGCCATACTTTCCAATTGATTACGCTGTTCGATCAGGAGAGATACGGTGGTGCGCACGATATTGCAGAAAGGCCGAACTTCATCCGGATGACCGGATATGCCAATGACTCCGACATGCTGCTGATTGATGAGAATCGGTTCGTTGGTGCCCATTTTCTCAAGTATGCCATCTTCCCAGACCTCAACCATGCTTCCTGTCGTCAACGCGCGGACAGCACCCTGATGAACGGTGCCCATACGTTCCTTCTGACCACTTCCAATAATAATGCCGTGCTCATTCATAATGTTGATGTTGTATGGAATGTCCTGCATCATTTTATCGACAATATCCTGCGCCTGTTTTTCCGAAAGCTGCAACAACAGAGCTCCTCCCCTTCTATCTCATCATGTAATGTACATCTTCTCTAATTAATGATTCCGCCCGATATCCATATTGTGCATCTGAACGAAATTATAGAGGAATGGTAAGGCTTACACAAGCAGGACCGTTCGATTGAAAGTGTTCATGGAATTGTTGGGCATTTCATGTATAGGTTGTCCGTTCAGGTCACTTCGGTGATGTTACCCTTATCCGTCATGGTGCCTTGTGCTGTTCAGGTAGTTCAGATGTGCTTTGCCCCAACCACACATGCCGTCCAATAACGTACCGATGGTCTGTCCATGTTCGGACAGGCTGTATTCCACCTTGGGTGGAACATCCCCATAGAGCGTACGCACAATTATTTGATCCTGCTCCAGCTCGCGTAGTTGTTTCGTTAACGTGCCTTGGGCCACATCAGGAATCATGCGGCGTAGTTCACCGAATCGTTTTGTACCTTCCTTCAACAAAATAAACAAGATAAGGGGTTTCCATTTCCCATTAATGGTCTCGAGCGTTGTTAATACTCCCTTCAACCTTGGTTCTTGTAAATCCATAGTAATCACCTCGTTATATAGTACTATATGTAACTCATCATACCGGATTTTTGCAATCATTGCTTGGTCACACCTGTTAAAAGGGAAGGAGAAACCGTCGCGATCCGGTTCCAATAGTACGAATATTCGTACTAGGTACGATGTAAATGCGTACTATTCAACGTTCTCCATTTCATGAATAATGAACACAGCGTGAGCGAATATGCACATAGATAACCGAAGTTGAGAGGATGATCATAGATGAATCATTATACATTGGAGAATAAACGGGTCGTTATTATCGGAGGGAGCTCAGGCATCGGACTGGTTACGGCAATTCAGGCAGCCGAGGCAGGTGCGGATGTGATTATTGCAGGCAGATCTGCGTCCAGACTGGAGGAAGCACGGGAACAGATTACGAAGGTTGTGGGCAAAGGCACGGCTGGAGAGACGGTGGTGGAAGTTCATGTATTGGACAATCAGGATGAACAGCAACTTGAAGCATTCTTCGCTCGAATCGGCATGTTCGATCATCTCTTCACACCAGGAGCAGTCTACATTCGAGGCCCACTGACTTCGGATCGGGAGACGGCAGAGAGTTGCTTCAAAGGCAAGTTCTGGCCTCAATATTTTGCGGCTAAATACGCTACACCGTACCTTTCATCATCCGGCTCGATCACATTAATGTCTGGTGGATTCAGCCAGCGACCACTGGATGGCGGAGCCTCCTATGCCGCATGTAACGGTGCAATCGAGAGTCTCGGTAAAGCACTCGCGGTGGAACTGGCACCGGTTCGTGTGAATGTTGTATCCCCTGGAACCATCTGGCGGGAGGGGCAAGAAGGGACACCGCGTGGTGATCATTTTAAAGATTATGAGAAGCTGTCTCTGCTCAAGCGGGTTGGCTACAATGAAGAAATTGCGCATACAGTTACGTATCTGATGACCAATACGTTCACGACCGGCAGCACATTGTATGTGGATGGCGGGTACACCTTGATTTAAGAGCCTGAGTTATATAGGTCCAAAAGAATATGATTTTAAAAATAAAATGATGAAATATGGCGAAAAAAGTTGAGATCCACCCTATTTTTGTACTACAGGGTGGGTCTTTTGCCTTTTATTCTCATTTTTTGTTTAGATTCTGTTTATTGCAATGCACTACAATAGGCCTTACGTATCAGAGGGATTGAGTTTATATGAAAAAAACATGAGACAGGGAGGATCAAGTACATGAATTACAAAAAGCTGATAAGCTGCCTTTTAATTGCGGTTTTGTTATTACAGGTGGTTAGCGTGGGTGGGGTTGCAAGTGCAGACCCGTTTACTCCATTGGACCAACTTAATATGGAGAGAGAGATGTATATTGAGTCGGATGAGGGTACGACGGTGACCCATGTTCAAAATTTACTTGAACAACAAGATTTAATCACACTACCTGAAGATTATGAAGCATTGGACGATAATCAAAAATATGAAATTGCCCGAGGCATGGTCATGCTGCTTCCACTGGAGTTCTCATACGAGAACAACAATCAGGCCAATTACGTATTTGATTTGGTATATCATCTTATCTCACTTCCTAAGCAGACTGAGTCGAGCACATTGCAGTACAGCATCAATCTCGTTTATAGCCTGCTGGCAGAATGGTCCACTTATTTCCCGAATGTTGGAAAACCTGATTGGACACAAGCTGGCAATGATTATATGAGTTTAATGGGTGCAGACTTATCGATGTTTACGAGTAATCTTATGTTCTTTAATATTATTTTCATGAATTCTAGCGATCCTACGCATTTTAATAGTCAGTTGGAATTTATGGTTACTAAGATATCCGAGTATAAAGAACTGAATGGAGCACTTGACCTTTCCAGCATGGAAGCATCATTGGATAATCTTTATGGTATGTATGACTTCATTCAAATGCATGTCATTTTTAATCCAAACCCTAACATTCAACCTTTTGTTTTTGATATGGGAAAGATGTCGACCATCCAGAACGATACAACCAAAAAATCCGAACTGGCTCAATGGATGATTGATCATAAGCCGCAAAACGGTTATGAAACGGTATCCCAGGTTCAGAAAGAGTTTGATGCGTTTTTTAATAAGGATACAACGCTAACCAAGTATAACGAACTGAAGAAAGAAGCGGATCGGGGTAACAGCAACGATTTTATCCAAGACATTATTGTATTACTACGCGATGAACAATTCATTACTGAGCCTGACTTCAAGATGCTTTCTGTCAAAGATCAGGAAGATATCGCAATATACTTACTGGATATAGATCCACCAACTAATGAAGGATATGAGAATAATAAACAGGTCCAATTCATGGTGCAAGTAGCCTTGAAGGCACTTGAAGTCACACGTAAAATTGATGGACCAAACGCAATAACTGCACTTGATGAGTTTTATAACAAGCAAGCAGAGCGAGTAAATCATTTCAAAGAGCCCGATCCAGAAGGGGAATACTATCGACTTATTAATACTTACCTCACATCCTCCGAAATGGACAAATGGATGACTAAGTATAGATATGCAATTAGGCTAAAAGGGAAAGAGTCCATCTCCCGAGTTGTCAAATTCACGGACACTGCTGTTGAAAGAACACCTTATCTTAACCATGCTCTAACGGAAGCAGAAGTGTTGAGTTCCCTGGAGCACTTCAGATCTATTCAGAAAGATGTTGAGAAATATAACTCCGATTACCCAGAAAGTCCGTTGGATGTTTTCCCTCTGGACTTTGCCGAAATGGATAACTTAACAAACGAGTACAAGCAACAATTGGCAGAACATATGCTTAGTGAGAGACCACTTGGTGGCTATGCAAGTTTTGAAGAAATTCAGACTGCCTTTAATAAATTTTTCCCTGATGATAACGAAGATCCATTGACTGTCTTAAACACTGCAAAAACGAATGGCGATGTAGCGGCTGTGCGTACGGCTATGGAAAACCCGGATCTGGGTATTACTCTACCTAACGGATATGGTGCTTTATCCTTGCAGGAAAGAGATTTCATTGCAGGATTCCTGATTGAATATGTAAATAAAGATTACAAAAATAAAGAACAAGTTCAATATATGATGGAGCTTGCTGTTCTGGCCCAATCTGTTTGGGAGCAAAAGCAACTTGTTACTCTTAAAAACAAGCTGGATGAACTTTCGCAGAAGTTAGCAGATTTGCCAGTGTCCTTTAATGATCAACAAAACGAGGGATTTCGTAGCATTGGTAAAGAGTATTTGAAACGTACCAACAAAGTAGATCAAAGTGTTTTTGCTTATAGATACTTGTATTCAATAGCCTTCGAGAGGTTAGAAGGGAATTTCCAAGGGAATATCGTGGAACCTATGGTTTTGCTGGGGCTCTTGACTACGCCATACCAGTCTATCGATAAGGCTACCAAGGTTGATCGAATGGATCAATGGCTTGATTCAGCTATGAATGACTACATTACAGGTGAAGCATTCTTCAACAAATACAAATTTGATCGTACAGGTGCCCTTGATCTATCCAAAAGAGCAGAGCTGAGTCCTGAAGATCAGAAGGAACTGGCAGAGTGGATGCTTACTGAACAAGACAGCTACGAGACTGTTGAGAATCTACAGTATGTATTTGATCGGTTCTTTACAGCTCCAGCTGTGAAGGGCAATGATATCACCAATATCATAACAGGTCTGGACAGCACGATGGAGATCTCCTTCGACGATAAGCAGCACTGGTTGGATCTGGCCAATATTCAGAAACTTGATTTTAGCGGTAACAAAACGGTATGGGTTCGTTATAAAGCAATCAGCGATGAACTGCCAGGCCGCGCCGTGAAAATTGTCTTTACACAGAACGGAGATAGCAACACTGATAATGGCTCAACGCCTAATCCAGGTGGCAGTAATGGGGGCGGTTCTACGTCTACGCCTGTAACCTCCACACCTGTACCAACAACGAAACAGGAACAGATCGTGGTTGACGTTAACGGAACGAACGGTACCAACTTGACCAAAACACCGATCACCCGTACAACCGAAACCAACGGCACGATCAAAGATTTGGTGAAAATGACCGAAGCGATTGCCAAGGAATCGGTGGAAAAAGCAAAACAATTGAACATGAACACCGCACGTATTGTGATTCCAGACACCAAAGATTCCGTGTCCGAGACACGTATTGAAGTACCCAAGGCAGCGGTGAAAGAACTGAATGATGGTTCGCTGAAACTTGAAATCTCTACTGAAAACGTAGTGATCTCTGTTCCGACGAATTCCATTGCTGGATTCGATCAAGACTTGTACTTCCGTGTGGTTCCACTGAAAAAAGAATCGGAGCGCAAAGAAGTCGAAGAACGTGCGAAGAAAGAGCAGTTGATTCAACAGGTTGCTCCGAATGCGAATGTACGCGTACTGGCTCGTCCAGTCGAGATCGACACCAATATGCAGAGCCGCGAAGTAACACTTACGTTGCCACTGCGTGACAGTCTGCCTACCGATCCGGCTGCTCGCCAGCAGGCGTTGGATAACCTGGCGATCTACATCGAACACAGTGACGGCACCAAAGAATTGATTCAAGGCAAACTGGTGCAACTCACTAACAGCGAAGGCATTGAGTTTACCGTAGCGAAATTCAGTACATTCACCCTCGTTATTGTGGATGGGTTGAAAGCTTCACAAAGTACACATCAACCGTATATCCAAGGTTTTGATGCAGATTTCCGTCCAGATGCATTCGTAACACGTTCACAGATGGCAGCCATGCTGGCTCGCAATCTTCCGAATGAAGCGGCAGCAGGTTCCACGAATAGCGTGAGTTACAAGGATGTATCTGCGACACATTGGGCAACAAGTGAAATTCAAAAAGCTCAATCCGCTGGCATTATGAACGGCATGAGCAACACTCAATTTGCACCGGAAGGTTCGATTACCCGTGCACAGATGGCGACGATCGCGTATCGCTGGATGCAGAATCAACAAGCAAACACAGCAACAATGACAGGTACAGCAGTTTCCTTCACAGATGTATCCGCAGACTTGTGGGCAGCAGAAGCGATTGCATACGTGCAATCCGCTGGCCTGATGGTGGGTTATAACGATGGGACATTCAAACCAGAAAGTAAGCTGACGCGTGCAGAAGCCGTGAAAGTGCTGAATGTAATGTTCAACCGTACACCACTCACTGGTGCAGTTACGCCAACGTTCAGTGATGTACCAGCAACACACTGGGCATATGCAGATATTGAAGCTGCTGCGCAGAAGTAATATCTGTAACAAATGCACAGAGCTCAGAATGCAGAAAAAGAGCAGGTTATCGATAAGATAACCTGCTCTTTTTTTTGCATCTATGAGGTCAATAAAAGGCGATCCGAGGTACAACCGACTCACTTTTGAATTCATGGTAATTATTTAATTATTATTGAACATGGGCTCTGTGCGGAGCAAATAGTTACCCCTAACTTCTGCCGCCCAATATGCAAAGACCTCTCTCCATTGAACACTGTTAAAGAAATCCTCTACGGATTGATTCTCGGAATCCCAATCAACAAATATATTGAGCGGTGTAATGCCTCCAGCCCAGATTCCATTACTGACGTCCGTTCCCGTCTCTCTAACTAATAAGATTGGAATTCCGAATTGAAAAGCCATGGCAGGTTCGATTTGAGAAAAAGTAGATCCTTCCCAGAACGGCGTACTCGTTGGTGGACCACCCACATTGGATTGAAGAATTTGAACAAAAAATCGTTGGAAGTTGATTGCGAGTAAGCCATAGCTTGAAAAAACCAAGCGTCGTATATTCGTCAGGATATTTTCCGGATATTGTTCGCTTACGGGCAATGTGCGGGGGAAGAGCAACGCATCTTCAATTTCTGCAATAAGACGGTTCAGAAATTGTTCTTGCAGGTTATTTACCGTGTTGGTTGTACTCAAAAAGATCGGAATACGAAAAGCGCGATCTACGCATTCATTGATAGCCGAGGATGTGTCCTTTTCATTATGGGTGAGCTTGGGGACTGAGGAGGAAGTCCTTGCGTTACCGCGGACAGGTGGGAGTTCAGATATAATGCTTACGGGAGAAAGCTTTTTCATTGGAATTTGCTGAGTCTTAACCTTATTTTTTGGATTACTCAATGTTCACATCTCCAATGCATAAGAATCTGGTTTTTATTTAGTCCCAGTCTATGCATTAGCCCATTTTGTGTTACCGATTGCCCAAATACAATGCCGACGGTGATGTAATCGTTAGTCCATTAAGAACTTTTTCCTTGCTTTGTATCAAAAAAACGGCATAGGGTTTGTTCCCATACCGTTTTGGAATTACTTCTTATCCCGATCTTGTCTTTGAGCGTACCTCATTTAATGCGGTTACTGCACATTAGTCGTTTTTCTGAGGAGAACTCTCGTAAAACTTACCGTCCCGCAACTGATCCACGAATCCTTGTAACCAGACGTAATATTGCTCTGCGTGTTGGAGTTTGTGCAGATCACGCAGTGCATCATCTCGATCTTCAGAAGAGGTGTGCTCCGAAAGAATCATGGCGGACAGGTCAGGGATGACCTCACGAATGCCTTCTAACATGACATCTACTTCCCGCTGGAGCTTCGATCCGAAGAAATTCTGAAATGTACGATAAAAGTCCGTCTCTGCCAGATACTGATCCTGGCGCTCCTTCTTTTCTTCCAGTTTATAGATCATCTGTGACTCCGTAAGTGACCGAACCGCATAGCTCATGTTGCTCTTGCTCATATTCATCGAGGTCTTCATCTCTTCAAGTGTCATCGGTCGATCTTCAAAATACATGATGCCGTATAATTTGCCAAACGTATGATTCACCCCATACAGATCCATCGTATTGGCGATGGCTTCAATGACTCTCTCCCTCAGCGCATGCCGATCAGGTAACGAAGAATGATTCGGGTTCCCGGCAGTTTCTTTTCCCACAATGTCACCTCTGGTTTATGATAGCGTTCCCACTAGCTGCCTCATATTTTACATGACTTGCTCCAATTTTAACATAAGCCGGAATTAGAATTTTCAATACGAGTGTACAATCAATTTTGTACAGAAGAAATATAAAGCTGATTATACTCAAAAATTCCCAATAGTTAAAGAAAAATTGAACAATAAGGAGTGGGGGATTTGCGTTTAAAACTATGGAGGGAGTCTGAGGCGGTTCTATTCACGCTGCCAGCTCTAATCCCATTGCTGATCTTCTGGCTGGGACCTCTGGGATATATCGTTTATCTCAGTTTCACCGATTGGGACTTCATGAGCCCGGACAAGCTGTTTGTTGGTTTGGACAATTACAGTTATCTGCTGACAAACTCTGAGTTCTATCGATCACTGAAAGTAACCTTGTTATTCGGACTGGGGAGCGTGATCCCAACCATTGTGGGCGGATTGGCACTTGCGATGCTCATGAATAGCAAAATCAAATCATCCGGCATCTTCCGGACATTACTCTTCTCACCTTGGGTCACCCCGACAGTTGCGGTGTCCATTGCGTGGTCTTGGATCTTTGAGCCCGAAGTGGGACTCGCTAATCTGATGCTGGGCTGGGTAGGCGTATCTCCGATCGGCTGGTTGCGTGACGCGGACTGGGCATTGGTTGCTGTTCTGATCGTTACGCTCTGGAAATCGATTGGGTGGGCAATGGTATTTTATCTGGTTGCACTACGTAATCTACCGTCCGATCTGCTTGAAGCAGCTTCAATTGATGGGGCCAACGGTTGGGATAAGTTCAGAAGTATCACGTTGCCACTGATCTCACCAACGACATTTTTTCTCTCGATTATTCTTACCATCCAGTCCTTGCAAGCCTATGACCAGATTAATGTCATGACGCAGGGTGGACCGGCGGGATCAACGAGAACGTTGCTGTACATGTATTACCAGTCTGCATTTGAATCCTTTAACGTAGGTGAAGCTTCTTCCATCGCTGTTGTGATTATTCTGATCTGTGTGTTGCTGTCGGGTGTATCTTTCCTGCTTGGCAGACGTCTGGTGCACTACTAATGACAATGACATTGCCTACCAAAAAGTCTAAACGGATGAAGCGCAAGGAGTTGCAGAACGTGTCACAACTGAATTTTAAAATAAGTAAAATGATTCGCTACCTGCTGTTAGCCATTATCGCGCTGGGTACAGCCTTTCCCTTCTATTGGATGGTCATTAGCGGGTTCAAAACCAATGATGAGATCTGGCAGTTTCCGCCGACCTTCTGGCCGGAGACGTTCCTGTGGAGCAACTATGTGGATGCCTGGAATGCGGCACCCTTTGCCCGTTACATCCTGAACAGTACAGGGGTAGCCTTAGCCATCTGTCTATTTCAGATCGTCAACTCCAGTATGATGGCGTACGCCCTGACACATATGAAATTCCGTCTCAAAGGTGTACTGACATCCCTGATTCTGGTGGGTTATATGATACCAAGTACAGCCGTGTATCTGCCCAGTTACCTGGTGCTTAGCGAACTTAATCTACTAGATTCCTACACGGGCTTGATTGTATCCAACTGTGTTAGCGTGTTCTCCATCTTCTTGATCCGGCAGGCGTTCATGCAGGTATCTCACGAATTGGTGGAAGCTGGACAGCTCGACGGTGCGTCTCACTTCCGGATTCTCTGGACAATTATCACGCCGCTTGTTCGCTCAAGCTTCGCCGTGATGGTTCTGATTACGTTTATTGAACAGTACAACAACTATTTCTGGCCTATGCTCATCACCAAAGACCCTGACTTGCAGCTGGTATCGGCTGGTCTGCGCAGTTTCTTTGTAGAAGGCGGGGCATACGGACTTGCTTGGCCACAGATTATGGCTGCGAGTGCCTTTACCATTGCACCGCTACTTATTCTCTTCCTGTTCACCCAGAAGACCATCATGCAGAGCGTGAATATCACGGCTGGTGTGAACAAGAACTGATATGAATCACCATTTCACCTAAAACGGGAGGAACGACAATGAACTGGAGTCAAGCAAGCATGACATGGAAAAAAAGATTGAGGTTGAACTGGAAGGGTGGCATGTCGCTGGTACTCGCGACCAGCTTTGCTCTACTGACCGCATGTGGAACACAAGCACCCGAAGAATCAGGCACGACGGCTGCTGCCAGTGGAACCGAAGTTCAGGCGAAAGATCCGGTGGAGATCGAGTTCTGGTATGGTCTGGGTGGTAATCTGGGCGATAACATGAAAAAGACGATTGACGCGTTCAACGCCTCACAGAACGAAGTCGTTGTGAAGGGAATTGTACAAGCAGATTACACGGAGACGGAACAGAAGCTGCAAGCAGCGATTGCTTCCAAGAATGTTCCCGCTGCGGTACTTAGCTCCAATATAGACTGGGCACGCAAAGGGTATTATGCGCCCATGGATGAGATGATTGCTGCTGATCCGAATTTTAAGAAAGACGATTTCATTCAGACATTCCTGAACCAGGGACAGGTGGATGGTAAGCAATACTTTTTACCAATGTACGGTACAACCCAGATCATGTATTACCGCATGGATACGTTTAAGGAGAATGGGATCGACCCAGCAAGTTTGACGACATGGGAGAATCTGGCTGAAGCAGCTGCGAAGATGAGCAAGCAAGAGAATGGCAAGACGACCTTCTATGGCTGGGAACCGATGTGGGGTAGCGACAATATGATTGATGCCGTGCTGGGTAAGGGCGGACAGATTCTTAGCGACGATGGCAAAACCGTCATGATTGATTCCCCGGAATGGATCGAGACATGGGACCTGTTCCGTAAATGGATTAACGAAGACAAGATTATGGGCATTCATTATGGAGGTCAGGGCTGGGAGTATTGGTACAAAACGATTGATGATGTGATGAAAAATAAAGCAGCAGGTTACACCGGATCCAGTGGTGACCAAGGTGACTTGGACTTCAGTGTAGTCGCTGCAATGCAACAACCAGGCTGGGAAGGTATTGGTGAAGGAAAACCGGTAGCAAGTGCCATATCGGCAGGAATTCCGTCAGCGGCAAGTCCAGAGCAACAGCAGGCAGCATATAAATGGCTTACGTATTTCTCTGAAACTTCGAACACAGCTTCATGGTCCATGAACACCGGATATATCGCAGTGCGTCAATCGGCTCAACAAGATCCAGAGTTCAAGAAATTCAGTGAGGAAAATCCACAGATCACTGTACCACTGCAACAGGCAGCTCACGCCTCGGCTCCATTCCAGGATCCAACGGGTGGCAAAATCAATGATGCATTGAAAGATGCAGCTGATCAGGTGCAGATCAATAATATGCCAGCGGAACAAGCGCTGAAGGAAGCGAAGGAAAAAGCACAGAAAGAACTGGATCGTGTAACGAAATAACGATATCGATGAACGGCTTTCACGAGCTTTGGTCGTGAAGCTGCTCGACTTACAAGCAAAACGTATCACTATAAGTAACTCATGTGAAAAGGGCGGTACATGTTGTACCGTCCTTTCCGTTCATACAAGATCGCAGACAAGGAGTTTAACCAATGCAAGAAGAGATATATGTAGACGGATTAACATTTCCGATTGAAGCCGTTTTGTTCGACAAGGATGGGACATTACTTGATTTTACGGGCATGTGGGGGTTCTGGACCGATTGTGTGTTGGATGGCTTCAGAGACCAGCTAGCTACCCGGGGACTGTGTATCAACACAGAGGAACTTCCACAGATCTGGGGTACATTCCACGATGACCAAGGCCGAATGAATGGGTATGACGTGCGCGGGCCGCTTGCGATGGGAACCATGGATGAAGTGTACGCCGTGTTAACATGGCATGGATATCGTGCGGGTCTCAGCTGGGCGGAAGCCAAGATGATAGTTCGGGAGTGTTTGGCGCAAGCAGAGGAAGAGATGGAGAAGCATCGTCCGGCACGTCCGTTACCGGGAGTTCGAGAATTCCTTGAACAGTGCCGTCGCGAAGGCATGGTTTTGGGTGTCGTGACGGCGGATGATACACCTAGTGCAGTCAAGCACTTGCAGTGGATGGGGCTGGATTCCTTCTTTGACGTAGTGATTGGTACCGATCTGGTGGAGCGGGGTAAACCTTTTCCCGATATGCTTCTACTTGCTTGTGAACGGTTGGATGTATCAGTACAGCATACGGTGGTCATTGGAGATACGGACGGAGATATGGAGATGGCACGAACCGCTGGTGCGGGGTACAGGATTGGCATTGGAGAACCGGGGAGAATCCATTTGGCGGACAGAACGATTCAATCCTTCCATGAATTGCTGAATGGCGGGTTGAATCGATGACGAACAGTCACGGCTACTTAGGCTGGGTGCTGTTGGCATTGGCCATTGGTCTGGAGCTGAGTGCTACCATTTTGCTAAAAGTATCGGATGGGTTCTCACGGTTATGGCCTTCGGTGTTGATGTTTGTCTGTTATGGTGCAAGTTTTACGTTTCTTAATTATGCAGTGAAGTATATGCCGCTGGCTGTAGCTTATGCGATCTGGTCTGGCGTGGGCATTACGCTCATTGGCGTTGTGGGGCACTATTTTTTTGGTGAACGTCTGCGGCTCACGTCGATGGTATGGATCGGTTTTATTCTGATTGGCATTATTGGACTGAAATGGAGTGATTCTTGATGAAAAATGAACATACACCGGAGCAACCTATTGCCAGCTTCCAGGTCATTACGGACACACATGTTAGAGATGAGGCAGACCATATTCATAACCGGCATCTGGATCAGGCATTAGCTGATATAGCTACATTCAGTCAGGGGAGCAGCGGAATTATGCATGTGGGTGATGTGACGGATCGGGGACTGCCGAGCGAATATCGTGAGTTGCAGCGCATATGGAAGCAACATGCGGAGAGCTTGCCGGACATCCGGTACACGGTAGGTAATCATGATATTGGAGCCGTGATATGGCAAGATCCGCCGATCGTTTTGCTTGAGATGAAAGAGGATGATGTAGCCGAGTTGCTGGAGCAGGAGGGTCAGGATGGGGCGCCAATCTCTTCAGGAGTCGGACCCATTACAGTCGCCGGGTTATGGCAGCGGCGATGGAGTGATTTTGAAGCGATAACCGGCATGAAGGGCTCTTACCACGATCACTGGATTGATGGGTATCATTATATATTCCTGGGCACCGAACAACCTCACCCGAAGGATTGCGATATGTCAGTTAAACAGTTGGAGTGGCTGGATGCAAAATTGTCTGAGCGTGCAGCGCCAGATCATCCCATCTTCCTGTTCTTGCACCAGCCGTTAATGGATACGGTAGCTGGATCAATGAAGGAACAGGGATGGTATGGTGTGAATCAGGATGCGGAACTCAAAGCCGTTCTAGCGAAATACCCGCAAGCAATCCTCTTCTCAGGCCATACCCATTGGCAGTTGGAGGCGCAGCATACGATGTACGATGGTGCGGGCTGCATGCCAACCATGTTTAACGCTTCGTCTGTAGGTTATCTCTGGACGGATCAGGATGAGCATCTGGAGGGCAGTGAAGGACTTCATGTGGAGATTTATAAGGATCGAGTCGTTGTGAAGGGACGGGATTTTGTCGCGGGCGAATGGATCGAGGGTGCTGAGTTTACGGTGCGATATCCGAGTGTAGCGCATATTCTGGGATAATTAGGATAAGGGGCACTCAAAGAGTGTCCCTCAGATTGTCGAGAAACCCGATTCTCCTTCGAGAGTTGGGTTTCTTTGTTATCCAAGTACTCGTATTCTCCTAGAAAGGCAGGCCAAGGAGGCCGTTCAGTGGATTGGTGGGATGCTTGCGACCAAAGCTGTACAGCTCGGTTAACGCCTGGTCAAATGAGATTGATGCGTATGGCGCTCGGGTGAGCCGGTGGAGTTCAGCAACTCCTGCTTCTGCTCCCAATTTGTAGCCGAGATTCTGCAATGTTCAGGCATCAAGCTGTGGAATGAGCTGCCTGTGCTGTGACACCGGATGATTTTCGCCAGCGTTAACGATTGCAACTGGTCTATGAGGGGAAGTCGAGGGAGTATACGCTGGAAATTTAACGTTGAACAGACTGCTACCGGAGAACATTGCATCGGTAACGAACGCTAACAAAGAATTAAATTCAATTAAGAAGAAACGGATGAGGAAATTGCATAATCTACCAATTTGTTACTTATCTTGGTCTTATGTTAATTTAAGTATTGGCCAGATATTCGTTAAATCTCCTATAAATCCTTTCGGGAACAGAAAGACTTATTTCAGCTAATTTGGCCTGTATAGTTTCAAAGAATTTTAAACAATCTTGTTTTTTGTTTTGTTCAATTAGGAATTCTAATAATATAAACATATATTGTTCATTGAATTCATCTAGTTCTAGCAGCATTTGTAAGCAATTGTATTTTAATAAGGGATTAACTGAGTTTGTGCAAGTAACATATTGTTCAAGTGCATGCAATACGCCCTGCTTTAACCGGAGTCTTATTTGGATAGCCCATAAGTATTCCTCCTCCACTAAAAAATCTCCCTCATAGCAATTAATTAACCGTTGAATAGATTTTTCATCATGTTTTTCCCGTTCTAACAATTGATTGAGTTCCTCATAATCACTTTCAATTTCAACATTTAATTGGTAGTGATTATTTACTAATTGAATTGGATCTTGTATTCCCCTTTCTTTTAAAAGCTTTCTCAATTGATAAATAGATGTATGTAAATTACTTGAGGCCTTTTCAAAGTCCAAATTTCGCCATAACTCTTCTGCGATGATGGCGTTTAACATTGGTCTTTTTTGATTAAATAATAAGAACAAAAAAAGTTCGCGAACTTTCCTTGTACGCCATTTTACTACCTCCCGCTGAGGATCAAGCAGATAAAAACTGCCTAAAGTATGAGCGTATAACAGGCTTTTTTTATTCATAGGAGGCACCTTAACTTGTAATTGCGATTTTTTCTGGGCTTTTGTTAACGCTTTAATCAAGCGCTTTTCATGTACAGGTTTTAATAAATAATCGGTAGCCTCTACTTCAAAAGCATCCACTGCAAATTGCGAATGTGCTGTCACAAAAACGATTTGTAGGGAGGGGTGTTTTTGTAACATTTGTCTAGCTATTTGCATACCGTGCACATCGATCATTTCGATATCCAGAAATACAAGTTCAATGGCCTCTTTCTCCAGAAAGCCAAGGGCATCTACTGCATTTGTAAATGTCCCTTGGATTGAAACCTGGAAATGCGTTAGCCGTTTAATCATAATACTTAATACATCGATTGCCATTTTTTCATCATCAACAATAATTATGTTCATGCTCCACCACCCTCTGGTAATAAAACGACAATAGTTGTTCCCTTTCCTTCTTCGCTGTATAGACGTAAACTTGCATTTTTCATTAATTTGAATTTCTTTAATGGATTCATAAAACCAATACGTGCGCTTTCTTCATTAATCAGCTTTTGAAGTTTTTCCTCAGGAATACCTACACCATTATCATAGATTTTAATTCGGACAAATTGGCCTTCACGTTGAATACTTACCTCAATTGTACCGCCTTCTTGTTTCTTAGAGATCCCGTGGAAAACAGCATTTTCAACTAATGGCTGAATGGAGAGTGCAGGAATCATTAATTGAATGGACTCATCAATATCATATTTAATATTTAAACGATCACCAAAACGCATCTTTTCAATATATAAGTATGCCTTGACAAGCTCCACCTCTTCTTCGACAGAGACAAAGCTATTTCGGTAATGGACATTGAGTTTGGCACGGAAGTAGGTTGCAAGACAGTAGAGTGCTTCTCGTGTATTGTTCATATCCGTATAGCTTAAACCAATAATTGTATTCAGCGTGTTGTAGACAAAATGCGGTGTGACCTGTGAATACAAATAATTCAGTTCTACTTCAATTGCATCAATTGAAGATTGACGGATGGCTAAGAGAGATTCAATACGAATAAATAGTTTATCCATTAAAATAGGTTTTTGTAAGTAATCATTTGCACCAACTTGTAAAGATAACACTAAATCAGAATGCTTCATGATCGCTGTTAAGATAATAATCGGTAGTTCCAACATATCATATTGTTTTCGTACTTGCTTACATAGCTCGTAACCTGACATTCCATTCATCATTAAATCGATTAACATACAATCTACCTGATTCGTTTTAATATAGTCTACTGCATCGAAACCATTATCTACTGCAATTACAGTATATCCCTTAATTCGTAACGCCTCAGCTAAAACTTGTATATTGACATGATTATCGTCCACCAGAAGTATCTTTTTATTATTTCCTTTATACATGAGTGGCAATTGAAGCTGTAATTCTTTGGTTCTATGCCCGGTAGATGATTGCTCAATGCTCATATGCTCGCCATTAGCAAGTGGCATTGTAAATGTAAATGTAGTACCTTCTCCTACCGTACTTGTAACATAAATCTCGCCTTTTAACTTTTCGACAATGTTTTTAGTGATACTTAATCCCAAACCGAGCCCTTCTTTTTTATGATTATTTCCTTGATAAAAGGCATCAAAGATACGGTCTATATCTGGTGCCGGAATACCACAGCCTGTATCTCTTACTTGGATGACCATCTGATGTTGATGGACATAGGCTGTCACAATGATTTCTCCAACCTCTGTATATTTAATGGCATTGTGCAGCAAGTTGTATAGAACCTGCTTAAAACGTAATTCGTCTGTGTACATATTCGGTAAATTCGAACCAACCTCTGCATCAATACTTACTAGGTGATTCATTGGCATCACACTACGAATTTCTAACACAACTTCCGTAATAACAGAGGGTGAAACACTAGAAGGGGCAACCCTTACCTCTCCTGTCATTTGATTCGAAGAGAACAACAAATCCTCTACTAAATGTCCTAAACGCTGAGTCACACTATGAATTAAAATGACTTGCTCCTGTTGAGCCCGTTTTAGAGGGCCTTGAGCTCCTTCCATTAAGGACTTTGATAAATTTAAAATACCGTTAAGGGGTGTCCGTAATTCATGAGAAGTTTTCAGTAAAAATATATCCTTCATTTGATTATGTGTGAGCAATTCCTCTGATAAGGCCTGGATTTTTAAAATAATCTGGTTTGCACGGGAATTTAATAACGAAGCAAATCCGAATAATATTAGTAAAAATAATGCGAATTCTGTGTAATCTATGGGAACGCCCATTATAAAGTTAAAAGTCAGTAAAATGGTATAACAACTAATAGCCGAAATCACGATTAGAACATAACGAACGCCTTCAAGGTGATGTAACATTACTTTAATAAGAGTCCATAGATTATAGAATATGACTGGAGCCGTAACACAGATATACGCCATTTTTCTAAGGAACAACTCCAAATCTGAAGAAGCTCTGTGATTTTGGGTAATTGGGTTATAAATACCATAAAAAATAATTACAACCCCAAGTAAAATCATAAACATATATATTGTTTTTCTTCTTTGTACTTGCGGGTACATCGAATGAATAAACAGCGTTAAAGTTAGTAGCGCTATCGGAATAATACTGAGCTGTAGACGCAATTGATTGAAGGCGGAGATATCGGGAAATAACAGGAAAAACACTTTTTGATTAATAAATGACATATACAGTCCCAATGAAATGGTAAAAAGACCAAAAAATAATTCTTCTTTGCGTTTACGATTCTGTAAAAATGTAAAGATATAAATGATTCCGAATAACACATGCCCAATAGATACTAATGCGTCTAGAAATACTTTCCAACGATATTGGTTCTGGATGACTTCCATCGTACCAAATTCAATAGGGTAGACAATACCAGCCTGTGGGGAATTATAGTTGGTTACATGGATAACAATATTCAGTTCTTTATTTTCGCTACGAGCAAAAACTGTATATTTATCATCATTCTCGGACCCATATTCACTTAAAACTGTGCTTGTCTTCCCCTTTGCTCCTACCTCTACATCATTTATAAACACACGATTCGCTTGACGAATAGTCCGTATAAACAAACCGTAGAATCCCTCCGTTGGTACATGTACCTTGACATAATAGGTCCCAACTGAAATTCCCTCTTTATTGGGCTCTACATACTCTCTCCAGTTAAATGGCACATCAAGTGTGATTCGTTTATTCTGATCGTTATTGATCTGTGCCAAAGAAGGAATTAAAACGTTTGGATAAAAATACCAATGGCCTTCCAGCTTAACGGGTCTTTGTAACTGCTCAGTGGATATCTTTACCGTTCCATCTTGTACAATTTTGGAATGGTTACTGGTCATATAATGCCAATTGCCAAGTGAAAAGACACTAACAAACAGCATGATAATACTCAAAATGATTAGGATATTCCTTTTCACTATCATGCCTCCATATATGAGTGAATTCTTATGTATGTTTACATCATAGGGTTATTGTTTTTTTCAATCAACTCCTTTTGAAATGTTATCATACTGCGCTTGAACAAAATCTGAACAACGGATCAGGGTTCTAAAACATGTATTCATATCAAAAACACCCAGTCAAGGTTAAGATCCTAGACTGGGTGTTTCCTTTAGCTACATTTCTTAGATACAGATATTAATTTTTGCAGCACTTACGCCTATCGGATGGTTAATTCCACCACGTCTTCATCCTTAGTATTATGGGCAGCATCTTCTAGGTTATTAACCTTTACAGTTACTGTACCAGCCGCTGTAATATCGTCTTGTAATGTTACTGTCAACGTTCTCTTATCTTCCGACCAAACTCCCGATCCCGGATCGATCTCTTGGTCACCGATAGATAGTAGACTGAAAGTTACGGGTTCACTAAATGTCAGCTCAACAATTTCGCCCGTACTAGCTTTTCCATCAACATTATGATCTACTAATGCTGCTAAAGTAAGGGTTGGAACTTTACTTTCCTTAATAGTGACAGGGAAAACTTTCGTTTTCTTCATCCCATTGTGTGTAAATGTAGCTGTTAATGTCACCACATCATCTGCATCGTCATTGCTGCTTCTAGTAACCGTTCCATCAGCATGGACTGTTGCACCATCAACTGTATCTGCAATCCATTCGACTAGAACACCATCTACATCCGTTGGTAAATTTAAAGCCTCTGTTACACCCTGTAAGGTTGGATTACTGGCTTTAATTAAGTTTTCATCAATTTTTGCCCGTGCCTCATCAAGTACTGCCAAGTCATCAGGATTATGCTCATACGCATCTTTTGTTTTTCCAGCACCAGCAGCATCTAAATCAAATATAGCAGTTTCTGAAATATTTAAATTTGCATAGTTGACGTTATTTCCAATCCCAAATCCATTGGCGGCTGGAGCCGTGATAACAATTTCACTAGCACCACTCGTTGTTAAACTAGAGCCCTCCCCCAAGTAAATCCCATATACGGTACCAGGGAAAGTACTTGTTTTCACATTTATTGTACTATCAGCGATATTTACAGTAGCACCTTTGGAAGTTTGAATACCATTGGCACCTCCGTTTGCACCATTTGATGAGATTGTAGAATTAATAATGTCTATTGAAGCACCTTCTACATCAGCTCGTACTCCAATTGCATAATAAGAACTATTGTCAGAATTCGTAAAATGAACTGAAATAGTTGTATCTTTTATTTCTAGTTTTGCATTAGCATTTTTTAATAGAATCCCTGAAGCTCCATAACCACCACCTGCTGGAAAATCCACCGTTACATGATCAAGTATAACGTCCGCAGATCCGCTAATATAAACTGGTCCACGTTCACCATCCTGTGCTGTTCCTAAATAGCTACCTGTAACTGTTAGATTTTTCAATAAAACTTCACTTGGCGTTGCTGTGACCGCCACTCCAGCCGTAAATTCCAATTTATTCTGACCATCAATAATAACAGGGTTAGCTAAAGCTAATTTAGGAACTGAAATAGGATTTGTTACGGTATCATCCACTGTTATTGTTTTTACCAAACCATCTCTCACATAGTTATGATTAACACTATTTACGACTTCCGTACTGTCTTTTACACGTAAAACAGTCGAAGTGGTAACCTTAAGAGTTTCCCCGTCTGCAAAAGCGACTTTTTGCGAATTACCGCTTTTTGTAACAGTTACAGACTTGAGTGAAAATGAACCTGATGCGATGGTACCTTGAGCGATATCTTCATCTGTGTAAGAGATTGCTAAACCTTCAACTGATTCCCCATTCTTTGAGAAAGTAATCGAATTTTTTATTTTACCAGCAGCTTCACTTATAAATGTACCATTCTCCCAAATGAAGTCGCCGGTTAAGTTGTTTTGAACAATTTTATAAGCAAATGGAGTATGCTGTAATTTGACCGAATTGGTTATACTTTGACCACCATTTGCATCTTTTACTGAGCCTTCCACTAGGGAAATATCAGAGCCAACTTTAAAAACATTAGCGCTGGTAGTGTCTCCACCGATGGTCATGGTGAGGCTTGTCCCATCCTGAGACCAAACCGCTTTGATTGGATATTGATCAGTACCCATCCCAAAAGCGAAATCTTTCCCAAAAAGATGCTCATCAATACTATGATCCTCTGTGTTCCCGCTATATCGAACGGGTTCACTAAATTTGAATGTAATTGTATCTCCTGGTGAAGAATCTCCGTCTTTATCGATATCATTTAAAATGGCACTCACTAGGTAAGGCTTTTTCGATTCTAACACTGTCGTTTCGATGGAAGCCTCTTTGATTGCATCTCCATTCGTTGCTGTAACCTTTAACAAAAGTTTATCATTCTCATTATCCGCATCATCTTGCATTACGTTTCCTGTTGAAAGATCAATGCTTGCGTTATGGTCGCCCACTTTTGTAGCTGAATCCCATTTAAAGCTTGTACCATTTGGTCCCACTGTAACTAAATCAAGCGGAGTAGACACCTGCTCTAAGCTTGGGTTGTCTTTTTTAATAAGTGATGGAAGCAATGCGGTATCAACTACTAACTTTAATTCATTCTCTGTTAAAGGCTTCTCTTTTTCAGCAATCGCTTTTTTAACTGCGGTTGTTACATCTGTGATATTTTCCGGCGTAACACCCTTAATATCAATGCCTTCAAATAGTTTGATTAAAACATCTGCACCCGGTGCTGGTGTGGCATTGATTTTATCTTGCATTACCTCTACAGGGCGTTTAATCGTATGTGTCATTTTACCATTAGCATCCACTGTAACGATAATCCGTGCTTCCTTTAAGGAAGGTGCATCTTCTTTAATCGAAATAGTAGCTGTACCCGGACCTTTGGATGTGATGACGATTTCTCCATCCTTTAGAGCAGCGGTTGCGACCGTTCCATTACTTGATGTAACTGTTGTACCAATCATGCCTACAGCAAGTGGATCTTCGTTGTCTGTATCTTCAATATTATTGGCTTTTAAAGTTTGTGAAACAAATGGATTCGGTGTGCCCCCATTGTTTCCACCGTCTGTTGATCCGCCACCATTAGATCCGCCTCCACTCGAAGGTGCTGTCGGTGTTGTTGGAGTTATCGGGGGTTCTACCTGCGCGGTATTCGTCACATTTTTTATTGCAGAAGATATACCTCCCGGGTATTTTACAGCGTCCTCAGGCTTTATATTTACTGGCTTAATTAAAGTATCAATTGTAGTGTCTTTTGGGACAATCAGTTGACTTCCGTATTGTTTCGTTTCTACTGTTGCCAGTTGGGCTTTGTTTTCAAGCGTTACTTTTATTGGCGTGTCAATTGTTAAATGGTTTGTTTCAAGCTGTCCTTTGACGACTACGTTCTGATTCCCGTTAAAATGGATTGAATTAATTTTACCGGCAACTTCGATACCCGATACATTATTACCAACCTTGATAGATGGTGTAGCATTGTTCGTGACTATTTCAGTGTTGTCACGATTCACAACAATTTCATCTACTGTTGTGTTCGTAAGCTTAATAACTGATTTCTGCTCACGCTTTGCTTCCCCTTTAATAATCAAGTGTCCGTTTAATGCAAGCCCATTTAATTCAATTTGCTTTTGGTCACCTTTTTTAACCGTAATATCACCAGTAATATTAGCATTTGCCAGCTTAATATAATCGCCTGCAATGGTTATATTGGCTTCGACAGTACCTCCAGCCAAATCCAATGTTAGCGGGTTATTCACCGTTCCTCCATTAGTCAATTCCAGGTTGCGAATACCGATGATTTTTGTGCCAATTTTGATAAAGTCTAAATTTGCCTCATTCAACGCTGCTAAATTTTTTGAATGAAGTAATGGCTGGAGTTCTTTTTTGATGTAATATACCTGACCACCCATAGTCATTTTATTGCCGATAATTTCAGAAATAATTTTCTCATCTGGTTGGCGGTTATCACGATAATCTGTTGTTTTCTCGGATCTTATTGTAAATGCTGCCATATCTCCACGAGTTAGTGTTGAAATTCCACCGTATTTTAGGGCAGATTGTCCGGTTGTGATACCTAGATCATATAAGGTTTGAATATATGGAGCAGCCCAATTATTTTTTAATTGTGTATCCGTAAATGGTAAATTAATTTCTTTAGCGGGTTCTAGACCATAGCCATTGACAATAATTTTTGCCATTTGATTTCGTGTAATAGGTGAGTTCGGTTTAAATGTCCCATCCTGAAAGCCATCGATAACACCTGCTTCTTTTAATGCTTCTATGTACGGATATGCCCAGTCACTCGTTGAAACATCCTTAAACGTAGGATTAAAAGATTTGGTAACATTTAATCCTAGATTGAGTGCCAAAATCTTTGAAGCTTCTGCACGTGTTAACAATCCTCCTGGTTTGAATGAACCATCTTTATAACCACTAACAAAACCACGCTCAAATAATTCATTCACATATTCATAATAATTCGAAGCAGCTTTGATATCTGTAAACGTTTCCCCATTCTCACTCGCTTGTATATAATCCGGTGCCACAACGGTAAGTGCACTTGTTGCTATCGTTGTAGCAAGTGCTATTTTGAAAAATTTGTCATACAATACTGTGTTTTTATTCATCTCACTATTTCCTCCTCATGAAGTTTAATTTCAGTTTGATAAGTTATGTCCTTAATTTAACGAAGTACATCTGAACAAAATCTGAACAAAATTAAGACATGAGGGAGAGTGGAATCTGTCACTCCATCGAATTAGGTTATGTATCAGTGACGGATGAAAGCATAGGTGCAGTACAGTCTCACTTGTGAATCTTTCGGCAATCTGCCCATGAGGGTATAGGCGACCGTGGTGCTGCAAGAATGTCAGGAGTTGCAACAGAGGAGGATGAGCACATGAAGGGTAGTGAGATTTTATACGAATTCTTTATTATTGCAGTAAAAGTTCCACGTGAAACTTAGCTTTAGCGCTTGAATCTGGACAAACTTGTAAATGGGTCTTGCGGAGATCTATACTCAAATAAGTGGAAACGCGCCTGCCAGTAGACGAAAGGGCGATGATGCAAATGAAAGATTATTCTTTGTGTACGATATTTAATAAACCTTGAGAAAGAATTTCGGCAGCCCAATTTTACACTGGATCTGAGCAACACCTGTCGTAAGCAGGAACTATCGATCAGTAGAGAGGATGTATGTGACTCATGAGAGAACTTCAGGTTCAAACGAAATATGGTACAGTTCAAGGCGAACTTTTGCACGATGCAAGCGTATGGAAAGGCATTCCCTATGCGAAACCTCCGGTAGGTGAGCTGCGTTTCAAGGCTCCGGTACAACCCGAGTCATGGGATGGGATCAGACAGGCTACACAATTTGGACCTGAGAATATACAACCTCGAAATCATCAACCTGAAGGCCTGACAGAACTTCCGAACGAGTCAGAAGATAGTCTATATCTGAACATCTGGGCACCTAAGGAAAAAGGGGCAACACCACTGCCGGTCATGGTATGGATTCACGGCGGCTCCTTCGTATCAGGTTCAGGTAGCCAGCCGATGTATGATGGTACACAGTTAGCGGTTCGGGGGGACGTCATCGTTGTGACGATCAACTACCGATTAGGACCTCTGGGTTTCCTGCATATGGCTCCATTAGGTGATTCATATGTATCCAATGCAGGTCTGCTGGATCAGGTTGCGGCATTACAGTGGGTGAAGGATAATATCTCTGCTTTTGGTGGTAACCCGGATCAAGTGACGGTGTTCGGCGAATCGGCAGGCAGCATGAGTATTGCAGCACTGATGGCGATGCCAGCGGCCAAAGGACTGTTCCAACGTGCCATTATGGAGAGTGGTGCTTCCCAGTTCATGCCGGCAGAACAAGCCTCAGCGTTGCGGGAAGGGATGCTGAAGATTCTTGGGGTGGACCGGGACAACCTGCAGAAGCTAAATACAATTCCTGTAGAGCAGATTATTGCAGCCGGTGAAAAGGTCAAACAGCAGAGCGGGGCAGGTATGGCCTTATTGTTCCAACCTGTATTGGACGGGCAGACATTACCACAGGTGCCACTTCAGGCGGTGAACGAAGGCTCAGCGCAGGATATTCCGGTGCTGATTGGTACGACATTACACGAGGGTGCACTGTTCATCCAGCCGCATGTGCCTTTTTCAAAAGAAATCGATATGGTTCAGGGCGTAGACTTTATGACACCAGATCTGGAGAACCGGGTAGCCATCGCGGACAGTTATCCCAAAACAGCTGATGGACAAGCTCAGGTCATGACCGATATGTTCTTCTGGCGTTCAGCGCTGCAATATGCTGCGGCACAGCAGAAGTATGCCCCGGTGTGGATGTATCGATTTGATTGGATCATGCCGGAACATCCCTTGTTAAAAAGAGCGATTCACAGCATCGAAATGTTCTTTGTGTTTAATACACTGCATGTCCTCAAATTCATGAATGCAGAGCCGGATGAAGCTGCGGCGGCACTTGCCCTCAAGGTACAGGATGCCTGGATTTCCTTTGCCAAGAACGGCCAACCTGAAGTTGCAGGTGTGAACTGGCCTGAATACGAGCAGGATCGTGCGACACTAATCTTCAACCATGAGATTGAGGTCGTACATGATCCGGATGCAGCCAAGCGAGAGCTGTTGGGGTTATAATTCAGGCTGGTTATTGTGTAGGGAGACTCTGAATAACTGTTATGAGCCCAATCAAAAGACGACGTTCATTTTTACAATGAAACGTCGTCTTTTTTTTGATTCGGCTGAAGAAGCAGAACGTAAGCACCAATTAAGGTGACAATACTCATTGCATTGTTATTTCCAAACATTATTTACGAGAGGCCAGCGTGCGGGACACCTCATCGAAGTAGAAGGAACGTTTCCCACGGGAGAAGAGCACGATCAAGACATGAACAAAGAGCACTGCGTAGACTAACATATAGACACCGACTGTTCCCAGGGAAAGCAATATTTGATAAGGCTGAAGCATAACATCCTGATGACCTGAAAAAGCATAATCGTTGACCAAGCGAATGATCGTAACCAGCAGCCATGGAACATAGAGTGCGGCAAATCTTTTGAATAACGATTCACTGGTGGGTGTGCCGGTCTGACGATCTACATAGCGGAATCGCATTATAATTGAGCCTGGAGTTACCCCGTTTCTTACCCAAGGGATGAAGAACAGCACAATGACCATAGCAATGGATGTACTTAGCGCATCACTGATCACATCAGACGCTGTAAAGATGGAGATGAGATTCGAAAGGAAAACAACAACGACTCCATCGATAATCAACGCGAGCAATTGAGGCATAGCATATACTCGGTTTTGCTCCACGATCTGTTCGCTCTTCGCCTGAATACTTGCACGTGATGGGAATAAAGCAAGCAGGATGGGCGCTGTGAAGAATCCAATGACCGTTCCTGAAGTATTCAATAACAGATCATCTACATCGAAGAGGCGGTAAGGACAATTATAATACCCGTAGAATCCGGTGATCTGGGTGATTTCAAAAAATAAGGATAGCCCGAAGCCACCAAGCAGGGCATACGTCCAGAACGATCTCTTTTGAAAAAAGTAACGAATATATACACCTAGCGGCATGAGAAGCAGAACGTTAAATAGCACTTGCAGAAAGGCTCTGCCCTGAATCATACCAATATAACTGGATGGCTGAGACCATACAATGGGGGTTTCTTTCATGATGTCTTTGACAAAAGTGAATGGAACGAGATTGTAGTAGATCGTGCCAGCGGTTTGCTGCGCACAGGTATCTCGCGTAGTCGGAAACGGGAGAATGACGAGGCAATAGGCAGCCAGAATATAAAAGATAAAGGAAAAGCTGACGCCAAACCGCGACCAACTGAAGAAGCCGTCTTTCCGATAACCATAGATCAACCACGGCACCAGCAAGAACATGGCCGCAACAACAAAAATGAAAAAAGCCGTTTGCACAGGAAAAACATATGAGGACATGAGCAGGAACTCCTTTGGTATTAAATATAATAACAATTCATAGAGACATAAAATTCATATATGTGTTGGTATAGTGTGTATCGAATAGTTACATCATACGTAGTTACCCTTAAAGTGAGGGATGCAAGAACCTTAAATTTGGTTTAAATCCATTCATGCAGTGAGCAATCGTATGGAATATACCACCGAAATCCCGTATACTTGCGGGAAAGCCAATCGTAGAATGGAGAGTTTAATACATATGTCTAATTTGCCTAACTGTCCCAAGTGTAATTCAGAGTACACGTACGAGGATGGTAACCTGCTGGTTTGCCCGGAGTGTGCGCACGAATGGTCTTTGGAAGCAGACAGTGATAACGCAGAGGATACCAAAGTAATCCGTGATGCCAACGGAAATGTGCTAAGTGATGGCGATACCGTTACCGTCATTAAAGATCTGAAGGTTAAAGGTAGCTCGCTTGTGGTCAAACAGGGCACGAAGGTGAAGAATATCCGCCTGATTGATGGGGATCATGATATTGATTGCAAGATCGACAGCTTGGGTGCAATGAAGTTAAAATCTGAGTTTGTGAAAAAGATATAAGATCGAGAAACGTTCAGTTCCGCATTCAATGGGAATTGAACGTTTTTTTGTTTGACAGGAAATATTTAGTAGATATATACTGATTGGAATTTAATTTTGAACATGGTTAGGTGGTCTACATAGAAGAAAAGGTAGGTGCCAGAGCGATGAAGAGAGACCATATTATTGAATATTATTCCGGGTTTGATGAGTGGGGCAGACTGGAGCGGGAACCAATTGAATTCATCATTAACATGCATTACATCCGGGAACATCTCCCCGCTACGGGTTGTATTCTGGATAATGGAGCAGGTCCGGGGAAGTATGCCATGGAGCTGGCGAAGCTAGGGTACCAGGTCACTTTGTCGGATCTGACACCCTCCTCCGTGGATACTGCGAGGCAAAAGGCTCAGGAGTTTGGTTTGACACAGCAATTCGATGGGTTCCATGTTCTCGATGCCACTTCGCTCTCCGGTGTGGCTGACGAGAAGTATGATGCATCCCTTATGCTGGGGCCGTTATATCATCTGCAGACAGACGAGGAGCGGACGGCTGCTGTACAGGAGTTGTATCGTGTCACCAAGCGAGGGGGCGTGGTGTTTGTAGCCATGCAGAGCCGAATGCGCATGAGTATCAATTCGCTGCAATCCCCGCAGCATTGGAAACCGAATGATAATATGGCAACCATCCGTTCTTTTGTGGAAAAGGGTATATTCGATCATCAGGATCAAGGACGATTTACGGGCGCTTATTATTTCAATATTCAAGACGTTACACCCTTCATGGAGCAACATGGATTTGAAACCGTAGATTTGATTGGTTCATCCAGTCTTAGAGCCATGCTCGAGGATGAGCAGCAGCAATATTGGAAAGAGCGTGGCGAGTATGATGAACTCATGCAATATATGATTGAAGCTGCCAAAGACCCTTCCATATTGGGAATCTCGTCTCATCTGCTGTACATTGGGAGGAAGAAATAATGGATTTACAAGAAATGATCTAAAAAAGTATCTAATTTAGAATGTCATCCCGTGGAATGCTGTTTGCACATGATATAATATTTGTATCTAATGTTCTGGAGGTGTCACTATGCAATGGAAGGAAGTTCAGGAGCGATTCCCTAATGAATGGGTCGTTTTTGAGGCAACCAAGGCGTACTCTAGAGAAGGCCAGCGTTACATCGAAGAGATGGCAGTGATTGATTCATTTGATGATTCTACAGAGGCATTAAAACGTTATGGTGAATTACATCAGGAAGATCCCAGACGGGAATACTGCTTTTTTCACACTTCACGTCCAAAGGTTATTGCAAGAGAACGATATATTGGCATAAGAGGCCTCCGATGAAAATTTCAGAGATTTACGGTCTACCCTTTATAAGTATAGAACTTGAGTTTAGAGGAGAAGTACTTCATTTAGAAAGGGTCCTTTTGGATACCGGGTCAGCGAGTACGTTGTTAAATGCAGATACAGTTCGAGAAGTAGGGATGGTTCCTGAAGAGGATGATCTCGTTGATATTATTAGAGGCGTAGGAGGTATAGAGTATGTTTATACCAAGTCTCTGGATTCTATAACTGTGGATGGTACAACGCTCAATAACTTTCAGATTGAAATAGGAAATATGGATTATGGTTTGGAGATTGACGGAATTCTGGGATTCAATTTTATGAGACAGGCCGGTGTTATAATTAATGCCAATTTCATGGAACTTAGTATAGACAAGCCATAATTATAGAAAATAAGCATAAAAGTACCCCCTGGAAACAGGGGGTACTTGTGTTTTTCATCAAAATAGTTCAATATTAAGATACATAACAAAAGGTGATCTACTTACAATAGGTTAGATGAACAACGGATCGCTTCATACCAGGGAGGAACAGACAATGGAAATCGGAATTAGTACATTCGTAGAGACGAACCCGGATGTAAAAACAGGAGAGCTTATCAGTCATGCGCAGCGTATTCGCGATGTTGTTGAAGAGATTGTTTTGGCAGATCAGGTGGGTCTAGATGTATATGGCGTGGGAGAACATCATCGTGTTGACTATGCAGCTTCATCACCAGCTGTTATTCTGGCGGCAGCAGCTTCCCAGACCAAGAATATTCGCCTGACGAGTGCGGTAACGGTGCTGTCATCGCATGATCCGGTACGTGTATATCAGGATTTTGCGACACTGGACGGTATTTCAAATGGGCGTGCAGAGATTATGGCAGGGCGGGGATCATTTATCGAATCCTTCCCGTTGTTCGGCTACGATCTGAACGACTACGATGAGTTATTTGATGAGAAATTGGATTTGCTGCTCAAACTGCGTGATTCGGAAAAAGTAACCTGGGAAGGCAAACACCGTCCTTCCTTTAACAATCTGGGCATCTATCCGCGCCCGGTACAGGAAAAACTTCCGGTATGGATTGGCAGTGGTGGTAATCAGGAATCGGTTGTTCGTGCAGGACTGCTTGGTTTGCCGCTGGTACTTGCCATTATTGGTGGCCGTCCAGTGCAATTCGCACCACTGGTGGAGCTGTACAAAAAAGCAGCTGCACATGCGGGACATGATGCTTCCAAGCTGACCGTTGCTTCTCACTCGCACGGTTTCATTGCGGATACAACAGACGAAGCGGTGGAGAAATTCTTCCCGCCAGCTCAAGCAGTCATGAACATGTTGGGCCGTGAACGTGGCTGGGGACACTACAGCCGTGCGACATTTGATGCGGCGCGCAGCCTTGAAGGTGCATTGTATGTAGGTGATGTAGATACGGTAGCTCAGAAGATTATCTATCTACGCAAAGAAGTCGGAATTACCCGCTTCATGTTGCATACCCCTCTCGGCACCATGCCGCATAACGAGGTGATGAGAGCGATCGAATTGCTCGGTAAAGAAGTCGCTCCAATCGTGCGCAAGGAAATTGCACGTTGGGAAGCGGAGAACCAGTAAACACGTTCATCGACTGAGGTCGATACGGTTATAGACAGAGTCAACCAAATAAAGGAGCACGTCCTTGGCGGATTACGCCAATGGACCTGCTCCTTTTTCATTTGTTTGCTAAAAGTCTCTATAAAGTACAGATTACATGCTTATCCACTCGCAGATGTACTGACAAGGGAGTGTATCACCATGGACACCGTATGATCATAGAGGGTTTTGGCAGCTTCTTCGCTCTCAATATGGCCTCCCAGGTACAGATGAATAACACCATGTAAGGGAGCCCAGATCATTCGTACCGCAAGCAAGGGATCTTGCACCTGAAGTTTTCCCTGTTCAATGGCTACCTCAACCAAGGCAGACACTTGCTTCAGTGCAGTCGCTGTTCCCTGCAAAGTCTCTCCATCCGGTTTGAATTCGGAAAAAGACCCTCCAAACATCAGCTGATAGAAGCTGGATTGTGACATGCCGAAGTCCCAGTACACGTGGGCCAGATCCCGGAAATATTGTTCGAACGATTCCTGCCGGGGCATCGCTTCAAAACGCTGGGCCAGGAGGGAGCATCCCTCTAGATATAAATGCTTGGCTAGCCCTTCTTTTTTGCCAAAAAGGTTATATATGATTTTGGTGGAGCACTCCATTCGCTCAGCTACACGGCGTACCGTGACGGCTTCCGGTCCATGCTCTTGCAGTAAAGCAGCAGCAGCATGCACAATGTTCTGCCGCAAATTATCCGAGTGCTGGAGTCTGGCTTCCTGAAAGGTTGTTACCGTATGTGCAGATTCCGTGGAACCCGAATTAAGATCCTTCATTGATTTCATCCTCATAACCGTATTGTTGTTGAACAGAAACTACGTTTCTTATTCTTATGGTCATTCTACTGTTTTACGCCGGATAACGTCAATTTAATCCGGATCTAGTAAGGAAGCACACCGTTCTATATTCAAATGTAACAACTTTAATTTGACAGAACCATGGATTTAAATTACGATGATTCCATACAGAAACAATGTTTCTTAACAAAAACAAGTGTTTCGATTATACGTAAAGGGTGGATGAGAGATGATAAATGATCAACAACAATGGGCGCTTATTACAGGTGCGTCATCAGGTATTGGGGAAGTTTTTGCAATTGAAATGGCTTCCAAGGGTAAAAATATTGTGCTGGTGGCCAGAACAGAGTCCAAACTGATTCAATTGGCAGAACGAATAGAACGTACATATCAAGTAAGGGCTGAGGTGATCGTATCGGATTTGTCTCAAGTCGATGCACCTCAGAGCATATATGAGGAATGTCAGAATAGGGGAATACAGATCGATATTTTGATCAACAATGCTGGATTTGCTACCCATGGATGTTTTGAACAGGTGGATGGTTCAAGGCAACAGGACGAGATTATGTTAAACGTGTTGGCCGTGACCAATATGACACATCTTTTCTTGCCAGACATGTTGCAGAAGCAAAATGGTACTGTCATTAATGTATCTTCGACTGCTGCCTTTCAACCTGATCCGTATATGGCTGTGTATGGAGCGACAAAGGCATTTGTACTTTCTTTTACCGAGGCGTTATATGAAGAGAACAGGAAGCGTGGCGTTCAATTTTTAGCGTTATGTCCGGGTTCAACCGAGACTTTGTTCTTTGATGTAGTGGGTGCTGATGAAGCCTCTGTGGGCAAACGTGATACACCTGAGCATGTCGTGGCCGTGGCCATGAGGGCACTGGAGTCAGCCAAACCTTATGCTGTGCCGGGGGTCGGTAATTACTGGACAGCGCAGTTCACCCGCCTCGTGCCACGCAAGTTGATGTTGCGAATTGTAGGGAGTATGCTCCGTCCACGTTCCAAGGGTGGTAAAGCAGAAAAGGCGAAAGCCTGATTAGTAGTATAGGGTGAAAGCTTAGGCCAAAATGCCTTTGGCCCGAGCTTCCTTTATCCAGTCTGGAAATTCAGTAAGGAGACGATCGTACAATTCTTCATCGCTGATCTTGGAAATGTCGTCGAGAGCAAAAAAGTCGGCATTATCGATGAAACGTCCAGTCATATCATCAAGATTCTCCAGAATACCGTAATTGGCTTTTCCCAGGCCAACGAATTGCCAGAATAGATTCTTGGTTGAGCTTTCGGTAATAAGCCGCATGATCTTCCCTTTTTGACTGACTCCGCCATCGCTAAAAAAGATAATATACGTTGGCATCTTCACATCGGGTTCCTCGATCGTATATTTGCGAATGACATCCTGCATCACAGGAGGTTCGTTATTGGTACCGCCTTTGCTTCCCAGCGTATATGTGCGTTCAATATAATTCTCGAAATCCCTGGCGGTGACGCTAGGTGCACGCAAGAAGTCTTTGGCGAAGAACCAGACGTCCAACTCTCCGTTATCATCAAACGCCGATGCAATGCCTAGGATTCGTTCGAAGGCTTCTTGCACGATGCCTTTACGATACAGATGGTACATGGAGCCTGATGCATCAAATACAACAGCAACACGTGCCTGGATAGGTTCAATCTTTTTCTTTTGGAGAGACAGGGTCACTTTACGCTTGAGGAGATCGATCTTGGTCAGGTTAAGCGGCGGATGATTCGTGTTTGGTGCAGCAACAGGTACCAAGACTTCTGGAGAGGCCGCTGCAACTTCAGCACGTGCGGTGAGAAGAACCTGTTCGGCTTCCGAGGTGTCGTTACTCTCAATTTCAACACCAAACGACTCTGCGAGCGGCTGCAAACCTCCAAAGAAACCGCGTCCGATGGCGCGAACCTTGAATCCGTCACGATGCTTATAAATCTCAATAAAAATGAGTGCTGTTTCTGAAGTAGCTTGCGTAATCTCGTATGTAATTTGTTGTGAACCTGCTCTTACAATGGCTTGGCATTTCTGAACATCTGCAAAAGTACCTCCGGAGTCAATCGTAGCGGTGAAGACGCATTTTTCTACAGGAGCCTGTCGTAATTTGCTGGTATCCAGCACGAAGGATGACTTGAGGCCCTCGGCATGTTGGAGAACAACGCTGCGGTGGGGATCAACATTCTGATTATAAAATACAAAATAATCGTCCGAGGGAACTTGTCCCTTTTCGTTGACCATAAAACAGCTTGCATCCAGAGCAGAGGGTGCTGAAGTACTTTGAATCGTTACGTGAATCTGGCCCGATTCATGAATAGTGGTATTTTGGCCAGTGCTCAAATGAATGATGGGATCTGTCATATTTCGATTGCCTCTTTTCTTCAATCTCATGAATAGATACTACATAGTAACAAGTTAGATTCTGATACAAATGTTTCCATAAGTCAACGAGTAGATGACAGATCCAATCCGTGAGTCTATATTACATTTCCCCCGTTTTTCTACGCCTCATCAGACTCATACTTTTCCCGATGTTCCTTCTTCATCTTTACATAGTCCGGGTCCGTCTTTGCAATCTCCCATTGTGCTTTGAATATGGCTGCCGCTTCTGCCTTCACCTTGTCATTCTGATAGGGCAAGATCGAGCCATCCTCCTTCGAATATTTGCGTCCTCCTTTGTGATTTGTATACCGTCTGGCCCGTGTATAACCCATCTGGAGAAATTTGCGAGCCATGTCCATACCCACGAAATCCCCCTTTTTCTTATATTCCAAAAATAGCTCATAGATTTTCTCCGATGACTCTGTCGCAATCTCGGGTGTTTTGAATCGCCAGTGTGGGAGAATCTCGCCTTTGTACGGTTCTACCATCAGCACACCTTGCTCCCCCCGGCCTACGGTGTACAGCTCAGGATGTTTGCGCAGATCCAGCTCTTCATAATTGAGACTGTAATCAAATTTTTTCATGTATACGACCTCCTTGATAGAAATTACCCCGATTCTGAACCAACAAGCACGGTTAATGGGGAACATTAGAATCAATTACACAGGAGGGATAACGGTATGGGAATGTCCGGCAGATATCTTGTGGTTACGAAGGAGCTAGTTGAATCCATCAAGTCAGGGGAGATCAGTGTCCATGATTGTGCAGTTGATCTGGATATTGACAAAACGTGGCAGATGCTGCAGTTCACGCTAAACGGTAACCTGGTACAGGGGGAGCCGCCTCTCGGTTATGTGGTGCCTCTCGCAGGTGAGCAATACTTGGGAAACTATTCGGACATGGATCTGTTCTTGCTCAGTAATGAGCAGGTGCTGGAGGCATACATGGCATTGGAGCAGCTCACACCGGAAGAATTGAAGCAACGGTATAGTTTGGACCAAATGATCGCTGAAGGTGTCTATCCAGTCATGGAAGATTGGGATGCGGAAGAGACATTTCAGGAGATCGTCCAGACCGTGGATGATATCCAGGCCTTGTTTCAGGCAACGGCTGCAAGTAGAAACGGAATCGTCTTTTATGTTTTCTAAGTGATCACTGAAATGATGGAAAACGTTGGCCGACGCTGAGGCAGGTTTGAACTGTGCCTATTCGGGTTATTGATAGACACAAGGCTCATGCCTTGATGACATGACAATCCGGTAGAAGAGAGGGAATGCGATATGACACAGGATCAGAACGAAGAGAACAAAGCGATTCAAGAGGACGAGCCGGATCAATTCGAGACTCCCGCAACTGCGGAAGATGAAAAAACGGATGAGAAACTCGCAGAAGATCAGGAGCAAGAATAACTCCCAGCATTGCATAATGAAGCAGGATGTTTTATCGAAACATACGATATGTTGAAATATAGATAGACCAGAGGTCGGACATGTTCCGGCCTTTTGGTTTATTTTTTTGCGTATCCGTTTACAAGAATTACCTATACCTTCATAATGGAAATGAACCATATTTTTCTAAGGAGGGGATCTTATTACGAATCGGAAGTTAGTCCAATGGATGGCAGTGCCACTTGTATTATTAATGGTTGTTCTTACAGGATGTCAGGCTGTGGGTGGAATCGACGTTGGCAAAGCAATGGCCAATGGCGCGAGTATCAAGTCCGGTGAATCCAGACAATCCATGAATATAAACATAGAACCGGCTAAGGAATTTGCTACTGAGGAAGACCTTGAAATGATCGAACTTATTAATTCCATATCCCTGGATATTGATCAAGCCAAAATGAAAGATGCGAAGACAGCATCGATCAAAGGTACACTGAGCATGGAGGGAACGAAGTTACCTTTCCATCTGTCCATGAATGAGTCCCAATTGGTCATTGATCTGGACGGAGCCCAGAAACCGCTGTACATATCTCTGGATACGTTCCAGGAAGCACAGGCTCTTCCAATGGTGGATACGAAGGCTCTGGAGAAACAACTCGAGGAACTTTCCCCGAAACTGTTCTCTTTTGTCCTGAAGCATCTGTCCAATCCGAAGAACATCTCCGTAACACCGGTACAGGAATCTGTGAATGGCGAAGCACTTAGCCTCTCCAAGCTGCATCTGGAGATTAGTGGAGAAGAGATGCTTGCCATGGTTAAACCGTTCCTGACGAGTATTTCGAAGGATGAGCAAGGATTGAAAGACCTGATTGGAGATCTGTACGATGTGTTCTATCCTGTACTGGATGCCGTGAATGAGGTTGAAGGTGGGGGAGATGAAACGCTGAATTCGATCGTTCCTCAATCGAAAGATGAAGCCGTTGCATCACTATATGCCATGATCAAAGTAGGACTGGACAGTATGCTGGTCAATTATGATCAGGAGCTGAACAACCTGTTGAATGAGACTCCTGAATTCAAAACGGTATTTGGCACAGAAACCAAACTGAAATTGGACTTTTATCTCGACAGCAAGCTGGATATCCGCAAGCAAAACTTTGAATTGAAAGTAGCGCTTCCTGCCTCCGAAGATCTGCCAGTGAACGCTGTAACCGTAAGTGGAGACAGTGAACAGTGGAATATCGGTGGAACGGTTGCAGTGGACGAAGTGGATGTATCGGGGGGCGTTATGGATCTGATGAAGGATGATATTACGCCTGGACAGATGCTGCGCAATTTTGATTCGAATTCACTTGCATATCAATTGCTGAAAGATGAAGCTGGGATCACGAGTAAAAGTGTAGTGCTCTTCCCGGATGATGAATACGCCGGGGCGATCACCGTTAAGAATACAACATTTGTTCCGCTTCGCTACGTGTCTGAAGAATTGGATGCTGAAGTGAAATGGACCAAAGGCTCGAACCAAATCGTTGTCATTGACGACATCACTGGTGATGAGATTGTTCTGACTGTAGGTTCCAAGAAGGCAACCGTTGCTGGTAAAGAAGTAACCATGGTGGAATCCGCCTATGTGGGCAAGGACGGCAAGACATATGTGCCGCTGCGCTTTATAGCTGAATCCCTTGGAGCTACTGTAGATAAGGAACAAGAAACAGGCTGGATTTACATTGACCGTCCTTAAGTGAGACGTTGAAGTAGTCCTTAGTATGAGAGGGGATTTCAGAGTATGCCAGATTTCTCGTAATGATCGTGAAAAGAACACCGAAAAAATTCCGTTAGACCATGAACGGGATACGTGTGTCCTTTTGACCCATTACGAGGAGCTTCGGCGTTTCTGAAATGATGAAACGGATCGGGGAGTGCCTCTACTGGAGGTGCTCCTCTTTGTCGTGTCATCTTAAATAAATCCCCAGAGGTGTTATATATGCAAAGTCAAATGAAGCAGGTACAGTCTGAAATTCGCTTACGACGAGCGCAGCAAGAAGATGCTGTTGTACTTGCAGAGATATGCAGTCGTGCTTTTGATCATGCCATAAAAGTCTGGTCGGATGGTGAGAAGGATATCGATAGCAATCTATGTCCGCCTGATTATTCGTTAGCCCGAATGCATCGTTACGTAATCCGTGAATGGGATTATTATGTTGTAGAATCAGATGGATGTGCTATTGGTGGAGTGAGTGTGAACGTGCTCGGACGAAAATATGCCAGAATCGACAAGATCTATATTGATCCCGTATGCCAGGGACGTGGAGTGGGAACTGAAGTCATGAGGCTTATTGAGGGTGAATTTCCGCAGATTGAAACCTGGAAGCTGGAGACCTCAGGTCGGCAGCTAGATAATCATCATTTTTACGAAAAAATGGGATATGTTCGTATCTATGCATCTGAGGATGAGTTTGGATATGAGAAGAACGTATCAGCGGCTTCTTATGATCCGAACTGTAATGAGACATTATCCACGGATTCGGGTGAATCAGTGATTGAATTTGTTCAAACTAATCTGGATTCAGTTCGTTACAGTACCAGTAATCTGACCAATAGTCGGATCACTGACTGCAACCTGAGCGGAAGCAAACTCACCAATCTAAATATGACCAATATATTGCTAGCTGATTTACGCCTAACCGATAGCAAGATTGAATTCTGTGCTCTGGATGGCGTTCAATTGCAGGACACACATCTTGGATCTGACCGGGTGCCCATGCAGTGGGCGCATTGTGATCTTGGGGGAAGTCGTTTTATCGATTGTGATCTATCTGGCGTGCAGTTGGAACAGTGTCAAGTGACCGGGATGAAGATCAACGGAGTAGAAGTAGAGGAACTACTTGCAGCCTATGAGGCTATGAAGTCCTGAAAAGCACCTCGTTGCCTTCCTGCTGTCGTGGTCAACGTGTGCAGTCAGCAAAAACTGATGCCATAATCAAACCGCGTATCCATGTGACATAGATATACGAAAGAACGCCCTTAACTGGCCAATGTGCTGAGTGGGGCGTTCTTTTTCATGTCATCCAGATAGCGTATTATCCGCAGGTTAAGTGTGCTGTAAGGTCTGCGGCTTTTTGCTAAACCCGGTACTTCCGGCTGTGAAGCCCATCTGGCGATAAAATTCATGTGCATCTTCCCGCTCCGGACGATTGCCACTGTTCAGAGACAGGGAGTCCACGTTATGCGTGGCTGCCCATTGCTCAGCTTCAAGAATGAGCTGACGGCCGATGCCTGAGCCCCTGAACTGATCGTGTACAACCAATGCCATGATGCGGCAGTGTCTTCCGTTCTTTTCATATAGATAAGATGTCTGTAATCCGATCAGTCCAACTACACGTCCGCGTGCTTCAGCAACCAGTGTAGTAAAGTTTGCGTCCGCAGAGATGTGGGTATAACGCTCTTCCATCTCGGCGTAAGTGGTGGGATAACCGAGTTGGTCCATCAGAATGACCATATCTTGCAGATCAGTAGGGGAGCTGTGTCTAATGGTTAAATCCAGGCTCATCGTGGCGTCGCCTCCTTGGGTCTCTCTTTCAGTGAAAGTTCAATAATGGTATCCAGTAACTCTGCAAAAGAAATGCCTGCAGCAGCTGCACTTTTGGGCAGCAGACTGTTACGGGTAAGCCCCGGCAGCGTGTTCACTTCAAGCACATAAGGCATGCCTTCCCGAATCATCATATCCACTCGAGCGTAGACGCTGCATTTCAGCACCTGATAACAGGCCAACGCCGCGGCTTCAACGCGATGGTGAAGGTCCAAAGGCAATTGCACAACCTGCTCATCGGCCCCGTGGTCATCGTATTTGGAAGCATAGTCGAAAAACTCAGCGTTCGAACGAATGGAGATCACCGGCAGCATCTTACCATCCAGAATGGCACAGGTAATCTCCTCACCTTCGATATACTGTTCAATCATGACCGTATCATCCCAGGCGAGGGCAGCCTCTACAGCAGCGGGCAGGGCGGAAGCTTCCTTCACCACTTGGGTACCGATACTGGAACCGCCTGAATTCGGTTTGACCACCACGGGGTACGTTAATTGTTGAACAGCAATAGAGGACAGTTCCTCCATATGGCTCACCCGTAGCCATTCTCCGGTAAGCACACCTGCATGCTGCATGAGTTGTTTGGACATGTCTTTATCCATGCATACACTGCTTGCAAGCACACCACAGCCTGTGTAGGGAATACCCAGAGATTCTAATGTACCCTGGACCGTACCGTCTTCGCCGTATTTGCCATGCAGGGCAAGCAGTGCCACATCGATCCCCGCTGACTTGTCGATTAGATCGCGCTTGGTGTTCAGCTCAATGGGCACAACCTCGTATTTGTCTCTATTGAGATTCGCAATCATCTCCTGTCCGGTGAGCAGTGAAATATCCCGCTCTGAAGATGTACCGCCCATAATCACGCCAACTTTCATGTGAAATCCTCCTTATCTCATTTGAGCTGCTGTCTCGCCAATGATGCGAATGCCCTTGCGTATATTCTCATCGCTGACTCTGGAGAAACCCAGACGCATCGTGTTTACGCCCTGACCATGTTCCAGATAAAAGGTATCCCCTGGTGTGAACGTTACACCTTTCACTTTACAGGCCGCCAGCAGTTCACGGGTTTTGTATTCGGACGGGAACTGCACGAACAGATGCAGACCACCCGCACCGGAAATCCGGCACATTGGCAGATGCTGCTTCAGGCAACGCACAACCAATTCATATTTTCGCTTATACTCTGTACGAGCTCGCTTCAGATATTTCTCGAAATTACCGTTGCTCAGATATTGATACAATAACGATTGGTCCAGCGTGGAGGTATGGATGCTGCGTGCCCGTTTCATACTCTCCAGATAATCAATGAGCGCCGCATCTGCAATAACCCAACCAACGCGTAGTCCCGGAAACAGCACTTTGGAGAAGCTGCCCAGATACACCAGCCCATTGCCCGCACCCATGCTGGCAATCAGGGGCGAGATGTGGGAACCGGAATAGCGTAATTCTTCGTTGAATCCGTCCTCAATGATGGGTACCTGATACTTGTTCATCAACCGGATGATCTCTGCGCGTTTGGCGGGTGAAGTCACAATCCCGGTTGGATTGTGGTAGGAGGGCACGAGATACGCCAGATCATATGGACTTTCCTCAAGTTCATGTTCCAGCTGCTTCAAGTCCAGGCCATCCGGCTCCATATTCACACCGGTTAGGTGGAACTGGTACAGCTTCAGGTTTTTGATGGCCGTGTGGTGCGTTGGATTCTCGCAGAGCGCTTTTCCGCTTTTTTTGCGCAACGCTCCAAGCACCAGATCGAAACCTTCCGTGAATCCGTTGGTGATCAGAATGTCCTTCCCACGAAGGTCGACACCTTTGTTCTCCATATAGCGTAATAAATAGTTCATCAGCGGTCTGTATCCTTGCGCATATCCGTAATTCAGCAGTACTTCGCCTTCCAGTGACATGCGATCCAGAAAAGCCCGTTTCACATTGTGCAGATCGAACAGCTTCTCATCGGGTGCTATGCTGGTAAAGGAGATCTCACCGCGCTCTACTCCGGAGCCATGCTTCATCAGATCGTACTGTTCTGCCTGAATGGCATACTCACTTACCTCCGTCTTCCAGTCCAGATGCCAGCTCGCTGTGGTCTCAGGTGTTTCGATGGAAGCACTAACGTAATTGCCTTTGCCTTTGACGGCGTAGATCAGACCTTCATCTTCAAGCTCGGCATAAGCGAGCAGAATCGTGCTGCGACTAACCTTCATAAGTGTACTAAGTTCACGGGTTGAGGGCAGTTTTTGTTTGGCTTGCAGGCCACCTTTGAGCATCAATCGCTTCATATAATCTTTGACTTGTATATATACAGGGCGGTCCTCCGTCAGTTGCAGATCGGAATACATCCCATCACTCCCTCTACTGGTATCTTGCCATATTATAAACCCGACAGTAAGAACCACGATACCTCTGTTTCCCTGCGGAGGTGGTCGGTTATTCGCGTAAACGCAAAAAAGCCCAAGCAATATGCCGGGCCTGTGGTGAAACTTGATCCATTTTCTATAGTACTGCTGCTATAATTCTACAGTTGCATTGCATGACTAGTCTCTCTAGGATCGATAGCTATCTGACCTTCTACGTGTGTCTATTAACTTCAGTACGACTATAATTGCAGGCTTTCTAGGTGATACTTACAATCTACAGTGAATCATGAGTCTAGGTCTTTCTACGTTTGCTTGCTGCAAGGGTCGATTAGATGATGAATCTACAATCTATAAGCTAAGGTTCTTGCTAACTGTACTCTTGTCGTGATCACGTAACAGAATTCAGCATGAAAAAGAGTTTCAATCATAGGGTACAATAGACGGAGGTAGATATAAAGACATATGTCTCAGTGCCCAATTTCTTCCTCATACCCCTATAGTACCACTTTGAATCAGGGAAGTTAACCTTTTTTTTGAAATATTTGTCGTAATAGCGAAAATTGCGTGAATTGTACTTCTTATAGATTGAAATGGTGTCCCTTTATAATATGTGATAGGATGTAAACCTATAGATAATGAGGAAGTGAGCCCATTGATTAATATTACCGTGCCAACACCAGATGTAACCATCACAAAGCAGGTTGATCCACAGCTTAGCCACATTTATGGATTTACCGATTTTCACCTGATAACCCGGGAACTAGGCGGGATTTTCATGTTCTACAATGCCGCTGGAGAGCTGTTATTTGTCGGGAAAGCACGAAAATTAAGACCCCGTATCAAAAAGCATTTTGAAGATACCGTATCACCAATGAAGAACCACCGCGAGGAAGTAACAAAGATTGAAGTGTGCGTGATTGAAGATCCGGTAGATCGTGAAATTTACGAGACGTATATCATCAACACGATGCGTGCGAAATACAATGTAGATAAAGTCTTGTACAAGTAAGACGCATAAAAACATAATTAACATGCAATGTCTGGGACATATGTCCTAAGTGTTGCGCCAGTGGGTAAGGATGTAATCTAAGGGTTGCATCCGATCCTATCTGGTGCCATCCTGATTTTTCAAAGGAATAGCTTGTAGAATTGGAAACGTAGCATGCCCAAACAAACTTAGTATCACAGATATACCAAATACATATGAAGAGGTGATTGTGTTGATCGGTCGTAGCGGTAACCCTACACTTAAAGACAGCACGTTTGAAAACAGAGGATATGGAGAAGATCGGTATCAGAATTACATGACGATTAACGGCACGGTGAACAAAGCGTTTATTACGCTGGTGATCCTGCTGGCTAGTGCGTTTGCAACCTGGATGATGTTCTTTAACGGACAAGAAGTGATGCCGCTCGCTTATGGCGGATTGATCGTTGGTTTCATTCTGGCCCTTGTGATTTCGTTCAAACCCGTAGCGGCACCTTATCTGGTACCCGTCTATGCCGTGGCAGAAGGTTTATTTCTGGGAGCACTCTCAGCAACCTATGAGTCACTGTATAACGGAATTACTTTGCAGGCCGCCCTGTTGACCATGGCTGTATTCATCGCTCTGCTGATGGCATACAAAACCCGTTTGATCAAAGCTACGGAGAACTTCAAGCTGGGTGTTGTAGCGGCAACCGGCGGTATCATGATCATGTATCTGCTGAGTTTTGTACTTGGTTTCTTCGGCATTTCGATTCCTTATCTGCATGATAACAGCTTGATCGGCATCGGTATTTCGGTCGTTATTGTTATTGTGGCTGCTCTCAATTTGGTCCTTGATTTTGACTTCATCGAGGGTGGTGCTGAACGTGGTGCGCCCAAGTACATGGAGTGGTACGGTGCATTTGGATTGATGGTGACGCTGGTATGGCTGTACATCGAGATCATCCGTCTGCTTGGCAAATTGCGGAGCCGGGATTAGTCCTACTGTAAAAATTATCATCATAGTTTGGCCTTCATGGAAGCTAACGCGTGTTACTCACGTCGTTGGCTTTTTTGATAGTTGAGGATGAGACTGTTGGGCGGTCCGTAGGACGGGCGGCTGTCAGTGACCATGATTGCTATTGACATCTCCGTACTGCAGATCTTCCTGCCACTGGCTACCGGGGCCAGATTGTATACCGCGCAAAAGACCAAAAGACAAAGAAATCGCCATCATTGGTGCAGGAATCATCTGTTCAATGGAAAGAATAGGTATTGTTATCTGAATAAACACCAAAAAATCCCTGACGGGTTCGCCAGGGATTTTTTGGTGTTTATCTCAACATGATTGCTGGTTGGTATATCTACAATAAAAGAATCTAAAAGCTTATAATTGCTATGATCATGCGTGTATTGCTTTGGTTTTAAGCTGCTCGAGCAATAATCTGATTATTTTCCAGAACCGCTTGAGCTTCAGCATTGGAAGGACGGTAGCCTTTTTCGAGCAACTCTTTAATGTAGATTTTGTTGTAAACGAAAGAGAAGACGATCCCACTAATCCAAGCTCCAATTCCTGCAGTGAAAATACCAAGGGCTACGGAGATCAAGAACATGATGGCAGCCCATTTCAAATCACCACGGAACAACGCAGGGAAAAATCCGAAAAATAATGTTGTCCAGCTGAAACCTACTTTCACGTTCTTGGTTACACCTGCACTGTTTTGCAAAAAGATATGCATTTGTCCACTTCCTTCTAAAATAATGAATCGGAGAGAGAATCGAGTACTAACAAGTATGTAGCGTGAACCTAGTCGTAAATACCTGATTATTATTACCTATTCTTCTTCCTTTTGGTCCTATAGTACCATTAACTGGACAGGATGTTAATCTTTTTTTTGAAAATTATGGTTTCCTATGAGATATATGCTCTTTTTGATAAAAAGTAAAAATGAAGGAGAGTCAATGACCGCTCCTTCATCATATTTGCAAAAAATTCTAACGAATCTCACACCTCTTAATAGAGGATTTTTAGTGTATAGGTAAACCTAACGCACCTCAGACACCTTATTGGTGCAGAGTTCGGCAATATCAACGTGAAAAAGGACATATTAGAGCATATAGGGTTCGTAGGATTCCTTAGAATGCCAGACCTGTGTAATTGAAGCCCATAAGGCGTGTCAGATTCGTTAGAGCTTGAACCCAAACACAAACTATACTTCACGATCCCCTAATAAGCCGCAACTAGTCGCTCATTAAACCAACTCTGTATATAGCTCCTCCAATGTTATGATCTCGGGCTGGCTTGGCAGCTCTCCCCCAGCCGAACATGCCGCAAGCATATGTCCTTCATCCAGTCGGTGACTGTGAAAGCGATATTCAGCGGCCTGCTCGCAATGCCAAACTCCGCCCTCATCCGGTAGGATGGCGAAGGAGTCCAGTGGTATGGATAAGCCCATACCGACTGCCTTGATATAACTTTCCTTCAGCGTCCATAGACGGTAGAAGGTCTCCAGCCGACGATCGACAGGCACTGCGGCCAAGAACTGGCTCTCCGTTGGAGAGAAGAAACGCTCTGCAATCTGCATGTCAATTGGAGCTATTTTTTCCACATCCACGCCCAGTTCATCTGCACCGCCAGAGATCAGAGCAATCCAATCACCAGAGTGGGAGACGTTGAATGGTACATCCGAATGGTGGCTGAGTGAAGGTTTGCCGTAGGAGTTACGGGTAAAAGAAAGCTCATGAGATCTCAGTCCAGTCAATTTGCTCAAAGTCACACGAGTCAATATTTCTCCCAACACGGAGCGATACGCATCAGCCTGACGAACAAAACGCGAAGCCTGGGCACGACGCTCAGCCGAGACTTGCGACAGAAAATGGTCCCAGTATGCCTTGGGCAATACTTCTGGAACTTGGAGCATACGAATCGTTATCATTATTTATCACCTGAGGAAATATTCGGCGCGAACCAATAACTTTCCTTTATATGGAATGGGCCCTCAATGGATCTCTATACGGATGTCTGATCAAGGAGGTTAATTCCGGTGTTCCTTTCAAGTTAAGGTTTCAGGTTAGGCATCTTTATCTTTATTTTTTCTTTACGTTTCTTGCGCTTGTTTCCATTCCGTATGCGCAGCCTGCACTCGTTCCCACATGTTGTGGCATTCCAGTTCGCTGTAATTCACCAAGGGCTCATGGAATATTTCAGTTAATACGTTACGCCACTCGGTATAATTCTGGATCTCCGTTTTCCGAATTCCTTCGATATCATGTGTTCGCAACATACATCCACGTAGTTCATGACTGCTGATCTCATCCCGCTGACGAAGCAAAAATACGTTATGCCAAGGTGATTCGGCCGCCCGACTGTAGAATTCATGTTTGGGAACGAACTCCCCCAAATCGTGGACTACCTCGGGAGCATAGTCGACGCCTTCACTTGGCCCATTCGGCTCGTACTCAAGCCGCCATCCCCCAGCAGCAACAGATGATGGCATCAATTGGTATGTGAACGGAGCTGAACCATAGTTTCCATAACGAAGTGGCAGAGGTTCAAAGGGCATTCCGCCCAGACCTACATCCACAATCCACCGTTCAACTGTTGGGTCGGCATCCGGCAGATGGACAGACAGACCGAGATGGAATGAATTCACACGGGGTTGTTCCCCATGAGGCTGTACTCCACCGCGATGCCAATCAACCGTATAACCCAGCGAGCGGAGAAGAACACTAAATGCACCATTTAGATGAAAGCAGTAGCCGCTGCGTCCCAGTAATATGAGCTGAATTGACTCTTGAAGGCTGATTCCCACAGGACGACCTGCAAAAATATCGACCGTTTGCCAGGAAAGATATTGCACATGTGCGCGCTGGATTTCAATTAAGTATTCCAGCGTAGGTTTCTTTATATCATCTATGCCGATCCGTTTTAGATAGGCCTGTATTTCAGATGGATTTAGTGTAACGTTCATTCAGATCACCTCACGATATATATTGGGCTGCAAGCACTGGTTATAAACTTCTGCTGCCCTGAGTTCATTGTAAAAGTCGACGGGTGAAAACAACATCATCAATTGAGCTAATTGTAACGGTACAATTAGTAGAGATAGCCCTGAAAATCATCTCATGAGATAATCATGGTTTTGATGGTAGTGAAATACAATATATGGATGAGCTATTTCTTTTTCTCGGGTATGCTAACCCTTTGGAGTGGATATAGGTTAGAATATAGATAGATAGCAGGATTAGGAGATGGAAAAATGGCTAATGAAGAAGTGATTTTGACACAGGAAGGCTTGGAAAAGCTGGAGGACGAACTGAGGGAATTGAAGACAGTGAAGCGTAAGGAACTGGCTGAGCGTCTGAAACTCGCAATCAGTTACGGTGACCTGAAGGAAAATAGTGAGTATCATTCAGCCAAAGATGATCAGGCCTTTATGGAGACCCGGATTCTGATCGTGGAAAAGATGCTGAAAAACGCCAAAGTTATCACGTCCGAGAACATGGATGCTACCAAAGTGGGTGTAGGTTCCACTGTATTGCTCAATGATATCGAATTCGCTGAGAAGATTGAATATAAATTGGTTGGTCCTGCTGAGGCCGATGTAGCAGATAATAAAATTTCCTATGAGAGTCCACTGGGCAAAGAACTGATGGGCAAAGAAGTGGGCAGCGTCATTCATGTCAATGCTCCGATGGGTGTTATCAAGTACGAGTTACTTCAAATTAAAGTTTAATTTTAAAAAAGAGGTGTTCCGCAGTCATCAAAGTGGCTGAGGGGACACCTCTTTTTGGTTCTATTGTGCTTTGATAGGTTGGAGATATGGCTGTTGTTGAAACTCCATACGGTTGGTCTAACGGAATTTATCACATACTGTGTTTAGGGAACTTAGGAGATGAAGATTTCCGAGTGTTTTTATATGTAAAAAAATAACATTTCGACAAATTTCGAATTTCGAATGACCTGACAAGGCGAGTAGTATATAATTACGGGAAAACTTTAAAGTGATGGAGTAGATACGATGAATTTTAGTAAGCCTAATCTAAATCAAGACAACGCTGGCAAAGGAGAACGCTTCTCCCAAGCTGGATTTATCCTTGCAGCCATTGGTAGTTCGGTTGGTCTGGGCAACATGTGGAAATTCCCGTACATTACGGGTGAGAACGGAGGAGCAGCGTTTTTCCTGCTCTTCATCGTCTGTTTGTTACTCATCGGTCTTCCAGTGCTCCTGGCTGAACTTGCGATTGGTCGCAGCGGCAGAGGTAGTGCAGCTACTGCTTTTATCAAAGCAGGTGGGCATAAGGGTTGGCTCGCAGCCGGATTGCTGCAAGTATTAACGCCATTTATCATCCTGTCTTTTTATGTCATTATCGCGGGCTGGACATTGCAATATGCAATTACGTCTTTCAGCGGTACGTTGTTTGACAATCCGGATTATGCTGGACAATTCGGCTCCTTTGTAGGCGGGTATTTGCCAATCGTGTGGCAACTGGTTTCGGTGCTGATTACAGGCTGGATTGTTGCCAAAGGGGTATCGAACGGAATCGAGAAGTTCAACAAGGTACTGATTCCGGCAATGTTGGTTTTGCTTATTATCCTGATGATTCGTGCTGTTACGTTGCCGGGTGCAGGAGCTGGGGTTTCCTTCTTCCTGAATCCGGATTTCTCGCAACTGACAACTGAATCTGCACTGGTGGCGCTTGGACATGCCTTCTTCTCCCTGTCACTCGGGATGGGTATACTGGTGACTTACGGTTCGTATGTGGATAAAAATCAATCTCTCGGTGCGGCGACCGTCGCTGTTGGCGCGGGTGACCTGATCTATGCATTCATTGCTGGTCTGATCATCTTCCCGACGACATTCTCATTCGGTATTGCACCGGACCAAGGCCCGTCACTGATCTTTGTGGCTCTTCCGGCAGCCTTCTCAGCTATGCCGCTTGGATTCCTGTTTGGCGGATTGTTCTTCATCCTGCTCGCTATTGCGGCTTTGACGTCAGCCGTGTCCTTGCTGGAAGTCCCGGTGAAATACTTCATGGAACGTCTGTCATGGAGCCGGAGTCGTGCGGTATGGGTTATCTCGCTAGCGGTCTTTATCGTGGGGCTTCCTTCGGTATTATCGCTCGGCTTGCTGCCTGAATGGACGATTGGATCGAAGAGTGTGTTCGACTGGATGGACTTTGTAGCATCCAACATCCTGCTGCCTGTAGGTGGACTGCTTGTGACGATTTTTGCGGGATACTTCTGGAAAACGGCTGCTGAAGCTTCCGGTCTGCGTTCCGGATGGTTCCGTGTGTGGCTGTTCATGCTGCGTTACGTGGCTCCGATCCTGGTTCTGCTGGTTCTACTGCACACATCTGGTATCATTCACTTCTAAATGTGAAGGCCCGATAGGGTTAAAGTTGGTCTGTTGTGCAGATTTACCATGGATAAAACCTCTTGGAAGAAATGCAAAAGCCCTTGTTTTCCCTCGTCAATTTTGGGACAATACGGAGTAGAGGTTTTTTGGGTAGGACCGATAAGCCATATGCTTTTTTGCGAAAAGAGGATTATACAATGAACAAATCATCCATATATGGATTAACATTAGAGCAATTACGTTCCTGGCTGCCGGAGCATGGGCAGAAAAAATCCCGTGCATCCCGGATCTGGGAATGGTTATATCAGGAGCGTGTACACGATTTTCCGGCAATGACCGATGTCCGTCAAGAATGTCTGGATGTACTTTCCGAGCATTTCACCATGAACTCGCTGAGCGAACATGTGAAGCAGGAATCGGCAGATGGTACCGTGAAATTTCTGCTTCGGATGCAGGACGGCAACCTGATTGAGACGGTATTGATGCGGCAAAAATACGGACTGACTGTCTGTGTGACCACACAAGTCGGCTGTAATATTGGCTGTAGCTTCTGTGCGAGCGGTCTGATCAAGAAGAGCCGTGACTTGACGGCTGGAGAGATTGTGGAACAGATTATGCATGTGCAGCGACATCTGGATGCAGCGGGACAAGACGAGCGGGTAACCAACGTGGTGGTAATGGGCATTGGCGAGCCATTCGACAACTTCCAGCACATGAGTAATTTCATCGAAGTCATCAAGGATCGCAAGGGACTGGCACTTGCCGCCAAACGGATAACGGTGTCCACGAGTGGTCTTCCGGACAAAATTAAGGAATTTGCAGACAGCAGTCTCCAGGTCAATCTGGCGATCTCACTGCATGCGCCTAATAATGAACTGCGTACACACATCATGAAGATCAACCGGGCCTTCCCGATTGAGCAATTGATGGATGCAGTCGATTATTATCTGGCTACGACGAACAAACGTATCATGTTCGAGTATATCCTCCTGCGTGATGTTAACGATCAACGTGAGCATGCCGCGGAGCTTGCTGAACTGTTGTCCAGTCGCAGAAGTATGGTCAGTGTGAATCTGATTCCATACAACCCGGTGGATGAGCACAGTCAGTATCAGCGGAGTACAGAAGAATCGATTCTGGGCTTCTATGATACACTCAAAAAGAACAACATCAACTCTACTGTACGTATGGAACATGGTACCGATATCGATGCTGCTTGCGGACAGTTGCGCAGTAAACAAATGAAGAACAACACTGCCGAATCCCAACCAGATCGTCTGGCACTGGGATAACAAACCATGCGGAGTTGGCAATTAAGTTAGGATACCTGGTTGTTATAATCAGAGTCTGCACTTACCATATATCGTTGTCGGGTCACGAATGAATGTGTCGCCTGAATACAAAACGCCTCTGTACATCACTGAGAAGTGATAACGGAGGCGTTTTTGGGATGTTATTATTTCAGTTTTTTGGTCATCAGCAGATGGGGAATGCCGTCTTCCATAAATACGTCCGACGCGGGTGCATATCCGAGACGTTCGTAGAACCCGGAAGCTTGTACCTGCGCGTGCAGTTTGGCTTTCTCCAGTCCTTCGGCAATAGCCATCTGCTCCAGCTTGTCGATCAGCACACGGCCCAGACCGTGTTTACGGTAATCGAGCATGACACAGATCCGTTCCAATTTGGCGACCTGTTCCACAATGCGCAGTCTGGAAGAAGCGGCAGGAACACCGTCTACGTAGAGCAGAATGTGGCGCGCCTCCGCGTCTAATGTATCATAAGCGTCGAATTCATCCGTTGCGGGTACGCCTTGTTCTTCGACGAAAATAGCGGTGCGGATGGCGAAGCAGGCATCAAGCAATTCCTGATTATTAACTTCAACAATCGTTGTATTCATGAATGTTTCTCCTTTGGGTGATCGTAATGTAATCCTGACGTGATAAACTGGTACATAACAGGAAGTTGGAACGATTTTCGTTCCATGTATACCGTTTGAGCTATATGTTTAAAATTGAAACCAATTCAACTGTAGTTATACCATCAATTATGTTGCGAATGCAACAATTTTATAGGGGCGTGAATGTGTTGACCGAAAAAAAAGAAGTGCTGCGCGAAATTGGCATGATTGCTCGTTGTCTGGATTCCATCAGTAATGTCGAGTTTCAGCATCTGAACCTGTCCCGTGGACAATATCTCTATCTGTATCGAATCTGTGAGAATCCAGGTATTATTCCGAATCAGCTTGCTGAACTAATCAAAGTGGATCGCACGACGGCGGCCAGAGCCATTAGCAAACTTGAATCGGATGGATTCATTATTAAACAGCCAGCATTGGGTAATAAGAAGAATAAGGTATTATATCCCACCGAAGCTGGGCTTGAAGCATGGGAATTCATTCGTAAAGAGGGCGTGCATTCGGATCAGGTGACTCTGGATGGTCTGACCGAGGAAGAGATCGAGACAGCCATTCATCTTCTCAGACGGATGCGTCATAACATTGAAGTGGACTGGAAATTTGTCAAAAAGGGTGGACGACGGCCTTATATGGATAACCTTGAATAATGCGAACTCTCGATGTGCCTCAGTCACTGACCAGGAAATTTAGGAGTTCACAGTCTTATATATTCGGGAGGAATGGCGTGAAGATCATATTTCGAAAAAAACGAACGTGGCTGATTCTACTGCTGATCAGTATTACAGCGGCCAGCGTGTTGTTGATAAAGGAGCGGTTCCTGATGGACGAAGAATCTCCAACAGTATCTTTTATCGAGATTAATATGACCAACCCGAACGGAACGCTGGCCACCTATTTACAGGATTCAGCTTCGGAGGAAGCAGATATTGTTGCGGGTAGAGAGGCGCTGTCGGAGTCGCTCGGTCTGTGGATGCAGTATGCCATAGCGAGTGATAATCAGGCTTTGTTTGAGCAGAGCTACGAGCAATTGACGACCTATTTTCTAACGCCGCCAGACCCTTATATAGCCTGGAAGCTGGATGCCAAGGGTGAATCCCATGTAACGACCAATGCACTTGGCGACGATCTTCGTATCATAGGTGCCTTATTGCAGGCAGCAGATCAGTGGGAGCAAGGGAGAGAGGCGAAGCTTACGACCGCAGCAGCTATTTCCCGTGCCTTAACACAGTCAACTCGGCAGAAAGGATATCTGGTAGATTTTCACGATTTTGCGGGTGGACATTCAACGAATACATTAAGTCTGGTCTATGTAGATCTTCCGTCTCTTCAAGCGATGGAAAAACATCAAATGGTGGAACCCGGAACCTACGCGAAATACGAAGCTTTGCTGAAGAAGATGCCTGACGATGGAGTATTTTACCCAAAGACCTTCGATGCGGTTCGTAAAGAATATACGTATGATGATACGGTAAATCTGATCGACCAGTTGATCGTAGCGAATCATCTAACGGTGACCGACCGCAAACCGGACAAGCTCATTTCTTTTTTGAAAAAGGAGTTCAACACCCGGCATCAGCTGCCCGGACAGTATAAGCGTAAATCACGCACACCTGCCGTCTCTTATGAATCTTCATCGGTGTATGGCCTCGCCATTTTATTAGCTGTACGTTCAGGTGATCCAAAATGGGCCAAACAGCTGTATAACCATATGATTACGTTGCGTGGTCAGGACTCTCGTTATCCAGGTGGATATGTATTTGACGGTAACACACATCTGTTTGATAATCTTTTTCCTTTGTTGGGAGAAATTAATTTACAGAAAAATATTAAAAAGTAATGATTTTGTCATTTAATGAATTCTTCAATGTGTTAGCATAGCTTTGTCTAATGATGTCATAAATTGTTGCAATATAAAAGAAGTGAGGTTGTACAAGAGTCCTAAAAATTCAACGGAAAGAAGGAACTATGAAGAATAAAGCACCTACCCGCCGTATTGCATGGGGATATGCCCTTTTAATTGGACTCGCTCTCATGCAGCAACTGTTTATTTATCTTAAAGTGTACATGGATCAGAGTTACACTACAGGGGATATGATTTTTAGTATCGTGTCACTGGGTGCATTGGTTTTTGGTCTTTTGCTGCCTGTTGGCGTATCCGTCGTAACGGGATTTGTATATCTAGTCTCTTATTTTGTGTGGCTTGTTACTTACGCTGATGCGAATGTGCTTGTATTCTCCTGGTGGTTGCTCATCCCGGCCAACGTTGCTGTGGCTGCGTTCATCAAGGCAAGCCTGCTACGTAGTGCACGTGTAGTGGAACGCCTTCAGGATATGCAGGATCGTAACCCGGAAATCGATCTGGATACCTCGCTTGGGAATAAAGGAGCTCTGGCAGATACGTTAATCAAACATAGTAACCTTGCGCGTCGGTACTCCGAAAAATATGGATTCAGTATAGCCATGTTCAAGATTGAATTCTTGCCACTCGTGATGGAATCTCTTGGTTCTACCCGGTATGCACAGTTCCTGCTTGAAATCTCAGGTACGATCCAGAAGCAGATTCGGTATGAGGATTATAAATTCTTCGTGGATCGTGGGCGATTTGTCATCTTATGTCCTCTGGTGAATGTGGAATACCTTCCACTTCTGACACAGCGGATCAAAAAAGCCATCACGGATCTTCACGTGATCGATAAAAAGGGAAATGAGTTACAGACGGTGATACGCTCCGGTGCTCTGGTATTTCAGAAGGAGCAATTCAGCAAGTACGAGGACATAGACGCAGTTATTGCAGCCCTTGAACGAAACACAGAGACGGATCTCATCGGAGAATATATATAACGGGAAGGAGAGATGCACAGTGGACTATATGTCCTGGTTCATCCCGATCTGTATCGCCGTCAGTTGTATATTTGCGGTATTTACGATTTGGTTAACGATTGCGACCCTTCGCTTTCGATCGAGAGTTATTCGTAAGTATGATCGGAGGAAAGTAAGTGGCTGATTTTATTTTAATATTATCAATATTTAGTATCTGGATTGCGGTATTCGAGTCGATTGTTATTATGGCAGGTGCGATTCGTTTTATTAATAAACAGGACAAAAAAGGGATTCAGATCCCTGAAGATATGGACCATTATCCAACAGTTACTGTCATGGTACCTGCGCACAACGAGGGTAAGGTCATTGTCGCGACGGTAGAGCACATCCTGCGCTTGAATTATCCGGAGGATAAAGTTCAGGTCATCGTGATTGCCGATAACTGTACAGATGATACCGCAGAGAAGCTAAGATCATTCCTCAGTCAGACCAGTTATTTGCATCGCAATGTGACGGTAATGGAGCGAAAAGGAACAGGTGGCAAGTCCGGGGCTTTAAATGACGGATTGGAAATAGCCACGGGCGATTGGATCTGTATCTTCGATGCAGATGCCGCACCTGAACGGAATTCATTAATGTTTTTGGCGCAAAAATCGCTTGAGAACCCTGAACAATATGGCGTGGTTTTTGGCAGAAACAAAGCACGCAATAGAGGACAGAATTTCCTCTCCAAATGCATCAATCTGGAGATTATTACTTCGCAACGTGTGTATCACACGGGTCTGTGGGAACTGTTCCAGCTGGGTTCCATTCCGGGAACGAATTACATTATCAAAACCAAGTTGATCCGGGAAATTGGTGGCTGGGATGTGACAGCCATTACAGAAGATACCGCGTTGTCATTCGAGATTTTGAATCGCGGACAGTTTGTGGCACTGGCGCCGCAAGCGGAAGCCTATCAGCAGGAGCCGGAGCAGCTTAGTGTTTACATGAAGCAGCGCGAGCGCTGGGCCAAGGGGAACTACCAGGTGGTACTGGATAATATCCATAACCTGTTTAACCGCTCCAGTTGGCGTAATAAGTTGCTGGTCATCTATTATGCCGTTAGTTATTTCTGGTTTATGCTTGCGATCATTGTATCGGATATTATATTTCTCGTGAATCTGGTTTATCGGATCATTGCCATATTTAAACCAGAGGTAATGTCACCGTTCCAGTTTGCCGGCGATGCGTATGTCTTCCTTGTCATTGGTTGGGCACTCATGTACTTTATTTACGTGTTACAGATCAATCTGGCACTTGCCGCAGATATTGGACAGAGCAATACTCGTAATTTCATCTATGCCTGCGTGTCCTACTTCACGTATGCACAGCTTTTCATCCTGATCTCGATCAAGGCATTCTACTCCTTGATTATGGACAAGATTCGGAAACGCGAGAGCAAATGGTACAAAACAGAACGTTTTGGCTAAGCGGCGAAAATGGTAGAAGTGTATGGCAGCAAGGCTGTTTGCTGGATAACTCCAGACAACAGCTTTTTTTGTTATAGCCACGCACATCCATATTCTGTATACTCATACAGGCTGTAAAGAGGATCATGCTTATCCGAAATGGAGGGTCACCGAATGAAGGACAGAGGATCAGACTTTTACGATGATGAGGCGAATTTCGAGAAGTATATGGAACGTCGCAAGTGGCAGGAGAACGCCAATGATACACTGGAAAAGCCGGTGATGCTGGAGTTGATCGGAGATGTAACCGGCAAGAATATACTGGACCTCGGTTGCGGGGATGCGAGGTTCGCCGCAGAATTGCTGGGCAGGGGGCGCGAAGGTGCGACGTATACGGGAATTGAGGGTTCGGTGAATATGATTCAGGCAGCCAACAAATCCGTAAAAGGATTGAATGCACAGATTGAACAGGCATTCATGGAAGACTGGGACTACCCGGCCAAAGTATACGATCTGGTGATATCGAGACTGGCTGTCCACTATATTGAGGATGTGGAGAGCCTGTTCCGCAACATATACAATACGTTGAAAGAGAATGGGACATTTGTATTCTCGGTAGAACACCCTGTGATCACGTCCACACTGCAACCCTCCGGGACTCGAACGGATTGGGTGGTTGATCAGTATTTTGTGGAAGGATTCCGTGAGCAGCAGTGGTTGGGTGGTTCTGTGAAAAAGATGCATCGGTCCATTGAATCATACTTTATGGCATTGCAGCGGGCAGGATTCCGTGTAGAACATTTGCGCGAGTCAGCACCACAACGTGCTTATTTTGTAAACGAGGAAACCTATCTGCGCAGGCAGCGTATTCCATTGTTTCTGTTCCTGGCAGCCCGGAAATAGATCGCGGAGAAGAATATAGATAAATAGAAGGACATAACTAAGTTATACTCATAAATTAGAAAGTTCTACACAGAAAACGGTGGATAACACTAGATATAGCATTGAAAAGCCCAAAATCTATCCACATGTGGATAAGATATTGGGCTTTTACTGTTAAGTTTCTGCACCTATGCTGCGTGTGCTGTGTATAACCACGTAATTATGAATCCGCCGCAGCTCTGACATAGACACGTTCCCCGTGCCGATCAACTTCCACAGGTGCCTCGAAGAAGTTGCTCAGCACTTCGGTGTTCATCAGCTCGCTCGTTAGTCCGCTATTCACGATTTCACCCCTACGAAGCAAGAGACTGTGACTAAACACGGGCAATATTTCTTCGGTATGATGGGTGACATAGATGAGTGAAGGGGTATCTGGTCGCTGTGATAATTCACGAATGCTGTCCAGCAATCGCTCTCTTGAGAACAGATCCAGTCCATTGCAAGGCTCGTCCAGAATGAGTACGCGCGGATTGGCCATGAGTGCTCGGGCAATAAGAAGTTTCTGTTTCTCGCCTTGAGAACAGGTACGATATTCGCGATCCCACAGGTGCTGACAGCCCAGTGTTCGCATCAATTCCTGTGCCTGATCCAGATCATCATCCGATAGCTTGTCGTACAAGCCAATGGTGGCATGTTTGCCGCTGATCACGACATACTGTGTGCGATCCGTGCCGTACAATTTCTCTTGCAGAGACGAACTGACCCAGCCGATGGATTTGCGGAGCTGCCTCAGATCCACATCGCCATATTCATGGCCCAGCACGGATATCTTGCCTTCAGTTGGCCAGAGATACCCGGTGATCATGTTCAGGAGTGTTGTTTTGCCGGAGCCATTCAGGCCAAGCAACGCCCAGTGTTCACCGTCATTAACCTGCCAGCTTACATCGTTCAGCAGGGTAAGAGGTCCCCTTTTCCAAGTGACATGCTGTACATCAATAATCATGCGTTATTCCCTCCTTCTGTTATCCTCGATTGTCCTAGGTGTATTGTAGTCACAACATCAGTGAGGTTTCAACGGTTATCCTGTTGTTCTTGGTTGGTCCTTGCGCAGAAATACGGCACACACACCAAGCAGTGGCAAAAACGAACATAACTTGATAACAAATGCAACGCTGGTCACATCAATTAAGGAACCCAGCACAACCGAGCCAAGTCCAGCCATGCCGAACGACAGGCCGAAAAATAACCCGGATACCGTTCCAATATGCCGAGGAAGCAATTCCTGTGCATAGACAATGATGACGCTGAAGCCGGACATCAGGATGAGTCCAATCATTCCGCACAATACCATGGACAAGACGGGGCCTGCATAAGGCAACAACAACGAAAATGGTGCAGTACCTGCAATGGAGAACCAGATCATTGGTTTACGCCCATAGCGATCAGCGAGCGGGCCGCCGAGCAAGGTTCCGACCATGCCTGCAAATTGCAAAATAAACAGACAGATCTGTGCCTGGGAGAGAGGCAAGTCATATGCATCCGCGTAATAGAAGGCGTAATATCCGGTCATGCCAGCAATATATACGAATTTGGAAAACAGCAGCAGGATAAGAATGCCCATTGTAAAAGCGATGAATCCCCTGCTCATAGGTCGAGCTACTGGCTCTGCGCCGCTTGATTTTAGAGGCTGTTGCTGACGAATGCGAGTCTCGGCAAGCTTGTCTCTGTACCAGCGACTGACATAAGACTGAATAAAGATACCGATCAGGGCAAAGCCCATTAGCCACAGAAAACTACGCTGCCCATGTGGCAGCAGGATGAAAGCGACCAGTAATGGAGCAATCGCCTGTCCCGTGTTGCCTCCCACCTGGAAGATCGATTGCGCCATTCCACGTCCACGGCCGGCTGCCATATGAGCCACGCGTGAGGACTCGGGGTGGAGGATGGATGAGCCTATGCCAATCAATGCGGCCGATACAAGCAACATCCATAACTCGGAAGACAAGGCTAAGCCGAGCACACCGATCAGGGAGACTAACATGCCTCCGGGAAGCAGGATCGGCATGGGCTTGCGGTCTGACATATAACCGACCAGTGGCTGAAGGACGGATGCGGTAATATTCAGGGTGAAGGCAATCCAGCCCATCTGAGCGAAACTGAGCTGCATGGTCTGCTGAAACAGCGGAAAAGCAGATGGAACCACGGTCTGCATCGCATCATTCAGCAAATGGGCGAAGCTGACTCCGGCGAGTGCCCAATTGGCGGAAGAGTTGATTTGCATTTTGCTTAAAGTGGCCTGAGCCATGGGAGATCACCTCGAATTATTTTTTTCTATGATAAAAGACACGGTCAGGCATTGTCTTTGTGAAAAGTGCTTGGAAAGTGAGCACGATTTGCTATAATGTCAGCAGGTGAGGAAACGATGGAATTAAACATGACGTTAAATGGGTTGGAATTATGGAAAGCTACCGGAGGGTTCGCGAATGAACCTCATGTGCATGATGACTGGTATCAGCTAACGCTGCCGGTCAGAGGGCAATGTCATCTGGTACAGGAACGGCACGCATACCCTCTGAACGCAGGCAAGGGGATTATTGCTCATCCCCAGACTGAGCATTATTTTGAAATAGGTTCGGATTCGGCAGTCATTGTGATCAAGTTCCGTAAACCGCCATTAGGTAGTTTAGAAGGTGCGGAGTTAAGTGGGGGGCGAGCTGAGTTTCGACCTACCCAGACGTTTGATCCCGCTGAGATCAGCAGTCTGTTCCGAGGCTGGAATTCCATTTTGTTAGATGACATGCCGGATTCGCTCCAAGTACAGGAAACAGAACTGGCGGTCGAGATGTATCTAAGACGCATGTTGATGGGGCAGGAAAATGGAAAAACGATTGTAGATAATCGTACATGTATGGACCCTCATCTTCGCCGGGTGCTGGAGTACATTCACAGTGCCTATACGGATCCAATGGATATTGATTCGATGGCGATGGTCGCGCATCAGAGCCGGTATCATTTCATGCGCTCTTTCAAGACTCTTACGGGAAAGACACCGTATCAATATTTGTTAAATTTGCGTGTAGAAGAAGCGTCCAGAAGGCTTCGCCTTACGACGGATTCGGTAACCACCATCAGTTATGAGCTGGGATTTTCCAGCGTCAGTCAGTTTTACAGAGCGTTTCAGCGAGTATATGTTATGACACCGATGGAGTATCGGAATCAAGTGTAGATTATAAATACAGTCTCGCGTATGCGAGACTGTATTTAGTGCGTTAGACATGCCACTGATTTTTGTTGTTGCCAAACGAAGGAGACTTTGCTAAGATGAGAAAAAGTTTATGTAAGCGTATACATTTAGTTTAAAATTACAACGTTGTAATTACGTTTTTGAAAATTATTGAAAAGACAGAACTACGGTGTAAGGAGGACTTTTCCAAGAAAATATCTCGTTTTACGCAGAATATTATAGGTTGTTACAAAATGTGGATGGAATGAATAACAAATACGTCAGTGAAATGACAGTTCATTTTTATTCAAAAATTCAAACGTTGTAATTATGTGGCGAAGGGGAGTGCTTCACGTTGAAAAAACGCATGTCTACACTGTTCAGCCTGATCAGACGGGATAAGTATTTGCTGTTGATGTTTTCACCTATCTTCCTGTATTACCTCATCTTCATGTACCTTCCGATGCCTGGCGTGCTGTTGGCATTTCGCAATTTCCTGCCGGGTCAGGGCATGCTCAGCGGGGAATGGGTGGGACTGCGCTGGTTCGAACAGTTCGTGAACTCCATTTATTTCTGGCGACTGCTACGTAACACATTTCTGCTCGCTTTCCTGCCACTCCTGTTCGGCTTCTCCATTCCGATTTTGTTCGCTGTCTGCATCGTGGAGATCAAGAACCGAACATTCAAGCGATTCGCCCAGACGGTGACCTACCTTCCTCACTTCATCTCCACTGTCGTTGTAGCCGGCATGATCATTAACTTCCTGTCACCAACAGACGGTATTGTGAATACCCTCATCGCGAGTCTGGGCATGGAAAAAGTGAATTTCATGATGGATGCCAGCTGGTTCCGTACCATCTTCACAAGCTCCGATATCTGGCAGAGCTTTGGCTTCAGCTCCATCATCTACATTGCAGCCATTATGGGGATCGACCCCGAGATGTATGATTCCGGCAAAATTGACGGCGTCAACAAATTTCAGGAGCTATGGCACCTGACCCTTCCCAGTATCAAACCAACCATTGTCATTCTTCTGCTTCTGTCGCTTGGCGGCATTATGAGCGTAGGTTTCGAGAAGGTATATCTGCTCTACAACGGAGCCACCTACGAAACGGCGGATGTCCTGTCCACCTATGTATATCGGATGGGGATTGAAGGCCAGAATTACGGCTTCGCCACAGCGGTCGGCCTGTTTAACTCCATAATCACTTTTGTGCTTGTGTTTGCTGCCAATTCCATGACCCGCCGCCTGACCAAGATGTCACTCTGGTAAGACTATAACCCGGACCAAAGGAGACCTGTATGCAAAAATCGAGAAGTGACCGTTTGTTCTACGGAAGTGTCTACCTGCTGACCATACTGGCGGTTGTTGTCACGTTGTATCCCTTTCTGTACGTCATTAGCATTTCATTCAGCTCGGTGGATGCCATCGACAAACAAAAAGTCGTATTGTGGCCCGTTGGCTTTACCCTGTCAGGTTACCAAATGGTACTGCAATACAAGGAGTTATGGGTATCGTTCTACAACACCCTTTGGTACACCGTGGTAGGTACACTGTTGAATATTGTGGCAACATGTCTTGCCGCGTTTCCATTATCCAGACAGCAATTTTTCTTGCGTCGCAAGCTGAATTTTTTCATCGCTTTTACCATGTATTTCTCGGGTGGGCTTATTCCGGTTTACATGCTGATTACCTCGCTTGGGCTGTACAATACCCGCTGGGTCATGGTGCTGCCTGTGCTGGTGATTACGTTTAACGTCATGATCTGCCGCTCGGCCTTTGAAGGCATTCCGAATGAGATTTTCGAAAGTGCCAGTATAGACGGGGCCAACGAGATGACAATGCTGTACCGTCTGGCGGTTCCCATCATCAAGCCGACACTGGCTGTGCTCACGCTGTACTATGCGGTATTCCACTGGAACAACTTTTTCTCGGCCCTATTATATCTGGGCAAACAGGATATGCAGCCCTTACAGATGTTCCTGCGAAGGGTGCTGATCATGGCATCTCCGGAAGTGATGCAGAAGATGGGCGGCACGATGACATCCGGGGCGCTGGCGGTATCGACCCTGCAAGTACGTTATGTATCCATTGTGGTCAGCATTCTGCCTATTGTTACGATCTACCCGTTTATCCAACGGTACTTCGTTAAGGGGATTACCCTCGGAGCCGTGAAAGGATAGCTTTAATTACTTAAGTGTCATGTCATTCAAGGGAGTTCAAAATGGTTCATACCTAAGGAGGAATGATGGATGAGATTTAAAGGGGCAGGAAGAAAAAGTGTAATGGCAGCGATACTGGCAATCAGCCTGGCGGGATGTAGTGGTGGAACAGGGGCAGGAACCGATGAGGGGAGCACTCCGTCCAGTTCGGAGCCGGCCTTCAATTATACCGGGGCAGGGCCAGTGACGGATCAGCCGGATGCCAAGCTGTCTATTCTCGGTACTAACGCCTGGACGACCAACGTGGATCTCTCCACCGCAGCTATCGTTAAGAAAATTGAGAGCAACGCCGGTGTTACGGTGGATTGGGATCTCATTCCTCCACAGAACTATGCGGATGCCGTCAATCCGAGGCTGGCTGCCGGTACCGGCTTGCCCGATATCGTGTACCTGCCAGATCAGGATCAACTGATGAAGTACATCAATAGTGGCCTGTTTATCCCGATCAACGAGCTTGTAGAGAAGTACGGCGTGAATCTCAAAAAAATATATGAAAAGTCCCCTTCGGTTAAAGCCAGTTTAACGACGCCAGATGGTAAAATGTATTATGTCCCGCAGCAGACGCTAACCCGCAACTACATGCCGGTATTTATGGTTAATGTGCGCTGGCTTGATAAGCTTGGATTAAGCGAGCCGACCACGTTGGATGAGTTTACGGCGATGCTGCGCAAGTTTAAGACAGACGACCCGAACGGTAACGGAAAAGCCGATGAGATTCCGCTGTCCATGGAAGCGAAATTTGTGTCCATGGCCTTTGGCCCGGCATTTGGACTTGATCTGTCCAATCAGTTCTATGCAGACGATCAGGGCAAGGTGCATTTCAGCTATTATGAGCCAGCGTACAAGGAGTACCTGACCTATCTGAATGGACTGTACAAAGAAGGTCTGCTTGGGGTGGATTATGCGAGTACCACGAGTGATCAGGTCACATCACGCATCTCTCAGGATGTGACAGGAGCCACATTTAATTTTAGCTGGTACATGTCGATGGTCTACAGCCCGCTGTTCAAGGATTACAATCCGGAAGAGCCGATTATCAAAGGCATATTACCACTGAAAGGACCGCATGGGGATCAGTTCTATATCGGTCGTACCCCGGTTAGCGGCATCTTCGGCATCACGCGGGACAGCAAAAATCCGGAGCTGGCTTTCCGCTTCCTGGATTATGCGGTAAGTGAAGAGGCACAGACGTATTATACGTGGGGCATCAAGGATGACACGTATACGGAAGAGAATGGCGTGAAGACATTTACGGACAAAGGCAAGGACAATGAATACATTCAGAAGCTCGGCATCGGTCCGGTGAATCTACCGAACATCCAATCCACCGATTCTGCCGATTCCGTCGTGGCCCCTTGGCATGCGAAGATGGATAAGGAACTGGAGCCGTATGTCCGCGAACCGTTCCCGTTCGTCTATGCCCTGCCGGATGAAGCGAGCGTGGAGAGCATGGCAATGCCTGACATCACCACATATGTGGAAGAGATGAATTTCAAGTTTATTAGCGGTGATGCCAGTCTGGACCAGTTTGACAGTTATATTGAGACGTTGAAGAAGATGAATATAGAGCAGGTTATTGCGGGCAGACAGGCACAATATGATCGTTATAAGGCTGCACAGAAATAGGAAATAGGTTTCAGGCGTATGAGAGGTGTTGATTGATTTTGATAACCATTAAAGACATTGCCAAACTGGCGGGGGTGAGCTATAGCACGGTATCGAAGGCGCTGAATGATGATCCCCGAATCAAACCGGCAACAAAGCAGAAGGTGCTTGCGGTCGCGGAGAAACACCAGTATCGGAAAAACATGCTGGCTCGGCAGCTCTCCACCGGGAGGAGCAACATCATCGGTTTTGTGCTGGATGAACTGAGCAATCCGTTATTCTCGAACATCTCCGGCCGTCTGCACACCGAGCTGAAGAAGCGGGGATATCAGATGATCCTGGTTGTGGCGGATGATGGTGTGGATGTCTTCAGCCAGCTGCGCGTGGACGGATGTATTCTGTGGGACTATGCACTGGACAATCGGGAGATGTTCTGGAAAAAGTTCTCGACACTCAACATGCCATGTTTTGTGCTGGGTACAGATGAAGCGCCGAACTCTCCTTACATCAAGATTGATCGCAAAGAAGGGCTGTTCAAAGCGGTGGAGCATCTGAAATCGCTGGGGCACAGCCGAATCGGTTTTATCGGCAACTCGCAGAATATTAAACTGGAGGGATACCGGGAAGCGTTGCAGCGTACGGGTCTGGCTTTTAATGAAGACCATGTGCTGCCAGCGTATTCCTCCTGGGAAGACGGGTATTTTGCCATACGTAATCATGCGTTTGGGCCGGAGTCGCCAACAGCTTTTATTGGACTGAACAACCTGGTCACCCGAGGTGCGCTCCGGGCTTTGCTTGAGGCTGGGTACAGCGTTCCACGCGATATCTCGTTAATCGGGTATGATGATCTGCCGGATATGCAGTATGCCGAAGTGGCCTTGACGACGATTGGCCCGTCTCTGGATGAACTGGCCGTGCAGGCAGCAGAGCTCATTGTATCGTTGATTCGTGATGAACAGGTCGACGTTCCTGTAGTCATCCAGCCCAAATTGAACCTTCGCAATTCAACGGCAATGTGCCGGTCATGATTGAAGAGTGAAGCGGTTATCCGTTAGTCATACATGTATTAGGTGGATACAACATTCAAGGAGGAATTGCTTATGCAGGTACAGACGCAGTTATCCTGGTCTGAGCGAATTGCAGCAACGATCATCCAGCAATGTGACGGGGACGGTTATCATGCGTTCCCTTCGGGACGATGGGCATACGTGGAAGGCATGACCTTGATGGCGATGGCACGAACCGGGCAGTATTATGGCAGGCAAGAGTATGTTGATTTTATGAAAAAACATATGGACCTGTATATCCAGCCGGACGGCTCTATTGGCACCTATACTTTGGAAGAATATAATCTGGATCAGATTAATCAGGGGAAAAACCTGTTTACATTACTGGATGGTGCTGAAGATCAGCGTTTCGCAGAAGCGGCGCATCTCTTGGCCGCACAGCTTGCAGGGCAACCTCGAACGTCGGAGGGTGGCTTCTGGCACAAAAAAATCTATCCTTTCCAGATGTGGCTGGACGGCCTGTATATGTCATCTCCCTTTCTATCCGAATATGCGAAGACATTTCATCACCCCGAGTTATGGGATGAAGTGGCACACCAGATTCTGCTGATCGAACGCCAGACCCGTGATCCCCGGACCGGACTGCTCTATCATGGTTGGGATGAATCGAAGGAGCAGGTCTGGGCCGATTCATCGACAGGGTGCTCGCCACACTTCTGGAGCCGGGCGATGGGCTGGTATGCCATGGCGATTGTGGACAGCGTGGAACATTTTCCCGTAAATCATGCAAAGCGCGGAACCATCATTGGTATCTTTGAACGGATGTGCCACGCTTTGGTACGCGTGCAGGAGCAGGAGAGCGGGTTATGGTTCCAGGTGCTGGATCAGGGGTTCCGCAAAGGCAACTATCTAGAAGCATCCGGGTCAAGCATGTTTGTATATGCACTTGCGAAGGGGGTACGGCTAAAGTATCTGGAGCCGCATTTCAGAGCAGCGGCGGAGAAAGGATGGCAGGGGCTTTCCTCCAGATTGGTGGAGGAAACGGCTGACGGCGTTCGGTTAAACGGGATCTGTCATGGCGCAGGACTAAGTCTGGACCGGGATGGCTCGTACAGCTACTATGTAAGCGAAGCAGTTGTAAGCGATTCCTTTATGGGGGTGGCTCCGCTCCTGCTGGCAGCGCTGGAAATGGAGCGATTGCCATGACACAGCAGAGGTTGCCGAATACAGCATTGGAATCATCGACTCCCTGTCTGACGGTTGCTTCAGACGGGACGGGGGATTATGTGACGATTCAGGCTGCAGTCGATGCGCTGCCGGAGAATGGCATCGGAAACGTCCCGATTCGAGTGAAAGCTGGTGTTTATTATGAGAAGCTGCATATGGAGAAGCCGGGCATCCATCTGATTGGTGACGGGGCGGAGCAGACAATCATTACGTATGATGATTATGCACTCAAGAAGTTCCCGGACGGGTCGCCATATCATACGTTTCATTCCTATACCGCTTTCATCGGTGCCGATGATTTCACGGCAGAGGGGATTTCCTTCGTAAATGCTGCCGGACCGGGCAAGGAGGTTGGTCAGGCGCTAGCCGTTTATGTGGATGGAGACCGGGCGGCCTTTCGCCACTGTCGTTTGATCGGTCACCAGGACACAATCTTCACCGGCCCGTTGCCGGAGCAGCCCATGGACCGCAGTTACTTTGGCGGGCCACGCGATGGTGCCGAGCGGCGCAAACTGCGGCAGTATTTCGAAGACTGTTACATCGAAGGCGATATCGATTTTATTTTTGGCTCGGCTACGGTGGTATTTAAGGGGTGCGAGATTTTTACGAAGAATCGCCTGACTGAAGCGGAGGCTGCGGATGGGCAAGTGAACGGCTGGATTACCGCAGCATCTACGCCGGAGGATGTACGATACGGCTATGTGTTTCTGGACTGTGATCTGACGAGCAATGCTCCGCCGCAGTCGGTGTATCTGGGCAGACCGTGGCGTCATCATGCCAAAGTCTGTTTTCTGAACTGCTGGATCGGCGCTCATGTGAAGCGAGAGGGATGGCATAACTGGAACAAGACAGATGCAGAGCAAACCGTTCAGTATGCGGAATATAACAGTGCCGGTCCTGGTGCCGGATGTGCTGCTGATCGTGTTCCTTGGGCCAAAATGCTGACCGAACAGGAAGCGGCGGAGTACGCTGTACCTCTGATTCTATCCGGCATGGATGGTTGGCAGCCTTTTGAAGGGAGAGGGGAGCAGCGTTAAGATTCGCCCTATTCTCTACACAATATATAACACAGGCTTTCTTTCAAGTCTCCTGAGGACTTGGCGGAAAGCCTTTTCTGTGCGCTATATTACATTTTTCGCCCCCAATAGAACTATTTTATCCCTTATCTCCTAGGCATTTTACTGATTAAATACAGGGTGAGGATCTGTAAATTCCCTGTAAAATTTGGTGATGTCTGCTGAAAGAGAAAACGAGAGGGAAGGTCCATTTTGGTAAGGGAAGGGAGTGAAGCGACACGCAACATCAGATGGCTGAATGAGGCTGGCTCTAATCGATCACAGATCAGATGCAGGTGGACGATGGATATCTTTGTTTGCAAGGTGAACGTATCCTTAGTACAGGAGGGATTTTGCTTGAATCAAGCTATTCGATTCCGCCCGGTTATTACATTTGCTTTGGCATTTCTTCTACTTCTTTTGTGGTTTGCACCGAGAGCCGATGCCGCCGCCCAGTGGCAGGCAGGCACCGCATACAAGAAAGGCGACCTCGTCACTTATCAAAATAAAGATTATGAGTGTATTCAGGCCCATACGGCGTTGACCGGATGGGAGCCCTCTGTTGTACCCGCGTTGTGGAAATACGTCGGGGAAGGTTCGGGAGGCGAAACACCAATGCCAGATACGTCACCCCCTTCTGTTCCTGCGGGTCTGACTTCAAACGCCATAACGAACACCTCCGTTAGTCTATCCTGGAATGCATCCACGGATAATGTGGGCGTAGCGGGATATGAGGTGTACCGGAACGGCGTTCTTGTGACAAGTACCTCAACTACAACAGCTGTAGTCACGGGACTGACAGCGAGCACAACCTATGCTTTTACGGTAAAAGCCAAAGATGCCGCAGGCAATATATCCGCTGCGAGCACCTCCCTCAGTGTAACAACTTCCAACGGTTCTTCTAATCCTGGGCCAACCGGCAGCAAATGGCTGATCGGCTACTGGCACAACTTCGATAATGGTTCAACGAATATCAGACTTCGTAACGTATCAACAGCCTATGACGTCATTAATGTCTCCTTTGCCGAACCCATTTCACATGGCAGCGGAACGCTTGCTTTTACTCCATACAATGCGACGGTAACCGAATTCAAATCCGATATTGCCTATCTGCAAAGCCAAGGGAAAAAAGTACTGCTTTCCATGGGGGGAGCCAACGGTACCATTGAGCTCACCGACGCGACCAAGAGACAGCAATTCGAAGATTCGTTAAAATCAATCATTTCCACCTATGGTTTCAATGGTCTCGATATCGATCTGGAAGGAAGCTCCCTGTCTCTAAATGCAGGGGACACCGATTTCCGTAGTCCAACTACACCGAAAATTGTTAATCTCATCCAAGGTGTGAAAGCGGTTAAGTCACACTTCGGAGCCAATTTCATCCTGACGGCTGCCCCGGAGACGGCCTATGTACAGGGGGGATATCTGAGCTACGGCGGCCCTTGGGGAGCATACTTGCCAGTCATCCATGCGTTGCGTAATGACCTGACCCTGCTTCATGTGCAGCACTATAATACGGGCTCCATGGTGGGTCTGGATGGACGTTCTTATGCCCAAGGAACAGCTGATTTCCATGTGGCCATGGCAGAGATGCTGCTTCAAGGCTTTCATGTAGGCGGCAGCACAGGCCCTTTCTTTAGTGCCTTGCGACCGGACCAGATTGCGATCGGCGTACCGGCCTCCCAACAGGCTGCCGGGGGTGGGTATACAACGCCGGCCGATCTGCAGAAGGCGCTTAATTACCTAATCAAAGGTGTGTCATACGGCGGTTCCTATACTTTGCGCCAGCCTGCGGGCTATGCGGGGATAAAAGGGATTATGACCTGGTCAATCAACTGGGACGCATATACGAATAACCAGTTTTCGAGCGCACATCGTCCGTTCCTGAACGGGCTGAGTACGCAAACGACAAAGGAGGTTGTGTATTAGATGATACATTTAAATAAACACACTGCTTTCAAGAAAACCGCAAAGTTTCTCCTGGGTCTATCCCTGCTCTTATCCGTCATTATTCCTTCTTTTGTGCTCCAACCCGCTACGGCGGCAGCAGCGGATTCTTATAAAATTGTTGGTTATTACCCGTCCTGGGCTGCGTACGGGAGAAACTATAATGTAACGGATATCGACCCAACCAAGGTCACACATATCAACTATGCTTTTGCCGATATTTGCTGGAACGGTATTCATGGAAATCCGGACCCTTCGGGGCCAAATCCTGTAACTTGGACTTGTCAGAATGAAAAAAGCCAGACAATTAATGTGCCCAACGGAACAATCGTGCTTGGCGATCCTTGGATCGATACGGGGAAGACATTTGCAGGGGATACGTGGGATCAACCCATTGCAGGCAATATCAATCAGCTGAACAAGCTGAAACAAATCAATCCTAATCTGAAGACGATCATCTCCGTCGGAGGATGGACATGGTCCAACCGCTTCTCTGATGTGGCTGCGACTGCTGCAACGCGGGAGGTTTTTGCAAACTCTGCCGTCGACTTCCTGCGCAAATACAATTTTGACGGGGTAGATCTGGACTGGGAGTATCCGGTATCAGGCGGACTTGATGGTAACAGCAAACGTCCGGAGGATAAGCAAAATTACACGCTGCTTCTGAGCAAAATCCGTGAGAAGCTGGATGCTGCCGGAGCTGCGGACGGTAAGAAGTACCTGCTTACGATTGCAAGCGGTGCATCGACGACCTATGCTGCTAATACAGAGCTTGCCAACATAGCTTCCATCGTCGATTGGATTAACATTATGACATACGATTTTAACGGGGCTTGGCAAAAAGTCAGCGCGCATAACGCGCCGTTGAACTATGACCCTGCGGCTTCGGCTGCCGGGGTGCCGGATGCCAATACATTTAATGTGGCTGCCGGAGCACAAGGGCATCTGAATGCCGGGGTACCAGCCGCCAAACTTGTGCTTGGTGTTCCATTTTATGGCCGCGGCTGGGATGGATGCGCACAGGCGAGCAATGGCCAGTATCAGACCTGCACGGGAGGTTCCTCCGTTGGAACATGGGAAGCAGGCTCCTTTGATTTCTATGATCTGGAGACCAATTACATTAACAAAAACGGGTACACACGTTACTGGAATGATACGGCCAAGGTGCCATATCTCTATAATGCGACCAACAAGCGTTTTATTAGCTATGATGATGCGGAGTCGATTGGATATAAAACCGCTTATATCAAGAGTAAGGGACTCGGCGGTGCGATGTTCTGGGAGCTTAGCGGTGACCGGAACAAAACACTCCAAAATAAACTGAAAGCCGACCTGCCTACCGGAGGTACGGTGCCTCCAGCAGATACGACGGCACCAAGCGTACCGGGAAATGCCCGCTCGACAGGTGTGACGGCTACCTCGGTGACGCTGGCTTGGAATGCTTCAACAGATAATGTGGGTGTTACTGGGTATAACGTCTACAATGGTGCCAATCTTGCTGCCTCCGTCAACGGAACGTCCGCAACAATCAGCGGTCTGTCCGTGGGTACTTCCTATACCTTTACGATCAAAGCAAAAGATGCGGCAGGCAATCTGTCTGCAGCCAGTAATGCTGTAACCGTAAGCACTACGACTCAGCCGGGAGGTGATACGCAAGCGCCAACTGCACCGACGAACCTGGCATCGACAGCGCAAACGGCATCCAGCATAACGCTGAGCTGGGCGGCATCCACGGATAACGTGGGTGTAACGGGTTATGATGTGTACAATGGAACGGCTCTGGCAACATCTGTGACCGGAACGACAGCAACGATCAGTGGGCTCGCTGCGGACACCTCGTATACATTTACGGTGAAAGCAAAGGATGCGGCGGGGAATGGTTCTGCTGCGAGCAATGCGGTGACTGTGAAAACGGCAGCAGGAACGACGAACCCGGGCGTTTCCGCCTGGCAGGCGAATACAGCCTATACTGTAGGACAGTTGGTCACGTATAGTGGCAAGACGTATAAATGTTTGCAGGCCCACACCTCCTTGCCTGGATGGGAACCATCCAATGTCCCTGCATTGTGGCAGGTTCAATAGTTAAAATATGCAATACCTCATTTTGAATTGAAGTGTGCAGTGTTAGCGGGTCTTGGCTACAGGGAAGAGAATATAACGAAAAACCACCGGCTCCTGGTCCGGTGGTTTTTCGTTATGCTATATCAAACAACGCAGGCTCGTAAAAGGTTATTCATTAGAAATCAAAGTTGTCCGGGTCAGGTCCAACACGTACATCTTCGTTCAGAGCACTGATCTGATCCATCTCTTCATTGGAAAGTTCAAAGTCGAAGATGGAGGAATTCTCAATAATCCGGTGTTCCTTGGTGGACTTCGGAATGGTAATGACCCCATTTTGCAGATCCCAACGCAGGATGACTTGTGCAACGGATTTGCCTTTGGCTGAGGCAATCGCCGTGAGTACTGGATTGTCCAACAGCTGACCTTGCATCAGAGGGGACCATGCTTCGAGCTGGATACCATGCTTTTCGCAGAAAGCCTTGAGTTCAACCTGAGTCAGGCGAGGGTGATATTCCACCTGATTAATCATCGGTTTCACTTTGGCATCCTGCATCAGGTCTTCGAGATGATGAATCTGGAAGTTGCTTACCCCAATAGCCTTAATGCGACCTGCTGCGTACAGCTCCTCGATTGCTTTCCAGGCTGCTTTGTATTTGCCTGCCTTAGGCCAGTGAATCAGATACAGGTCCAGGTATTCCAGTCCCAATTTGTTCAATGTGGTATCAAAAGCCGCAAGTGTCTCTTCATATCCGAGGTCTGCATTCCATACTTTAGATGTAACGAACAGTTCTTCGCGTTTCAGGTTGTTTTCTTGCAAAGCTTCTGCAATCGCTTGTCCAACACCGGCTTCATTACCGTATATGGCAGCAGTATCGATACTGCGGTAGCCATGTTTAATCGCATTTTTCACAGCTTCGATCAGTTCAGATCCTTCTTCTACCTTAAATACACCAAGTCCGAACCAAGGCATAGGAACACCGTTATGCAGAGTTACTGTGGATTGTAAATGTTGTGCGGTTTGAGCTGTTGTCATGAGATTTCCTCCTTAAAGTGTGTAAAAATCAGTGATTTCAAGCTGAATTATCGTTTTTTATCATACAAAATTAAATCATAGTAGATCAAATTGGGTTCAACGTATATAGTATAGTAAAATACGATATGAAACCGGTTCCCCTTGAAGGCTGGAATTGATATTTATATAAGAGTGCGACCCAAGGTCGGAATGGAGATTAGAACGAAGCTTTTTCCATTTAGACGGATGCATGTTGATCTTTGCTTTCCAGCATTTTAGCCCATGCGGTCAGGATTACAGCTACGAGAACCATCAAGGCTCCGACCCATGTCGTGTGAATCAAACCAATGGAGTCATTGATCACGCCACCCAAATAGGCACCTATAGCAATCCCTGCATTAAATGCGGCGATGTTAAAGGCTGAGGCTACATCTTTGGCCTGTGGTGCATATCGTTCAGCCAGAGTTACTACATACATCTGAAGACCAGGCACATTCATGAAAGCAAGTAGTCCCATACCCATGATGGTTAGGAGTGCTGCCAACTTAAACGGAACGGTGAAGTACATCACGCCGAGAATGATGGTCTGAATGATGAACATGTAGAAGAGGGCCTTGAGCGGGTTACGATTGGCTGCTCTGCCGCCGATGATATTGCCGACAGCAATGGCGATTCCGTACAACAACAGAATGAACGCAACTGTTTTCTCGGAGTATCCGCTGATATCATGCAATAACGGGGACAGGTACGTAAAAACAACAAATGTTCCTCCGTACCCAACGGCAGTGATGACAAAAGCAAGCAGCAAGCGTCCACCTGTAACCAGCTTCAGCTGATCCCGAAATGCTGTTCGTGTTCCTCGCTTCAGCGTGGATGGCACGAGTATCATGTTCCCAATCATGGCAACGATACCAATCACAACAATCAGGATAAAAGCAGCGCGCCAGCCCCAATGTTGACCGATAAGTGTACCGAGAGGTACGCCAGTTACAGTAGCTATCGTTAAACCAGAGAACATGATGGCAATGGCACTCGCCCTGCGGTTGGCAGGCACCAGATCGGCTGCAATCGTGGAGCCTATGGACATGAACACTCCGTGTGCCAGAGCGGACACCACTCTTGCAATGAGTAACATGGTGATGCCCGTCGACAGTGCAGCCATCGTGTTACCCGCAATGAAGACAATCATGATGGCAAGCAATAGCGTTTTGCGTGATATGGTAGACGTCAGTGAGGTCAGAACAGGAGCCCCAAAGGTAACGCCTAATGCATATAAAGTAACGGTCAGTCCCGCTGTAGTTACGGAAATGCCCAGGTCATCGGCAATGAGGGGCAGGAGCCCAACGCTGATAAATTCTGTGGTACCGATCGCGAATGCACTAATGGCCAGTGCTAGCAGTGCCCACGTGCTGCGTTTTGAATCTTGTAACATTTCTTGCTCAACTCCCCCGAATGTAGATTTACGTACCGGCAAATGCTATTATGAGTTATTCAGTATAGATTGAATAGTACGTACTTTTTAGTACCCTACGTACTTTTTGGTGCCTGTACAGCATGCGACGGATGTAATTCAATTCATCAGGGAGGTAACAAGTTATGGTTAGAAAAAAATATAACATCTCGGTTGAAGCTACCTTAGAGGTGATCGGTGGCAAGTGGAAATGCGTCATTCTCTGTCATCTGACACATGGAAAAAGACGAACCAGTGATCTCAAGCGTATTATGCCCGCAATTACACAGAAAATGTTAACACAGCAGCTGAGAGAGCTTGAAAACGACGGGATCGTAAACCGAATTGTATATAATCAGGTCCCTCCCAAAGTAGAATACGAATTGAGTGATTACGGGCGGAGTCTTGAACCGATTCTCAATGCGCTCTGTAATTGGGGAGATCAACATATCGTGAAGGAATACGGAGACAAATCAGCAGTTCTGGAAGACAATGGGCTCAATGATTTTAACTCTGACAATAGGGAGTTGGTGCAACCGTGAACTATGAGATTCTATATGATGGGGCTTTTGCAATGCTCAAGGTACATTTGCAGCGGGGAGAGCGGTTCAAGGCCGAAAGTGGTGCGATGGTATCCATGACGCCTACGGTTGAACTGAAGGGTTCAGCAGAAGGTGGAATGTTTGCCGGGTTCGGTCGGATGCTGAGCGGAGAGAAGTTTTTCTTTCAGGAATTGACGGCTGCGGGCGGGTCGGCAGAGATTCTACTCTCACCTTCAAGCATGGGCGATGTAGAGGCTGTTGAATTAGACGGTTCCTATTCACTCTATGTGCAGAAAGACGGATTTCTGGCGGGGACCGAGGGCATTCAGGTGAATACCAAAATGCAAAACCTGAAGAAAGGCCTCTTTTCGGGAGAAGGTTTCTTCATTATTGAGATCAGCGGACGTGGAACCGTATTTCTGTCTTCCTATGGTGCAATTCATGCGATTAATCTGGCAGCAGGTGAAGAAATGATCGTGGATAACGCTCATCTGGTGGCATGGCCTCATTATGTAGATTACCGGATAGAGAAAGCTTCACAGGGCTGGTTATCCAGTGTTACAAGTGGAGAAGGGTTGGTATGCCGGTTCCGTGGAGAAGGAACCATTCTTATACAGAGCCGCAATCCGCAAGGATTCGGACAATGGGTGAAGCAATTTATCCCTGCACGATAATTCATTTTTGGAGAAAGAACACACAGAGTTGCAACGGATGTGTTTCCATCATCGTTTATGAAGAATAATGGATTTACTTCATTGACTGGTAGGTACATAATCTGTTGCATAAGGTCGCACATCATGGAGGTATGAGATGAACAGCTCACGGTATAAAAACGCACAAGAAAGCCCGGGATATCTGTTATGGCAGGTTACAGCGATGTGGCAAAGGGAAGTACGCAGGGTGCTGGAGCCACTCGAATTGACACAGCCCCAATTTGTATTGTTGCACGCCTGTTTGTGGCTCAATGAACGTGATGAGGAAGGCAAGGGAGTCACTCAGGTTCAAATTGCACAATTTGCCAAAGTAGATGTTAATGTGACTTCTCAGGTTTTGCGTGCTCTTGAAAAGAGAGGGTTGATTACGCGTGCTCGTCATCAGACGGATACGCGTGCCAATATTATTACAACAACGGAAGAAGGAACCCGATTGGCCATTGAAGGAATTCACTTGGTTGAGGAGTCGGACAAGGCTTTTTTTGAAACTTTGGATGATCGCAAGGAAGAGTATATGGAGATCATGCAGGAGTTTCTTCGCCAAAAAACAGAGGGCTAATCCATAATAAGATTTTTTTTATTTTATTAAACTACAGATTGTAGTGGAATTGGAAATTTTCTGAATACTAATGATTATAGTGTTATGCAAAATCAAAAATAAACCTCCTGACTTTATCCGTCGGGAGGTTTATTTCAGTTGCTTCAATCGATTCGGTAGGACGCAAATGGCTCGCGGCGACGGAAAGAGTCACTGATCTGATCCAGATCGGTCAACATCTCATCGGGCAGTGACATATCCAGACTAGCCAGATTATGCTCCAGCTGTTCGGTGCCTGTAGCGCCAACAATGACTGTGGATACAGCCGGACGTGTCAGTAGCCATGCGAGAGACAGCACACTTGGGGAACACCCGTATGAAGCAGCTTTGGCACTCACTTGTTCACTCAGTTGGAGATTATGCTCCAGCAGAAAACGATTGAAGGACGGGTCGGTGTCGGCTCTGGAGCCGGAAGGTACGCTGGCCTGTCCGTTATATTTACCCGTCAGAATACCGCCTGCGAGCGGGAAATACGGGATAATGCCTACACCCTGATCCAGGCACATCGGTACCAATTCCAGTTCAGGCGTACGGTCAGCCAGGGAATAGCTGGTTTGGGTGGAGATGTAGCGCACATAACCTTTCTGTTCACTGATCCCGAGAGCTTTCATCAGCTCCCAGGCTGCGTAGTTGGAAGCTCCGATGTACCGAACTTTGCCGGAAGTGACCATATCGTCCAGCGTACGGAGTGTCTCATCCAGCGGTGTATGCGGATCAAAGGTATGGATCTGATACAGATCCACATAATCCGTTTGCAGACGCCGCAGGCTATGTTCCAGCTCTTGTTGCAGATGGTAGCGGGACGAACCGCGACCATGGGGACCGTCATGCCGGGGAAGTCCGGCTTTGGTCGCAAGCACCGCGTTTTCCCGACGACCTGTGAGAGCCTGTCCAATGATGCGTTCTGATTCGGTACCTGCGTAGATATTGGCGGTATCGATAAAGTTGATGCCCTGATCCATCGCTGCATGAATAATGCGGGTAGAAGCTGCTTCATCCGCGCGTTTGCCAAACGCATTGGTGCCAAGCCCCAGTGCTGACACACGCAAACCACTATTGCCCAAACGTCGATACTCCATCCTTTATCGCTCCCTTTATGTTCATTTATGTAGAGGTAGTTCAAAAAGTCCACTTTTGATTACGAATGATGCCTGGCGGCATCATCAGCATCGAATATGAAATTCAGCCGAAATAAGTAGGGGCTTACGAAGTATGTTTCCTTCGGAAACATTTTAGTTGCTCACGTAGTTTTCCCTACGCTCCGCTACTCCATTTCTAGCTTCATTCCATCTTCTTGGTACTGAAAACCAAACTTTTTGAACACGTATTTGTATAGCAGATTATAACGTAATCTATTGTCAACGTGTTATTAATATAGTTAAATGATTCTAAGAACCCGTTATTAAAGGAGATATGATGGAAAACAGTGCCGCACATTTAACAAGACGGAAACCGAAGAAACCGAAGAAGAAATGGAAGAAGCCATTAATCATCACCCTAAGTGTGCTGCTTGTGCTCGGAGGACTCGGATTTATTTATCAAAAGCAACTTGTCGTGTTTGCCTTTAACATGTTCGCCTCCGGTACGGTGAAGGAAGCCTTGGATGACTCCTTCAAACCAGCTGGTGATAAGGATGCCCCGGTCGTGGAACATACGGACCCATTCTCACTGTTGCTGCTTGGTATTGACCAACGCGATAATGAACCAAGCCGTTCGGATACCATCATCTACTCCGTCGTGCGTCCAGAGGACAATAAAGTGCTGCTGCTGTCCATTCCACGTGATTCCTATACCGAGATTGTCGGCCGGGATGTGAAGTCAAAGATCAATTCAGCGTATGCCCATGGTGAAGCCAAGATGGCGATGGATACGGTGGAAAATTTGCTGGGGAACAAAGTAGATTTCTATGCCGCGATTAATTTTAACGGTCTCAAGGATATTGTTGATGCGGTGGGCGGTGTTGAACTGCCGATCAAGAAAAACATTGAGAACAAACTCAAGAGCCATGAGAAACTGTTCGTTGAAGCCAACAAACCGATCTATAGCGGCGAAGAAGCGCTTGGTTATGTGCGTTACCGGGAAGATTCCGATTTCAATCGGACGATGCGTCACCGGATTTTCCTAAGTGCCTTCATGAATCGTGCGCTGGAGGTCAAAAATCTGACCAAGATCCCGGACGTCATCCAGATAGCCGGATCGAATTTTACAACCAACATGACTTCGGACTTCATCGTGAAGTTTGCCGAGTCCTTATATATGAAAGACAGTGCACCCACGATCAGCAACTATATGCTGAAGGGAGAAGGTGCAACGCGCAGTGGCACATGGTACTACGATCTGTCAGAGGACGATCTGCAATATGTGCGTGGCATGATCGCCAGTTGGCTGGACCCGGATGCGACCGAGATAATCGAACCGGAGTCAGCGGATCAGACAGATACACAAGATGCAGCATAAGCTTGCGTACATCGCCAACAGTGAAAATGGATCAGAGATTGCGCAATTGTATCTGTAGTGCTCAGATGTGTGCAAAATGCTCATATGAATAAAAGTCCGGCGAAGCAGTTGCTTCCCGGCTTTTTTGCGTTCGCGATCCTTCGGATGAAATATTGCACAGATATATATAATGTTGAAACCTCTTTTTATGGCATACATATAGTAAAATATAGGGAAAAGATTAAACATCAACCAATGGAGGAAGTACATGAAGGAGTTTAAGGATCGGCTTGAACAGGTTCAGGAGCAGCAGAAACAGCTGGCGAAGGAGTATCAAGTCTTGCTCCAGGAATACCAGTCCGATGACCTGATCGTTCAGAATGAACAGTTACAGGAACAGTATGAAGCCCAGAAGCTCAAGCTGGGCCAGCTTGAACTTCGCTCGCGCAAGATGGAAGAAGAGAATGCACGTCTTCGCATGGCGTTATCTGAGCAAATGCTGGATGAGAAGCTCAATCTGATCCGGGTATCGCGGGAGAAGATGGAGACGTATTTTCAAGGAAAAACGGCGGTACATAATGATCGGGTTGCCTTCCATGAACATCGAACTAAATCCAACCTGAACGCGCTGTACAACCAGGCAGCACAGGAGTTACAAGAGGATTCCCACGAAATGAAGGAGAGGATTGCTTACCTTGCGGCAGAGGTGAAGGAGCGCATTGAATCGCACAAGCGAGCCGTATGGGAACGAGAAGAGGCTCTACGTGGGCACATGGAACGTGGGTATGAGCAGATGGCGGAGGAGGGATTGAGCGAAGAGACCATTCAGCGCCGAATCAAGCAGAATCGCATGGAGATGAAGATTGGGCTTAGCTGGATCAACAAAGTAGCCATCCTGCTCCTCATTCTGGGGGTTGGAGCAGCGTTCCAATACTCGTACTCGACCTGGTTTAATGACGAGATGAAGAGCGGAGCTTTTTTCCTGCTGGGTGCTCTAATGCTCGCTGGAGGAGAGTGGCTGTTCCGCCGCAAAAAGCAGACGTTTGCCATGGGGCTGCTTGGTGGCGGGATCTCCGTGTTATTCGGGTCCATCTTCTATAGTTACTTTTTACTGCATATTATCGGGTTATATACGGGACTTGGCTTGTCTGTATTGGTATCGGCAATCTCTGTATTGTTGTCCCTAAGGTATCAGTCGAAGACCATCTGTTCATTGGGTCTGGTAGGCGGGTATCTTCCGCTATTCTCCTATATGTTCTCGTTCGGGCTTGAGGGTACTGCTGTCTATGTAGCCATGATCTATCTGCTGCTCTTAAACGGCATTATTGTGTTCATATCATTCGGCAAACGATGGCCGGTAGTGCACTATATCAGTTTCCTGTTCAACACACCATCCATGCTTATCCTCTTGTGGCTGTCGCCAAGTGAGAAGATTGGCATGTTGTATTCCATTGTGACATTTGCTTTATACCTGGGCATTACACTGGCATATCCGTTCAAACATCGGATGAAGTTAACCTGGTGGGATTTCGCTCTGCTCGCTATGAATACGACCATCAGTTGCCTGATGTTATACGTGTTATTTGATGTGGCGGATTGGAATGATGCTCAGGGCTTGTTGGCATTAATCTTCTGCCTGGTATATCTGGGTCTCGCACGATTCGTTCAGCGCAATATGGCTCAGGAGAAACAGACGATTCTGCTCTTCTATATCACTTCCCTGACCTTTGCCATTCTGATTATTCCATTCCAGTTCGGGGCCAAGTGGTTATCGATGGGCTGGTTAATTGAAGGGGTTCTGCTGGTTACGCTTGGACATCTGAAACGGTTCAAGTCGGTGGAGCGGGCCGGATGGGGTATTGTGCTGCTATGTCTGATCACTTTCGTGTACTATGACCTGCTCACGCTGTTATTCATCGGGGAACGTTCTTACTTCATGTTAAAATACTCCAGCATCACGCTGGGGACCCTGCTGATTACACTGTATTATGCCTGGGCAGTTCACAGCAGCTCATCTGCCAGGGAGAGATTCAACTACAGCCCGCTTGAGCTGGGATTCCTGAACGGATTCAAGTATGTGACACTCGCCAATCTGTGGTTATACGTGTTGTATGAATCGAATGAATTGTATACCAGAGCTGTCGATGGGACGTTCCTGTTATACATGTTCTACAAGTTACTTATGTTCGCAGCACTCACCATTGCATTGGCCTATGGACTGAGCAAAGTGAAGTTGTTGCGTGATCAATACGTACAGATGTATACCACTTTCCTGCATGCCATTGGTTGCTGTATTGCACTGGCTGTCACCTTAACCATGCCAGCACTTCAGCCGGATGTTCAGCAGCATACAGCGGCAGAGATTGTGGGTTTGCTGGTGCTAATCATCTTTAACGTAGGGGTATTCTTTGCAGGAAGGGATCTGCTGATTGCAGGTATCCGCGGGCAGTTTAAGAGCATTGAATGGTACCCGGTTATCGCAGGGGTATATCTGCTAGGGGTCATCACCGTATTCCTGACGATCCAGTTTCAGTGGGGTGATGTGGGGCTGATGTTCAGCCTGATCTATCTGCTGCTCGCGATTCTCTATATTGCCTATGGATTCCGTAGAAAATATGTGATGATTCGGCGTCTGGGTCTTGGGTTGACGTTGTTTGCTACCGGTAAAATGGTGTTCTACGATGTGGGTATGCTTACCTCGGGCAGCAAAATCTTTGCCTATTTCAGCTTCGGTGTATTACTGCTCGGCATCTCTTACCTGTATCAGAAGGTGTCGAGTCGGATGGAGGAAATACAGTCCAGAGAGACAGCGAAGCCTGAAGACGAACCGACTGTTCCTGAGGAGGAACAAGACTGATGTAATGATTCTACTTCCAGCTCATGATGTGTTGGGGGGACTGCGTTATTACTGGTGTATGTTTTCATTTGAACTAAATGGAAGGCCTCTGGAAGTGTTTCAAATCCAGAGGCCTTCCGCAATTCTTTACTTCGTGTTCTTAATCTCCTCGACGACTTGAAAGCCGTTTGCTTTTCCATTAAGATATCCTTGCTCATAGTAGTCTATCCCGTCAGGGGTTATAGTCACTGCAACTGTCTCCGGGTCTTTTCTTTTTATTCTTCAAAACTACGTTCTGTCTTCCAGTACCAGAATTTCTCGCCCTGAGAGATTATAAAACGTTCTAACCATGTTTCAAAGTTACTGTAAAAAGAACCTGTATGCTCAACAGAATATAAACTCTCACAAAGCAACAGATATTGTTCATCACCTGAACTCCAACGCTCTAAATCAATTAGGATTCGATCATCAAGAATATGGGCGACTACAATCTTATTATCTGATGCTTCATTGTAATGTATAACATCTTGGGCTGAGTATAAGAAGCACTCCCCACCATATTTGGGGTCTTCGAACAAGGAGGCTCCGTTACATACTCGTAAAAAGCTTATGTAATCTGGAGGTAATGGAGTAGAAAAATACTCCGAAAGCTCTTTAATTTTATCTTCGGAGGCACCTGGTTTGAATTTATTCATAGCAGTCGTTTTCCCAGTAGAAGCAAGGATTTCAATGAAACCTTCATTTTGGTCCGACCATTCCTTAAATGCTTTAATTAACATCTATATAGCTCCTCCTCATAAAGACTGACTTTACAGATTTTCTTTAAAGTCAGTCTATCCTATTACCCGTCTGCTGCTGTAAATCAGCAAGCGTGAGCTTTTTGATTTTATGCTGATGAAGTCGGGCACAACGATCGTCTGTGCCATAGCCTAATATGACATTCGTGAAACGTTTTGCGCAGAGATCACGTTATAATAGAGTAGACTCAGGGCTGGAACTTCATCTGTAACCATGAGGTTTCGGCAGCCGAGGTGCCTTTCAGTGATTCTCCGCCATCATCGTTCATACGGGAGAGCACGGTTAATGTCATGGACAGGGCAAAGGCGAGCAATACGTATATGAAAATGTTTTTTTTGTTCATCAGAAGGTACCTCTCTTGTTGAATGAGCTAAAGTAGCATCCGGCCGTCATGAGAAAAAAAGCACAACGTCTGGTATAGTAGAGTGAGTAGAACCGAACATAAATCGTTCCTGAATATCACTATATTGAACTATAGCAGTGCAAACAATGGAACAAATCTGATGAATTTATCATTATTGTTAACGAGACGTATATAGAGATCGAGTTTGAAGGTGGGAGAATAACATGCGGGAGACGGCAAAAATCGTCATTCGTACGCCAGGACAGGAAAGTGACGGCTCATTCGCTTATGTAAGCCAGGGTCGCTCCATTACGGTGGGACGTTACACAGGCGGTAGTGAATTGGACTTGTCTGTCTATAATCAGATGATATCGAAGCGGCATTGCCGCATTCATTATGATGTACAGCAGCAGCTATGGATCGAGGATCTCGATAGCAAAAATGGAACTGAACTGAACGGGCAGCGCCTCGTTCCCTATGAGAAATATCCGTTTGGCGAAGGTGACAGCTTGACGCTCGTCAACGGCTTGATCCAGCTTCGCGCTGAAGGGGATCTTGGAGAGACAAGGGAATATCGGGTGTCGGATCTGCTGGGTGAGGGTGTACGCTTGCAGGATCACTTGCAGACCGTGCAGATCGGTGAAGTGGAGATTCCACTGTCCAAGAAGGAATATCAGCTGTTCAAGCTGCTGTATAGTCAACTGGACCATTTTGTGACCCGAGAGCAGATTGTGACTCAGGTGTGGCCGGAGCGGAGCATGCTGGAGAGTGAAGCGGTAGGGATCGACGAGATTAACTCGCTGATCTATCGGACGAATCGCAAGCTGGGTGTACACTTTACCATCAAGTCCGTTTATAAAAAGGGTGTATATATGAAGTCTCATGTGCCGGAATGAATGAGTGATAACAAAGGGATGAGTTCATGATCATCATTTACCTGATTCCATGGCTGATTGCCGTGGTGACATTGATAGGTGTCATATCCATCGTACTCGTCAGTTGGAAAAACGGGATTTCCCCGATGCCCACATCCGGCCGCGTCAGGCAGGTGGTCATTCAAGAGGTGAACCGTATTCCGGGATACGGCGATGTGCTTGAAGCGGGCTCCGGATGGGGCACACTGGGACTGGATGTTGTAAGACATTGTCCTGGTAAAAGGCTGACCGGGATTGAGAATTCAGTCATTCCCTTATGGTCTTCCCAACTGATTGCCTATCTTAGTGTTCGCTTACGTCGAGCCAAGGGAAACAAACACTCTCTCAAGGGCAGGCTGCGCTTCATGCGTGGGGATATCTACACCAGTTCCTATGAACATGCGGATTGTGTGATCTGTTATCTGTTTCCGGGAGCAATGACCCGACTGCTGGACAAGTTCAGTCGAGAGCTTCCGCCGGGGGCCAAGGTGATTAGCGTCTGTTTTGCGCTCCCGGGCAAGGAACCACTACGCACAATAACATGTCGAGATGCCCTGCGTACCAAGGTGTATGTATACTCGTTCTGAGAAAAGGAGTACCTTCGCTGCACCTTGAGCGGAGGGCTGTAATTCCCTGTAATTCTGGTTCTAGAAGAATAACGAAAGAAAGCTCCGAACTCACATAACGTGAATTCGGAGCCTTTTTTTGTTTCGCCTGCGCTTGAGAAGCGAGTTATGCGCTATGGCTCAGGATATCATGATTATTTTGCAGAATCGGTAGAGCTTGTGTTGTCGGATGTTGTACCGGATTGGGATCTGTTTCTGCCGCCTCCGAAGCCGCCTTGTCGACCGCCGCCACCAGGACCGCCCATACCTGTATTGGCTGTCGTTACACCAGATTCATTCACCCAAGTTACATTGCTTGTAGATTGGAATGCAACCACTTTGGTTCCGCCACTGTAAGTAACGTCTGTGTAGAGTCCATCCACCGATTTACCTGTAGACGTACCACCGGAGTAGATCACATAGGAGCCATCTTTTTTCAGATCCGGGGAGCTGACAACTACAGTCTGATAATCTTTTGCCGGAGCAAAGGTCAGGATGTTATTGCCTTCGCTGTCTTGTACATGTACAAGTGTTCCAGCTTTTTGCGTTTCAGGGAACGGCATTACAATGGTATTTTGCGTAGACGCATCGGATGTTCCTTGTGCCATACCAGAGCTTCCGGCAGCCACGAGGTATCCACCGCTGATTACAAATGTACCGTCATAATCCAATGCTCCGTTACCGTTATCCGTTGGTCCATTCACAATAACCGTACCACCAGTCATATTAATGGAACCATTGGAATCCAGTCCGTCACCACCTGCGTTCACGGTAAGTGTACCGCCGTTAATGTGGAACTCGTTATTACTCGCTGCTCCCATTCCGCCCGGTCCACGTCCTTGCTGATTAGCAGCTGTACCTTGGGATGCCTGATCGGTAGTCGATGTTGTACCTGTCGTTTCAGTTACAGAGATGTTCGATGTGGTTGTTGCATCGGTTGCTGTAGTAGCGCTATCTGTACTAGCCGCTGTGTTCGCAGCTGTTTCCGTCTCGCCACCTGCAGCATTTACGCCATCATCGGATGCCGTTACATCCACATCCCCATCGTTCAGGGTGATGATTGCTCCTTCAAGTCCTTCATAGCTCTTCGCGATTGTGATGGCTCCACCGTTAATCGTCAGTTCCTGATCGGCATGAATGCCGTCATCACCGGATTCAATGTTGAATGTTCCGTCGTTGACTGTCACGTTATTGTTGCTGTGCAGGGAATCATCCATGGAATCAATGGTATACGTACCACCATTCACCGTAAGGTCTGTACCTGCTTTGAGCGCTTTGGCACTTGTGGACTCGGTTGCTGTTGCAGCAGTGTCTGCATCGGCATTGGTATCGGTATCCGTTGTTGCTGTTGTGTTGGCAGAGTTGGATGCCGCTGCGCCGTTCGTATTAGCACCTGCATTCGTACCGCTGTTATTAGGCATTTCCGGCATATCTGCAGGAGGTTCGCCATCTGGTGGTGTGCCCATATCGGTTGGAGGTGTTCCGCCACCCCATCCACCGCCACCGCCGCCAAATGGACCTTCTTCGACTTTGGCTGGTGCATTGGCGCTACCGCCAGCAGTCACAATGTTGTATGTGCCGCCATCCGTAACAAGTGCGGTTTCGGCTTGAATACCGTCGTTACCACTTTGAATATCGAAGGTACCTCCTGCGATGGCAACGAAACCTTTGGTGGTATCCGTGTCATTGGTTGATTTAATACCGTCGCCTTCGGCCTGAATCGTAATGGTACCCGCTTGAATTGCGACCATATCCTTACCTTTAATACCGTCATCGGCCGCTTTGACACTGATGTTACCGCTAATGATCTTCAGATCATCCTTGCTCGTAATCCCTTCATTATAGTTACCTGTGACGGTCAATTGACCTGCACCGTTGAACGTAAGATCCGCTTTGCTGAAGATTGCAGCATCCGGCTCGTCTGTTGTAGCGTCAGCGTACACATACGTTTTACCATCGGAAACGGTATTCTTGGTTCCTTTTTCGAGTGTAATCACCGCTTTACCGGCCTTTTGAATATAGATCGCTGCACTGTCATTATCATGGATCGTAGCTCCGTTTAATACGAGATGTACGGTGCCCTTATCGGCAACATTGACCACGATCTGTCCGTCAGTTAGCTCACCGCTAAATACATAAGTGCCCGCTTCAGTGATGGTTACCGAACCATTCGCTGCTTTGGCTCCCGAACCGGTCACCGTTGCAGTTGTGCCGTTCAGCTTAATCGCTGTGGAATCTGCCTCGCTCCAGCTAATGTTGGTATCGTCAGCATCCAGAGAGACCAGATCTGCGTACTTCACAGAAGTTTGCTCACTGACCGATACCGTTTTGGTTGTTCCTGTCGTTGACGTTGCGGCATTGGCGGTTGTGCTTGTGGTTGCTGGTGAACTGCATGCGGCAAGTAGGCTGGTAATCATGGCGATAGACCAAAGTTTGCTGCCTGTTATCATGTTTTTCTTCATATAGATCGTTCCCTTCGAATTAAGAATTAATATTCCGTTGTTGGACTCATGGTTAACGAGATATCCAGGTTGCCGTTCCGTGTGCGGATGGCGTCGAGGAATTCCTTTTGGCTAACACTTTCGTGAATGGTTACACTGTAGACCAGCTCATACAGACTGCCGAGTTCGGTGGTTCTGATTTTTTTCAGATCAAAAGGTACGTTGAAAGTATGGAACACTTCATTAAGTGCTTCTTCATAGCTCAAGTTCTCAGGGATGGTGACTTTCAGCGTTTTCAGCTGACTTTTCTTGCCGCCGAAGTTGAAGCGACTCAGAACAAACATCAGTACACACAGGATAATGGTGAACAGCACCGCGTATCCAAAAGCGCCTACACCGCAGGCAAGACCGGAAGCCATCGTGAACAATACATAAGCAATATCCTTTGGATCACCAGGTGCACTACGGAAACGAATGATCGAGAAGGCACCTGCCAAGCTGAATGCTCGAGCAATGTTGCTGCCGATGAGCAGGATGATGATGGCGACAATGACGGGCAGGACGACCATCGTTAAGGTGAAGCTCTGGGAGTATGTGCTTTGGTTAGTCTTCATGTAGGTAAGGCTGATGATTAATCCCAGAATGATGGCAAGACCAATGGTAATGACTGCATTACTGAATGTTAAATCGGTATCGGTTAGGGCTGAACTGAACAGGGAATCAAGCATATAGGACACGCTCTCTTTCTATAATCGGTTTATCTTGTTCTTGTTCTATGGATGGGTTGAAATCGGTGCCTGGTACAAGAATGCGCTCCGACTGGTAATTCAGGTTGGTTGTTCTTACCAGATGTCTGAACTCGTTGCCGTATTTGGAGAAGCCGGTGCGGTAGAGACCATGCTCACAGAGCAGCTGCGACAGCCACAGCGGAACGGTTTTCTCGGCTTTTACTTCCATCAGCCACCTTCCGTCCTTCACCAGCGGCTCACCGTAATCTCCCTGTTCCAGCTTCAGATCATATCTGCGGCTGCGAATGTTGGTGTCAAAGGTAATGCGGAGATCCCGGCTTTTCTTGTCGAAGAGTGCTTTGCGTTCATACGCCAGATACACTTTCGGTTCAAGATCGTAGAGGCGAAGGAAGTATTTGATCTCTTCCACAACCTGTTTGTTCATGTAATCCGCCAGCTCCGGTGCCTGTCCTGAACGAACGAATTCGTACGCTTCATCCAGCTTCAAGGCGGTTCTGCGCTTGTTCACCAGGCCAAAGACTTTCTTTTTGATCTCCAGATACACTTTGGCATTCTCTTCAGGTACTCCATACGCCCGCAGTCTCAGCTTCTCCTTATATTTTGGTTTGGAGAGACTGGCGCGGATCAGGGAATCCTGTGGAGTGTCGAAGTACAGGTTACTGATGGAATAGTACTCATGTTTCTTGTTGTAGGCATCCAGTTCCATGTATTTCAGCAGGTCGTTGTAGAAATGGGCGTACTGTTCATCCGTCAGGAGGTATTTGCTCTCGTATCGGTTGAATACTTCAATTGCCATGTGGGATTCAGTCCTTTCGTTGGTGGGTTGTATGTTTTGTTGCATCGTGTATTGCTTCCATGTCTGTATCTTAGAGGGCCAACCTTGAATGAATCTTAAATGGTTTTACATTGCGTTAACATTTTTTTACCTTCCTATAATAGTTCGCATCCGCAAAATGAATTAAGATTGATTCAAGGTTTAATTGATAGAATGGGTGATACCATACAGCGTTCATGAAGACGAATAATTCAAGCAGAGGAATGAATAGATGATGAGAATATTAATTGCGGAAGATGAGGTTCATTTGGCAGAGGCAGTATCGCAGATTTTGAAAAAAAACAACTACTCCGTGGACATGGTCCACGACGGCAGATCAGGCCTCGATTATGCGCAGAGCGGCATCTACGACCTGTTACTGCTCGACATCATGATGCCGGAGATGGACGGGATCACCGTCCTGAAGAAACTTCGCAGTGAAGGCAATCATACGCCAGTCATTCTGCTTACTGCGAAAGGTGAACTATCGGACAAAGTCACAGGCCTCGATTATGGTGCCGATGATTATATCGCCAAGCCCTTCGCCACAGAGGAATTGCTGGCCCGGATTCGAGCAGCCTTAAGGCGGAAGGGCGAAGTTGTTCCGGAGGACGGACTGAAATTCGGTGACATGGAGCTGAACACAACTCAGTTGAAGCTGAGCGTACAGGGGAAGGAAATCAAGTTGAATCTGAAGGAGAATGAACTACTGGAGCTCTTGATTACGCGCAAACAGGCGATTACCTCCAAAGAGCAGATTATTGAGAAGTTATGGGGATTCGATTCGGAAGTGGAGTATAACAATGTGGAGGTGTACATCTCGTTTTTGCGCAAAAAATTAACGTTCCTGAACTCGGCTGTCCGCATTAACACGATTCGAGGTGTGGGCTATGTACTTGAGGTGACATCCTGATGTTCAAGAAACTCCGGAATCGATTCCTGATCGTGAATCTGGTGTCCATCTCCGTTATGATGCTGGTGGCATTTGCGACGATCTATACAATTACGTATCAGAATGTGCAACGTGAGACAAATATGGAGCTGTACAAGGTGTCTGATTTCTATCATAGTCCTTATAATTCATCCAAGATGCCGCGCGTGGAAGGTGGGGGGATGGGGACGGGCTCTGGATCAGGTTCTAGTACAGGTGTTTCAGGTTCCGGTTCAGATTCGTTTCCCTCCGATGCCATGGGTGGTGATAATGGAGGCCCGGGAGGTGATCCCAACTCCCCACCGGCACGTTCCATTTCGTTCATGATCAAGACGGATAGCCAGTGGAAAATCACGGATACCCATTCCCGTTTTGATATGGACGAAACCTTCTACACCGAGGCGTTGCAAAAGGTTGACCAGAATAAAGTTGGTGATTCGGAACGGCAGACTGGACAATTTGCGCTGGATGGAACGGACTGGGCCTATGTGGTCGATCCGAGCGGTGATGGGCATATGATCGTATTTATTGATGTGACCGCACAACAGGGCATTCTAACGAATCTGATCTATACCTTTGCTGTTGTCGGACTGGTTATGTTGATTGTGATCTACTTCCTGAGCCGTTATTTTGCGAATCGCTCTATTGCACCTGTTAGAGAAGCGTTTGAGAAGCAAAAACAATTCATTGGAGATGCTTCACATGAGTTGAAGACACCGCTGGCGATCATTAATACCAATGCGGACGTGCTGCTGGCGAATCAGGAGGATACCATAGCGAACCAGGCGAAGTGGCTTCACTATATCAAGTCGGAAACCGAGCGCATGACCGGACTTACGAATGATCTGCTCTATCTGACACAGATGGACGACTCACGCTCAACGATGATTCATGCGAAGTTTAATATGAGCGATGCGGTAGAAAGTATTATTTTGCCAATGGAAGCCGTTATTTTTGAGAAAAACATCTCCCTTGATTACAACATTGAGCCGAATCTTACGGTTCATGGAAACAGTGAACAGATCAAACAGGTCATTCTGATCCTGCTCGATAATGCGGTGAAGTATTCCGGTCCCAAAGGGTCGGTGAACGTTACGCTCCAGAAACAGAATAATGATGTCATGCTGGCCGTATCCAACACAGGTGAAGGCATTGCACCGGAACATCTGGATCGGATCTTCGATCGATTCTATCGTACGGATTCGTCCAGAGCCCGCACACATGGCGGGCACGGTCTGGGGCTGGCGATTGCTCGGTCCATTGTGGATCAGCACAAAGGAGAGATTTACGCCCGAAGTGTGGTCGGAGAGGGCGCAACATTTTACGTACGGTTGTCGTAGGGGCGTGTGATGCGCTGGCGTAGAGTCGGATGGAGGTTTAGAGCATAGAGCGTGAGTGGGGGCCTTCGCCTTCCACCTATAATCGTTTATCAGGCATAAGATCTGCCTTTAATGGGTTAACCTATGCTACAATGGCAACAGTATGTATGAATCAAGGAGATGAATGGAACGTGGCAGAAGCAAACAAAATTAATGAACAAGAAATGATGCAGTATATTGCAGATAAAACGAAGGCAAGCCAGGCGAATATCGCCCTTGTGCTGAAGCATGAGCAAGCGTACATCAATAAGGCACACGAAAATGCCAAAGGCAACGATGTGGATATTGACGGCGATGATCTGGCTGACTACATCCTTAGTCGTAAAGATGTGAAGCTGGATGAGTTGACTGTGGAAAGCATCCTGGATGCTGAAATGGACTACTTAATGGACAAGGGTCACGCGGGATACATCGATTAAGTTCAGCGTAGATCTGGAGCTTAGACTGTTGCGTGAGTTTTAATGAGATTTGTATCGATAATCGGCGCATGAGGGGCTAGATTATTGGTGTGCAAAGGTGTTCAGTCCAGCGATTAAGCCTTTCTGCGATCCGGGCAAAATCTAACGAATCTCACACGCGCTATTTGGGTATTTCTCGCTCGGTCGAGAATTTAACGAATCTGAGACACGTTATTCTCTGGATTTCAGGGCTTTTCGGTGCAATTTCAGCATTTGTGCGGAATTAGCGTGTCTGAGATTCGTTAGTTCGGGAAATAAGCACTTTTAGCCGAAATAAGGTGTTCTGGGTTCGTTAGCGTGAGTGATCACAAGAGCAACGGCGAGGCGTTAAATGGCGTTTCAAAAGTGAAATCTCACAGATGCAGCCTAATGCATGGCAAGTGTTGTACTATAAAAAAGACCTCAACTCCACAATACTGTGGTGTTGAGGCCTTTTTTAGATTGTAGTGACCAGGCATTCCTTCGGGAACACCTGTCGGTATAACTTTTCTAAGGATGGAATTGAAACTCTATCGGACCGGATCCCACAGTTTACAGTTTCTTATTGACCCATCATGCCGCCATCTACGGTGTAGAGGGAAGCTGTTACATAGGATGCTTCTTCGGACAACAGGAAGTTCATCACCGCAGCAACTTCTTCCGGTTCACCGTAACGGCCCATTGGAATGGCAGATACCGTTGCAGATTGATAATCTTCCACGTTACCGGAATTAGCTTCGATCTGGCGCATCATACGTGTGTTGATTGTGCCTGGTAATACAGCGTTAACGCGGATATTGTAAGGTGCCAGTTCATTGGCAGCGGTACGTGTGAGGCCAACTACGGCATGTTTGGACATAATATATGGAGATACGGCAGGTGCGCCCATCAGACCCGCAAGGGAAGAGGTATTTAGAATCGCACCGGATTTTTGTTTTTTCATAACGGGAATGACGTTTTGCAGACCCAGGAATACGCCACGAATGTTGACGTTATACACGGTGTCGAGTGCTTCAACACTCAGGTCTTCGATCAGTCCTGTTGGGCCTTCAATGCCGGCATTATTGGCAAAATAATCGATTCGTCCAAACGCATCCAGTGCTTTTTGCACATAGTTTTTCACGTCTGCTTCCTGGGATACGTTCGCTTTTACGGCGATGACATGCTCTTTGTCGAGGTTCAAATCGGTAATCGTCTGTTGAATGGCTTCTTCATTCAGGTCGACCAGAACCAAGTTGATTTTGCGCTCTGCAAGGCGGCGTGCCAATTCTTTACCAATGCCTCCGGCTGCTCCTGTAATAACGGCTGTATGTGTATACGATGTACTCATGAATGATTCGCTCCTTATTCATTATTGGCAGGTATTTCTCAAAAAAAGTTTCAACCTGTCGTCTATCTTTCCTGTCTCAATGTTAAGATATACATAGCCATGTGACAATAATCATTGACAGCGCATATGTCAGCTATTGGACAGTGATGTAAGCGGTGTTCATTTATACTACAATAATGAACAAAGGAGGCGAAAATGTTGATTATTGAACATCCTCAGGACCGGAGAGCACGAAGAACGCAGGATGCCATCATCGCTGCGGCGGTTTCTTTGATATTGGAGAAGGGAGCGGATGCCCTCACAATCCGGGATATTACGGAGCGGGCGGATTATAACCGCGGAACCTTCTATTTACATTTTCCCGGCAAACCGGAGTTGCTGCAGTTCATTCTGGATGATTTCATGCAGGGGATAGGACAGGCTTATGCAGCACCATACGCACAGCTCAAAGAAGTGGACATGACTGCATTGCTGCCATCCACGATGCCAGTATTTGAATATATAGAAGCCCATCAGGATATTTTCCGTGCATTAATGACAATGCATTCAGATATGAATTCCCGGCTGTGCAATATGTTTAGAACGTATTTAACCGAGGATTTTGTGCTGGTGACCGAAGATAGCGAGCAGACGATTAATTACGACATCATGTTAAGTTATCTGGTATCCGCTACGGTGGGCGTGATTATGCACTGGGCGGAGATTGGGTTCAAATATTCTGCGCATTATATGGGAGAGCAGCTTACGGCACTGATCAACATCAAACCGACCCGTCTGCTGATTGAACCAGGGCAGAAGGGTCGGACGATTCACGAACGTATGCTGTTGGACTAAATTCCATATTAACCCGTCATAGATGCGTTCGCGGCCTGTTGCATCTGAAGCAGCTGTTCGCGGATCAGGACCGACTCTCCGATCATGATTAATGCGGGATTATTCACTTGATGTGACAAGGCGAGGGAATGGAGTTCGGCAAGTGTGCCGGTAATAATTCGTTCCTCCGAAGTGGTTCCCCTTTCGATTAAAGCCGCAGGGGTGTGTCCACTTTTCCCATGGTGAAGCAATTCATGTTGAATCTGGGGGAGTTGGCTAATGCCCATATAGATGACCAGTGTATCCACGCTATGGGCAAGCAGGTCCCAGCGAACGTATGAAACATTTCCGTCGCTACCGGTTCCAGTGACACATGCGAAGGATGAAGCAATCCCGCGATGAGTTAACGGAATAAGGGAGGAAGCGGATGTGCCTACAGCCGAAGTGATACCAGGAATGATTTCATATGGAATGCCTGCTTCCGCCAGCACAAGCGCTTCTTCACCACCACGGCCAAAGATAAACGGATCGCCACCCTTGAGTCGTACGACTTGTTTGCCTTCCGCTGCATGTGCAGCCAGCATCCGTCCGATCATCTCCTGACTCATGGAGTGAAGGCCTGGAGCCTTGCCGCAATAGATGCGGAGTGCTCCGACGCGAGCCTCAGCGAGCAATTGATCATTCACAAGCCGATCATACATAATGACATCTGCGGACTGAATACGTTTCAGGGCTTTTACCGTAATCAGATCCGGATCTCCAGGACCAGCACCAACGATACTAACCAAGCCCCGACTCATGATCGTGTCCCCAATTTCGATGCCACATCGGAACTTGCCAATCCTGAACGACCACCCTGAATGGTTGCCAGTTTGGATGAGCGTTGGACAGGATTTCCCCAGTGATGGGCAGCATATAGACCAAGGCCTGTAAATACAGCTCCGCCAATGAGGTTACCCACCAACACAGGGATCTGATTCCACAGCCACCAATCAGCGACACTGACCTGTGCACCGAGCATCATGCCTGCCGGAATGACAAACATGTTCACCACAGCGTGTTCAAAACCTTGGGCGAAAAATATCATAATAGGCAGCCACATCGCTACGATTTTACCCAGGGTTGATGTGGATGTCATCGCCAACACTGCCCCGAGTGTGACCATCCAGTTACATAGAATGGCCTTGATGATCACCAGAACCATGCCTGCTCCGCCCAAATGCTGATATCCTAATGTTTTAGCTTCACTGGTCTGAATCAGCGTTTGAATGAGTGGGTTGCTCATATCCGTACCCATCTTCGTAAGGGTCAGGCCGTATAACAGAGCATAGAATGCACATCCAAGCAGATGACCTGTGATCACCCAAAAATAATTTCGGAGCATATCCATCAGTGTGATTCTGCGTTTCATCATTGCGAGTGGAAGCATCGCAAAGTTTCCTGTCACCAATTCAAGGCCCAACAGAATAATAATGACGAATCCCGCCGGGAATATCAGTGCACCTGCCAAACCAACGGAAGTTTGAGTTACAGCGGTATATGCCATTGTGGTTGCAAAAGCAAGGATAGCCCCTGCCAGAAAACCGCGAATTAGCATCTGTACCCGATTCATTCTGGCTTTGCTCTCACCAGCTTCGACCATCGATTGCAGCACTTCTGCAGGTTTAACAAAATCCATAGCGCACGCCTCCTTGATGTCAGGGTATCTCTAGCCTTTAACCCGCAATTGTGATATAGATTTCTCCACTTTTGCCGTCTACTTCTGTTTTGTAGGTGTTCAGGCAGCCCTTATCCGGCTCATGTACCTTACCGTTGCGCAGATCGATCTTCCAATCATGCAAAGGACAATGAACGGCTGTCCCGCATACCATGCCTTCCGACAGCTTGCCGCCCTTGTGAGGGCAGCGATTCTCGACGGCGTGCAGACTCCCGTCGCTCAGTTTGAAGACTGCAATTTCGGTATCCTGTATCAGGAAGGTCCGTGCACCCTTTTCATCAATATCTGCCAGGTGTCCAATCCGGAATTTGTTCATCGCTGTTCCTCCGCTTCTAGTGAGTTACCGGCTCGGCACCGGACAGTGGGGTGAAGTTTTTACGCAATTTCTCGTCTTCAATGATTTCTTTCCAAGGATCAACCGTGTGACCCAGCGTAACTTCCAGGCGTTCAATTAGAGCGAGACGTACATCCCGATCCGCCAATGCTTCCTTCACATGATCCAGACCTACCCGTTCAATCCATGCCGCTGTTCTCTCATTCCATTTTGCGTTCTCTCTATAATATTGCAGGTAAGCGTAGGTCCACTCTTCCACTTCCGCATCGGTTTTCACCGTACAGAGCAACTCGGCTGTGCGAACTTTAACTCCGGCATTACCACCAACATGAATCTCCCATGCACCATCGATGGCGACAACACCCAGATCCTTGATGGTTGCTTCAGCACAGTTCCGCGGACATCCAGATACAGCAAGTTTCACTTTTGCCGGAGCAACCATTTTGTCGAGTTTTTTCTCCAGTCGAATCCCCATCTCGATGGAGTCCTGTGTTCCGAATCGGCAGAATGTGTTACCTACACAAGTCTTCACCGTACGCAGCGCCTTGCCATAACCGAAACCGGAAGGCATATCGAGCTCTTCCCAGATCTTCGGAAGGTTCTCTTTCTGTACTCCGAGCAGATCGAGCCGTTGTCCGCCTGTAAACTTCACCATCGGTACATCATATTTCTCCGCGACTGTTGCAATCTTGATCAATTCCGCCGGGGAAGTGACACCACCATAGATCCGTGGAATAACGGAATAGGTACCGTCCTTCTGGATGTTGGCGTGATAACGTTCATTGGTGAATTTGGATACACGCTCATCTCTGTATTCAGCCGGCCAGATCATACCGAGATAATAATTCAGGGACGGACGACACTTGGAGCAACCTTCCGACTCATTCCAACCGAGAACGTTCATCACTTCCTTCACGCTTTTGAGTCCCATTTCCTTGATTTGTGCAACAATCTCATCCCGATCATAGGATGTGCAGCCACAGATGCCTTCTTTGGTCTGTTCACCTACATTATCACCGGCATAATACGTGAGCAGGTTTTCGATAATCGGTTTGCATCCACCACAAGAAGCGGAAGCTTTGGTGCAGGACTTGATTGCACCGAGAGTGTTACAGCCTTTATTCAGAACGGCATCTCCGATGGAGGCTTTGGTAACACCGTTACAACCACAGACGATCTCGTCATCCGTCATACTCGCCATACGTTCTGCGACAGATGGACCAGAGCCTGAACTACCGGAAGGTACGCCGAGCAAAATTTCTTTCTCCCGACCGCGGATGTTCTCGCCACTCTTAATGAGAGAAAACAGCGATGCGCCATCTGTGGTATCCCCGAACAATACAGCGCCAATGAGCTGCCCATCCTTAATCACCATCTTTTTGTACACACCATCGACATCATCCTGAATGCGAATGCTGCGCGTATCTGCAGCGTCTTTGAATTGTCCGGCAGAGAATACGTCAACACTGGATACCTTCAGTTTGGTGGAAGTTACCGATCCTGCATATCCTTCGGTGGCTGCACCAGCCAGGCGTTTCGCGAGCACCATACCTTGTTCATATAATGGAGCAACCAGTCCGTAGGCAATACCGCGGTGTTCAGCACATTCGCCGACGGCAGAGATGCCAGGAATGCTGGTATGCATATAATCATCTATGATGACACCACGATTCACATCGAGGCCGGTATTGCGAGCAAGTTCAACCTGAGGACGAATTCCGACAGCCATGACAACCAGATCGGCTTCAAGTACCGTTTGATCGGTGAAACGAATGGCTTTCACTCGATGCTTACCTGTGATTTCTTCGGTATGTTTATTCAAAAGGAACTTCATGCCTTGCTCTTCAAGCTCCCGCTGAAGCATCAGGCCTGCCGGGAGATCCAGATTCCGGTCCATCAGATGGCCATTAATATGGATGACTGTGACGTCCATGCCCAGATTGAGCAGCCCACGTGCTGCTTCAAGTCCTAGCAATCCACCTCCAATGACGGCGGCTTTGCGATACTTTTGTGATGCTTCCATCATGGTCTCACAATCTTTGATATCACGGAAACCGATAACACCTTTCTTGTTTGCGCCGGGAAGTGGCAGGATGAACGCTTGTGATCCGGTTGCCATAATCAGCTCATCATAACTTGCGCGTACGCCATTTTGAGATACAACTTCCTTGCGCTCGGTATTGATCTGAACGACCGGGTCACCCGGGTATACCTGAATGCCGTTTTCTTCGTACCAGCTCCACTCGTTGATGACGATATCTTCGATGGATGTTCCGCCAGCCAATACAGAGGAGAGCATGATCCGGTTGTAGTTGGGATGCGGCTCTGCACCGAAAACTGTAATTTCATAAGCGTGCGGAGCAAGCTTGAGGATATGTTCGATTGTGCGAATTCCCGCCATGCCATTACCGACCAATACCAGCTTTTTCGTTGTACTCATTATGATTAGCCCCCTTAGGTCCATTTTGCAAACTGCCTCGAAATCTTGTCTCTAAAATCGAAAAAGCCTGTTATGCCTCGGAGGACTGCGCAAATACATACGCATCCCTTGCTCCGAGATTGCAAAACAGGCTTCATTGCCGTTTCAACCAGCTACGCCGTTGTAACTGTGAGCGATTCAAATATGGAGTTGTTATGGCTTAACTATAAAATATCGATCTAACCATGTCAATATAGTTAACATAAAAAAGTATTTGAAATTTAAAGTTAATTATGTTTACATGAGTTTATTGGAACACGAATGATCGAAGAGGTTTTAAGGGTATATATTCATGAAAATGAATGTTTTAGTGGGAAATAGTGTGCCGGGAACTACAAAAAGCATAGAAAATGTGTCATGATTAGTGTTTCACTCTTTTTGGCTACTAGGACACTCCGTCATGATTTTTGTATTTATTATCTCGAAATCAGTTATAAAATCAGATTGATCTGTTTTTTTGTCAGGTAATATAACATATGTAGCGCTTTCATGTATTGATGTATTAAATAATGCGATTCTAATTATACGTAATTAGGGAGGGATTGCTCCATCATGCGATCTTTATTGGTCATCCGTATACAATCAACGATAGCTGATTCGTTCGATGCAATCCCTCTGACACCGGAGAGGCTGCTGGGAGCGAACGGGTACCATGTACAGGTGGCAGGCAGTGAAATGGAAGCGGTGAAGCTGGCTCGTGCTGCGGAAGCGTCCATCTTGCATCTGTCGCTGGCTGATGTGGAGTACTGGGTGAACTGCCTGGGAAAGGGGAAGTCGGATTCCCCGCTGCTCTGGTGGTGCGCGCCAGATACGGCCTCTTCCTCTGCAGAATCCTGCGAGGTCGAAACTTCATTTGATGGCATACTTACACCTTCCATGACCGGGCCCGAGATCCACTGGACGCTTCACTTTGCAGCACGGCGCTACATGGAACGCAAACAGTGGGAGCAGGAACGGAAGCAGTTGCAATCCAGGCTTGAGGATCGGAAGTGGATTGATATGGCGAAGGCCATCCTTAGTGATCTGAAGCAGATCTCCGAGGCTGAAGCCTATGACCTGTTACGCAAGAGAGCGATGGATGAACGCAAACGGATGGTCGATGTAGCCACAGCGATTGTGAAGGCGCATCAACTGCTCCAGTCTTAATTGGAAGGAGGATTCTCCATGGATATGTCTCAGATACTCCGAGAGGTCGGACGTGGGAAACGAGGCTCGCGTGATCTGAATTATACAGAGGCACTGACCGTTGCAGAGAAAATCCTGAAACAGGAGGTTTCCCCTGCCCAGACGGCTGCCTTTCTCATGGCTGAACGAATGAAAATGGAAAACGTCGAGGAACTGGAAGCCTTTGTTCATGCATGCCGTAACAGTGCGGAACGTTTCTCCGTATTTCAGGACGGATTGGACTGTGCTGGTCCTTATGACGGGCGGACGAAGTCGTTCATGGCCACGTTTCCGGTTGCGTTTCTACTCGCGGCAGCCGGGTTGCCGGTGACGTTGCACGGGAGTGATCCTTTACCGCCCAAGTGGGGCGTTACGCTGTCGGTACTGTTGAAGGAAGCAGGAATAGATACCGGTAAGATGGATCGAGAAGATGCCCGAGGCGCTGCGCTCCGTTCAGGTGTCATGTACGTATCCTCCGAGGAGTGGTGTGAGCCTCTTCGCAAGCTTCGTCCTTTACGGGAAGAGCTAGGATTCCGCACGGTGTTTAACACAGCAGAGAAACTCATTGATTATAACCATTCACCGTATCTGGTGTTCGGTGTGTTTCATAATACCTTTTTGGATCGGATTGCGAAGCTGCTCACCCGGTTTAACTATCGCCGTGCTTATGTGGTACAGGGGATGGAAGGTTCTGAGGATCTGTATATTGATCGGCCAACCCGCGTATACACCGTGGAAGACGGTGATATGAAGCTGGAACTGGTTGATCCTGCAGCCTATGAACTGGATATGCCTGTGCCGGAACTGGTCTGGACGGCTGCGAAGCAGCTTGAAGTGGCGGAAAGTGTTCTAAGTGGTGATGGTCATATCGCTTTTGTGAATCAGGTTTTGTTAAATGGGGGATTCCGCTTGTACGCAGCGGGGCGTGTCAATTCCATCGAAGAGGGCATATACACTTGTCAGGGGTTGCTGGAGAGTGGTGCAGCGTATCGCATCTATCAACAGTGGTGTGTCTCCATGGGTGGCGAACTGCCGGATAACAGAGCGGTGTCCATCTATCCGGCATCGTCCAGGTAGCCCTTGGTTCAAGCTTGTGCTTGTTTAGCGACTTCTTATTCCCAAGGATAAGTAACGGTCAGGAAGTCAGCGAATTTCTTGCTCTCTTCCCGCCGCCTTTTCCGCATGGCCGCCCGATCCGGAGCGGTCTCGTATAGTTTCTTCTCTTCTTCCGTCTCCGGGATAATGCGGGGTACGATCAGTTTGCGATTATTTTCGTCCAAGGCCACAAAGGTCAGAAATGCCGTCGCTGCAATTTTTTTCTCTCCGGTCTTCAGATCCTCACGAATCACCTTCACAAAAATCTCCATGGAACTGCGTCCGGTCCAGGAAGCGAACGATTCCAGCGTAACCGAATCCGTTGGGTTAATCGGGTACAGGAAATCGACCGAGTCGGTTGAGGCTGTTACGGTATTGACCCGACATAACTTGGATGCGGCAATGGATGCAATATCATCGATGTAGGACATCAGTTTCCCGCCAAACAGTGTATTATGATTGTTGACATCGGTTGGGAACACCCGTGCCGTCTTGAAACAACGCGTTTCGCGTACATACTTTTTCTCCACCTGATCCATCTCCGTAGGTTTCGGTATCTCTCTCATGTTTTTTTCCTCCTTACAGTATGGCTGCTGTGACATTTCATTTCAGGTGTTTCAGGGGTCTATTTATGATCAATTATCCCTAGGTTACTCCTCTAACGGTAAAGAGGGAAATAATTAAAGCCTGATTTTGAGAGGGTGGTTTACTGTTAGATAATCATATACTGTCTCGGGTAAAGTGGCTATCCTTGAAGAAATTGAGCGAGGTGACATCAAATATAATTCTGTATGCAGAAAGCACAGAGTGGTACAGTGACTTATGGAAATAGAAGCATGTAATAAAGTGTTTGTAGAGGGTTTGGAAACCCGTAAGCCTAATAAAAGTTAGAGTGCTCGAACTAAAGCTCAAAATGTTCAGATTTTCTTAAACGGTATAATCATCCGAATAGCTTGAAAGCTTATGTGGGAGGAGTAAAGGTTGTGATGAAGTAGTATTTTTAATATAATTCATACATTTAAACTACACTTCATTTCAACTAAAAGACCGTTTCCCATTAGAGTGTCGGGAAACGGTCGGAATTATTTGAGAGTTTTTAAACTAATTATAACCAAGATGGTGAAAAAAATCAGGAATGGATTAGTGATGAAAACTATTTGATTAATTACAGGCAAGTTTCACGATTTTTATTTCTAGTATTTGAATGCTCCGGAGTAAATATCATATGCTCTACTTGATAATTTACTAGACGTCCACTGGCTTGGACTAGTAGTTACATGTCCATTTGATTTTGCTGCTGCAAACGCTTCGTAATTGTCTTTATATCCCTTGCTTTCATAAGCCCGGCCAGCTTCATTGTTATTGAAATCCATAAAATTTGAGTTAACAAATAAAGATTTGAATTTACTTGCTGTATTGGTTTCGCCTTTTACTTTATTTGTATAGTAGATCCCCTGTGCGAGTTTTGTAGCTGCAGTAGCAGTGGGAAAATTGTTTTCTGCATATCTAACACCAAAAGCAGAGAATTCATGATTATCAGCTATAAAGGTAGCAGCACCTCTAGTAATCGTAATTGTATCCGTTAAATGATAGTTCCATGAGAAGTGTCTAAAGGCGTCAACTTCATTTTCCTGTGTGGTTGTAAAGCCATATCTGTTTTTGTATACTTGTTGTTCCTCGTTAGCTCGGTCAGTTGCAACATATACTCCTGCAAGGACTACTGCACCATACTTGCTAGTCACAATTGCTCCCTCAATATCTCTCTGTAAATTTGGATATGTATTATTTACTGCTGCATTAAGAGATGCAGTCGAAGCAGTTTGAGCAGGCGCAATTGAAGATTGAATGGCTTGAAAGTTGGAAGATAGAATTTCCCATTTCTCTACTTCTTCAGGAGTAAAGTACTGGTACTCTTTCACCAGGACAACATTGTTTAGAAATGAAGACAATTCGCTTTCAAATTCATTAATAGAAACATAGTTATTAAAATCTGTTTGAGCTAATTGCTCCACTCTAGTTTCTAACATTTCGGCACTGATATTAGCATCGGAAATTGATGATGCTCCAACAGCAGAAGCAAAAATTGAATAAGCTGTAAAACTAGAAAGAAGGGCTAGTGAAACTTTTTTCATAATAGATAATCCTCCAGATATTGTAATAGAAACAAGATTATAATATCATTACTATACAGTTTAAACAATGAATTTTTGTAAAAAGGAGGGATATTATGAATAAGCATACTCTTTTCGCTATAATAACCGTTTTATTTTTGTTAGTTGGGTTTCAGATTGGTAGTTTTGCACTCATTTTAATTTCGGGAAATTTGTTTGGACCTTCAATAATTACCCAAACATTTGGCGTGTTGCTTGTTTGGGCAATTATACTTCTATATTTTTATTTAATACCATATCGTATTAATAGATTAAGCTGGAGACTTATTTTACTTTGCCTAATAATCTTTACAATCTTCTCCTATGTATATGACTTTCCTGTGATTGTTCTGGAAGACTAGTGAGACAACAACGTGGTGTTATCCTCTCAAGGTAGATAGTGAAAAAAGAGTTCATGTTACTATGAACTTAACACTGGAAATCGGAGAGGATTTTTTTATGCAATCAAATAAACGTAGTAAAAGGAATCGTCTGTGGGTGGAAGATGGTTTGGCATTTCATCAGTTTGTCAATAGTTTTGGGATCAATAAAGGTGGCCAGATTATAAAATTTGTACATTAAAGCCGAAATGTGGGGAATTGAGGATCGTTGGGGACGCTGGATATAGGAGCATTATATGAGTTCCAAAGAAGAAAAAGGAGCCAATCCTGCTGGTGGAACTGCAATGATAACGCCTATGCCGAGTAGTTCTTCACTTATGTGAGGCTGGAAAAGTTGTATATTAAAAAATGTAGGATATGTATCAAATTTAAAATCATATTATGGATTTTTGTACAACGAGAAACTTTTAATAAAACAACCCAGGCGATGTTTAATCTATGTTGAGTTTCGAGAAAAAGTCACTGCTTAATAAAAATATATGAAATTGTTTAGGCTAAGATTCGATTAAAGCCAAACACAAACCCAAATATCGTGATTGTTCAATGAGTTGTTAAAGAAAAACGCAAGTAGAGCTATATTAAATCACACATTTGACTAGTAGTGAGTTTGTCGAGGGAACGGGGTTAATAGAGGATTTCTAAAAAAATACAAGTGGTAATGTATATAAAGATAAAAATAATTTTTTCTATGCAAAATGCATAAGTAGCTATTTATAGTTAAGAAGTTGTATGACTTTTTGAATATTGTTATCTTTATGAACATTAAGGTGCTTTGAACTATTTTAAATGGCTTTTTTTGATCTATTATCCCTAGTATAGGTGTCGGTCAGATACATATTCAAATGAAGTTGTACTGCAAAAAAACCGCCAGGCGCGGACCGGCGCGCTGGCGGTTTACTGCTGTATATTAAGCCTTGGGCTTGAAAATGCCGGACGGTTTGCCGATCGGCAAGAACGCATACCCGAAGTGAGCGTTCAGTACTGAAGCACCTGTACCATACAGGGACACAATTCCGATCGCCATTTCAGCGTATGCTGCAATGGTGTGGAAGATGTGAGGTGCTACGCCGAAGGCGTCAAACGTCAAGCCAAGGAACAGAAAGTCGATCAGAATGAAGATGATCAGCAATACTTTATTGGCTTCAATCGCACCAATTGTCATGAACAGGGTAAATACAAGGTATCCGGCAAAAGCAAATCCGAGCTGCTTGCCATCGGTCTGTTCCGCAAGCGTGGAGCCAAATACGCCCATTTTGATCATCCAGTTGGCCGCCATGGCGAACCAGAAGAATGCGTACGCACCAAAAGCTGTTGTGCCGAAGGTATTGTTACGTTTGGAATCTTGGATGCATGCAAATAACTGGGCAAAGGCGCCCAGGAAGATCGCCCACGGAATAGCGTAGCTAAGTCCATCCGTAATGCCAAGCTTTTGGGAAGAAGCGACCAGGGTTACGATAGCCAACCCAAATAATCCCATTGCGCTGGGATCGGCGTTAACAATTTTGACTTTAGTCTGTGAATCGGTCTGCATGTTGATGATAAGCCTCCAATAATATCAAATCAGGATCAATGGCCGTCGTTAGCCGTCCTCTAAATTACATCATTTGTATCCGCCGGGTCCGGACACACACATCGCCCTATTGTACCTGAATGACCCCATTATGGAAAGGGATTTTATTACCTTTTGAACCAATAGACTTTTTGTTTTTTCAATATACACATTTACGACACAATCCATTCTGGGCGTGAATGATGAGGTCAGACGTTAAAATCCAGCCCTCGTTATTACCTCTAAAATTGCGTCATATCAGCCATTTTCGGATAAGCTCTTGTATGATAAAATAATCTTTATCAAAAAATGGAGAAGAATACAAAACATCCTTGTCTCCTATGCCATATGTTAATCCACCTATAGATTGACAGGAAAAACTAAAATGGTTCACAGAATAAGGAGGTATCAGGGGTTATGGTTATGAGTTTGGATTTGAAAAATAAAATAGAGAAGGCTAGACGTAACCTTTATGTGCTGGTAGAGCATAACAAGGGTGGGCTCGGGCATCCTGATGTGATTCGGCAGTCTATGGCATTGGACGAATTGATTAATGAGTATAACCGAATTAGCCGAAACCATTCACGGGCTTGAACCCGAAGGGATTTTAAATTTATATACAGTACGAATCACATAGATAAGTAACACTTGAACGTACAGATGGGCATGAATAATGCCGGAATGGACTGCCTCAGTTGAATAGGCGGTACCCTACCGGCATCGAATTCATGCCCGTTTGTTTTTGCCAAATATCAATCAGCTATCTGTCTAATGCAGCAACCGTTTGGCTTCCAGATATAGGACCTGTACGAACTTTTTCGTATTAATGCGTGTCTGGGACAAGGAAGGCTCCACATTGTTTTGCAGTTCCAGCATTTTTTTGCGGATTTCGGTGAAATCAAAAAATTTGGATGCATAGTTCTCGAACTTGGGATGTGTATAATCCGTTAATCCCAGAGACACCACATGGCTCAGTGTCTGGAAGATGGCTCTGCGAACACGTTGTTCCGATGCCTTGATCTCCTTGTTAATCTCTGCGAGTGAGGCGTTCTCTCCCAGCTTGCGTATCGCTACGTTCTGAAAGATGTCTTTGAGGGACGGGAACGTATAGGGAGACAACTTATGCTCATCGGTCTCTACCTGCTCCAGATATTCCAGCATGTCCAGCAGATCCCTGCTGCCCGCTTCGCCGATCATGCCCATCTCGGACAGCAGGAAATGTCCTGCTGTCGTAATTGTTTTGTCGGGAACCGGAGCCGCAGTTCGCTCGTTAGGGTGCAAACCGGACAGTCCCTGCAATGTCCGCTGAATATCTGCGATGGATTGCTGCATCCGAAGCCTTTCGCTGACCAGACGCAGAACAGATAGAATCTCCAATCGGTTAATGGGCTTCGTAATATAATATTCAACGCCTAGCGAATAGGCTTCTCCGATCATATTTTTCGACTCGATCTGGGAGATCATGACGATCTTACCCTCGAACCTTCCTTCAAGCGCCCGTACGGTCTGAATCCCGTCTCGTTGTGGCATCAACAGATCAATCAGAAGAACATCCACCTTATGCAGTTCCAACAGTTCCGCGTGAATATGTGCTCCGTCCTCAGCTTCCCCGGCAATATCGCCAAGCCCTTCATCTTCAATAATATCCATCAACATGGAACGAACGCCAGGATCATCATCCACGATAAAATAACGCATGTCAGTCATTCCCTTTCTCTGTGAATGGTGTGATTGATAAATCTATGGTAAAGGCGGTTAACTCCGCCATGAACTCTCGTTCCAGTGTAATCGTTCTTTTCCTTCTTGCATAGAACCTGACATGTCAGGTTAAATGACAATGATTGGGCGATCAAAGCCCATTTTTAAAATAAATCTAGAAATTGCATGTAGGTATTTGTCGATTTTCGTAGATGCCCTTGTAGTATAAGTAACATCCCGAAGTCTGGGCAAGTGTTGTGCAGAATGGTACAAACTTTTCACGTGACCCATCTCTGTACTTGAAATACACCATAAAAAGGGGCATACCAATGGAGCAAACAATACAAGATATTGTCGTCATTTTCAATGATTTTCTATGGTCCAAAGTGTTAATTATACTATTGGTAGTATGTGGGATATACTTCACCACCAAGACCCGATTCATGCAATTCCGCATGATTGGAGATATGGTGAAGGTGCTTCTAGAGCCGAAAAGCAAGGAACCAGGCAAAATTTCACCTTTTCAGGCGTTCTGTATCAGTATGGCGGCCCGTGTAGGTACAGGGAATATTACGGGTATTGCACTGGCCATCGCACTGGGAGGACCAGGAGCTGTATTCTGGATGTGGGTTATTGCGATTATTGGTTCTGCCTCCAGTTTTGTGGAGAGCACGCTGGCTCAGATCTATAAAGTGAAGGATAAGGGCGGATTCCGCGGGGGTCCGGCGTATTATATGGAGCGTGGGCTAGGCAAGCGCTGGATGGGAATTTTATTCGCCATTCTCATTACGCTTTCATTCGGTTTGGTCTTTAATGCGGTGCAATCGAACACGATTACCGTTGCATTCCAAAACTCATTTGGTACGGATCGGTTAACGGTAGGGATCATTATGGCCGTGGTATTTGCAGGAATTATTATGGGCGGTGTCAAACGTATCGCAAAAGCATCGGAATACATCGTGGTTGTACTGGCCGTATTGTACATTGGGGTGGCGGCTTTTGTGGTGCTGGCGAACATTACCCAGCTTCCGGCCATGATTGCGTTGATCGTCAAAAATGCCTTCGGCATTGAACAGGTAGCTGGTGGAACGTTGGGCGCTGCACTGATGAACGGTGTAAAACGCGGATTGTTCTCCAATGAGGCGGGCATGGGTAGTGCCCCGAATGCTGCTGCAACGGCGGATACAACACATCCGGTGAAACAGGGACTTATTCAGGCGTTTGGCGTGCTGACAGATACGTTGGTGATATGTACAAGCACAGCCATGATTATTTTGCTATCAGGAGTGTACAAAGGCTCCAGTCTGGGTGGCATTGAGTTAACTCAGGCTGCATTAAGTGTCCATATTGGTTCATGGGCATCGGGATTCCTGGCGGTTATGGTGTTCCTGTTTGCCTTCAGTACACTAATCGGAAATTATTACTACGGGGAAACCAACATTGAGTTTATCAAATCCAACAAAGTTTGGCTGTGGGTATACCGCATTTGCGTCATCGCGATGGTGGTGTTTGGTGCAGTTGCCAAAGTTCAGCTAGTGTGGGATTTGGCTGACCTGTTCATGGGGCTGATGGTGGTGGTTAACCTGATTGCCATCTTGCTGCTGTCCAAGGTCACCTTTGAAGCATTGAAGGACTACAAGAAACAGAAGGCTGAAGGACGTGATCCCGTCTTTACGCGTGACCGGATTCATATTCCGGGTGAAGTGGAGTGCTGGCAGTCGGAAGAAGAAGTTATTGGAGATAAATCAATACATGTAGCCAATTAAGATTTCATCTGAATATCGTTGGTTATATACAAATGGACATAACAAAAAAACAGGACTTGGATTATCCATCATGGGCAACCCGAGTCCTGTTTGTTGCATATAAGATGTATCTTCACACGAGTTGAAGTCCATCTGGATATACATATAATTTATTTATTAACCGAATAGCTGATCAGTTGCTCTGACAGAACTTTCATTCGCTCGCCTGTTTCATTAAGCTGCTCAATCACATCCGTAAAGGATGCGACAAGCGTTGCTTGTTCCTGTGAAGAGGCAGCAATCTGGGAGACTTCAACTTCCATCTGTTTGATAACCTGTTGTACATCTCTCAGGCTGGTATCGATATCACTTGTAGCCTGTTTGGCATCCACAGAGAGTTTGCGTACTTCCGAAGCCACCACGCCGAAGCCGGCACCAGCTTCACCAACACGAGCAGCTTCAATAGCGGCATTCAGGCCAAGCAAATTGGTTTGTTCGGAGATTTCACGAATGAATCCGGCTACCTTGTTGATTTGGGAAGAGTTCTGAACAGCAAGTCTTGTGTTCTGCAAGATCTGTTCACTGGTTGCTTGCAATTCTTCGGCATGAGCGGCGACATGCTGCACCATATCAACGAGGTTTCCATTGATGGTTTGATTTTCTTGTATAATGTCTTCAAGCTGGTTCTGATTGGATTGGTCGTAAGATACACAGAAAACAGCAACAACATTTTGCTTATCATCAAAGATCGGAATGTTCAGGGTATCGAGTTCAATACCGTAAACCTCCTTGGGAATCGTGGAAAGACTGGCTTCTCTTCCGTTTTTCAAGACGGAAAAGTTCTGGAATGAGTCCAAGAGCGCCATTCCTTTTTCAAAACCAAGGTCAAACTTGTCGGTAGTAATAACCTCCAACACCTTTTCGTGATCATATACAGTTAAACTGGCTGGTTCTCTAAGGATCTTGCTGATATAAGGCATTACTTTAAGCAGGGCATCTACAACGTTCATGGAAGAGGACCATCCTTTCAATATTTGAATGTAATATATTTAACGATCTATGGAATGCTCTATCTTTCATCGGTCGGAAATGGCTTTTCGTGAACGGCATTTTGCATGAAAGAATGAACATTTTATGATTAAATTTTAAAATATTTCCCAGTTGAACTGTTTTACTGGATATAAGTGTTAGTTGTAACTATTTTTATATCAAGATATTTGTACGAATGTATATCAATTATGGGACATATGTCCTTTTACATACGGTATATACGACAACGGAGGGGAAGTCGGAATGAAAGAAATCATGGACTTTGGACTTGTACGGCAACTCGCCCGTGAGAATGGGTTGGATCAGGTGCTGGATGAGTCTGCACTCGCTGAGTTGCGACTACTTGAGGCTACGAAGGGCGAGATGATCTGTGCCAAAGGTGAGCGACCTGAGCGATTGTATTTTCTCGTGCAGGGCAAGCTCAAGATCTATACCACTCTGCCTAACGGAAAGTCTCTGTTGCTTCGTTTCAGTACACCACTTTCGCTCGTGGGAGATTTGGAACTGGTGAATGGCAAGGAGGCTATGAATACGGTTGAGTCTGTGAGCAAAAGCCTGCTGCTGGGTATCAGTTATCGCGCTCTCCAGAATACGTATGCAGAGAACCCTAAGTTTCTTCACTTTATGCTGAGTCAAGTTACGCACAAATTGTATACCTTTTCCAACTTGTCGAGTCTGAATATGTTATATCCAGTCGAGAGCAGATTTGCCAGCTATCTGTTGTCCACAATGGGCCAGGGCGAGTCCTCTTCGGAAGAGATCCAGACCTCCAAGCTCACCGAACTGGCCGATATGCTGGGTACCAGCTATAGACATCTTAATAGAGTCGTTCAAGATCTGTGTAATCGAAACATTATTTGCAAAGTGCAGCGAAAGCTCGTGATCTGTGATCTGGAACAGTTGCGTGTCATCGCAGGAGGCAATATATATGAGTGATGGCATTTTAAAATAAAGACTAAGCCTGCATATCTATGCGACATGACGTGACGCAATAAAATACAATACGGCACAACAAAGAGGCACCCTCCCGAAATATACCAAGGGGCGCTCTTTTTGCGCTGCAATTCAAGTGAATTAGATATCTCCGCGTTGCTCGAACAATTGAGCGATCTCTACAATGACATGAGTTGCCTTCACCATATTGTCTACCGATACATATTCGAATTTGCCATGGTAGTTCTCACCGCCAGTAAAGATATTTGGTGTTGGCATGCCCATATAGGATAGCTGGGAACCATCTGTCCCTCCCCGGATGGGACGAATAACAGGTTCGATATCCAGTCGGGTCATGGCTTCATGAGCAATGTCGACGATCTGGCGTACAGGTTCAATTTTCTCGCGCATGTTATAGTACTGGTCATTCAATTCAACCGTAATGCTTCTCTCTCCATACTTGGTCTTCAGTTCGTTCGCGATATGGACCAGATTTGTTTTGCGCTCTTCAAACTTCTCCCGGTTGAAATCACGGATGATGTAACTCATCTTAGTCAGTTCAACGTCACCCTCCAGAGACAACAGATGGTAGAAACCATCATAACCGTCCGTGAATTCAGGAGCTTCCTCCACAGGCAGGCGTCGATTCAATTCCATCGCAATTTTCAGAGAGTTCACCATCTTATCCTTCGCTGTTCCGGGATGTACATTGGTGCCTCGTACGGTAATTTTGGCTGCTGCTGCATTAAAGCTCTCGTATTCCAGCTCGCCAAGCGGTCCACCATCAACCGTGTACGCATATTTGGCTCCAAAAGTAGCTACGTCGAATTTGTGCGGTCCACGGCCAATCTCTTCATCCGGGGTAAAAGCAACCCGAATCTTACCGTGTTTCACTTCCGGGTGCTCAATCAGATAGGCCATCGCGGTCATAATCTCGGCAATGCCTGCCTTATTATCTGCACCAAGCAACGTTGTCCCGTCGGTTGTGATCAAGGTGTGGCCTTTATACTCGTGCAGTTCCGGGAAATCCTTGTTGGACAGCACTACATCCAGTTCCGAGTTCAGCACAATGTCAGCACCGTCGTAGTTATCGATAACCTGTGGTTTAACATTTTTGCCAGTAAAGTCGGTCGCTGTATCGAGGTGAGCCAGGAAACCAATGACGGGAACATCCTTGTCGGTATTGGATGGCAGGGTAGCCATGACATAACCATTCTCATCCATCGTCACATCTTGTAGACCAATGAAGGTGCATTCTTCAACGAGCAGTTTGCCCAAGGCCAGTTGGCCGGGTGTGGAGGGGCAGGTCTCACTATTCTCATCGGATTGGGTATCCATCTGAACATAAGTACTTAGTCTTTGAATTAATATATCTTTCATCTATTTTCTCTCCCTAGCTTGAGTAGTATATAAGTTGAGCTACTTGTTTTACACTGATCCACTACGAGTCCAGAACAACCTTTTGGGCGAAGTGTATGCTTTCGAAGTAGCTTTCTTGCAGAAAGCTATTAGCTCTGCTTCTACAGATTATTTCTGTCCTCTCCGTTATCGTGTATCCGTTCGTCACAACTTATGTAAATTGGGTATATTAATTATTGTGGCTCTCTATAGTTATCATATCATGTTTTGCAGTCATTTCCAGAATGGGGCAGAGCCGAAATATGAGCATGACTAGGTATCAAAAAGGGTACTAGGTCACAAAAATGTACGTACTTGTATTTCTATAACTAAGGTTCATAATAAATTGTGAAGAAAGGATGGGTTCTAGACATGCCATTTATCACGGTTAAGGTACTGGAAGGCAAGTCGGTTGAGCAGAAACGTCAGTTGATTGAACGTATGACTCAGGTGGCTTGTGAGACACTGGATGTTGATCCGAGCAAAGTCTTTATCTTCATTGAGGATTTGGAGAAAGACAATTACGGCAAGAATGGAAAACTGTTTTCGGATTTGGACAATAAGTAAGGCTTCATATATATCATGATCAAGGAACAGGAGATGCAGCAACGATGACTGAGCAATTATTTTCGCCTTATCAATTCAAGAGCCTGCAATTAAATAACCGTGTCGTTATGGCACCGATGTGCCAATATTCTGTCACTGCGAAGGATGGTATTCCAAACGATTGGCATCAGGTTCACTATGTAAGCCGTGCGGTTGGAGGTACAGGACTCATCGTGATCGAGATGACCGATGTCGACCCGGATGGACGTATTACCGATAATGACTTGGGGATATGGTCAGATGAGCATGTACCTGCCTTCACCAAACTTGTAGACGGAATCCATGCCTACGGCTCCAAAGTAGCCATTCAGATCGCACATGCGGGACGAAAAGCAGAGGATGCAGCGCAGCCGGTTGCTCCTTCGGTAGTCACATTCCCGGGAGAAAAGTACAAGGAGCCGCGTGCGTTAAGTACGGAAGAGGTAGAAGCTATGGTGCAGAAGTTCGCAGACGGTGTTCGCCGCGCAGTACAGGCTGGAGTGGATACCATTGAGCTGCATGGCGCACACGGATACCTGATCCACCAGTTCCATTCCCCGCTGATGAATCATCGTGAGGATGTATATGGGCAGGATCTGTCCCGTTTCGGCGTTGAAGTCATTCGGGCAGTGAAAAAAGAAATGCCAGCAGACATGCCGCTGATTATGCGGGTTTCAGCTGTCGAATACGCGGATGGCGGGTATGACATCGACCATACGATCAGTATTGCTCGTGCCTACCAAGATGCAGGCGTGGACATGTTCCATATCAGTTCAGGTGGCGAAGGACCTTCCGGACAGCGGAAACCGGGGAACTATCCGGGGTATCAGGTACCATTTGCCCGTCGCTTCCGTGAAGAACTTAACGTTCCTGTCATCGCAGTGGGTATGCTGGAGGATGCAGCATTGGCTCAGGCGGTGATTGGAAACGGCGACGCGGATCTGGTTGCCGTGGGCAGAGGCATGCTGCGTGATCCGTACTGGGCGAACCATGCCGCTCTAGAACTGGGTGTCAGCAAGGATCAAGCTGCCATTGCAGAGCAATATTCTCGTGGATACTAATTTGCTATGAATCCTATTTAAACTTGCCACTCCGATGACAGAACAGCCTTCCGATCGCTGTTATCCTCAGATTTTTTGATTCACTTTTCCAAAGGTGGAAATCTGAGGATAAAGGCGAACGCGTTGCTTCTTCAGGCTATTTCTGCCCTCTGCGTTCTCGTGTAAATGTTATTGCAAATCTTATATAGTAAAAAAGGCCACAGCATGGGTTAAACCTTATGCTGTGGCCTTATCTGTATGATGAGAAGCAAGTACACTCAATTACGGATGATTATGCTCTTCGAGTTGCTTCATAGACGAATTTTTGATTCGACTGTGTAGGTGGCTGATCCGGGTTAAAGTCGGCGTACACTTTAATATCAGAGAAACCAATGTGTTCGAGAATCAGGCGTAACTCTTCTATGCCGTACCAACGCAGCGTGAGTTGTTGCATCTCTGTAGCGACAAGTTGACCCTGATGCCATTGTTCGTAGCGAATCAGATTTGTTTTATATTGGTTTAGAAGGTTCACTTCAATGGTTCTGACTTCTACTGTGATCGTATCACCATCGGGTAATGGAACGGTTGATGTTTCTATCGAAGAGGGCTGTGTCACATCGGGTAGAAACAGATCAAACACGAGCCTGCCGCCAGGTACCAAATGTTGAAATAGATTACGCAATGCGTTAATCGAAGCCTCTCTGTCTTGAATGAGGAGCAAGGAACCTCCAGGAATAATAATGGTTTCGTATCGGTGCGGAAGGTCGAGCTTCTCCAGATTGGCAACAAACAGCTCAGGCATAGGTAATGCCCGCTCGGTGCAACGAGAACGGCAAGATTCAATCATATCGGTTGAATAATCAATTCCATCCACCTTCAAGCCTGCTTCAAGCAAAGGAATGAGCACTCGGCCTGATCCCGACATGGCTTCAAGGATCCGTCCTTTGCAGCCTTGAAGATAATGGCGATAGAATTCAATGTCTCCTCCCAAGGAGTGTCCCACGGGTTTGGTTAGATCATAAACGGCGGTGCATAATGGACCGTAATAACTGAATGACATAGTATAGGTGTCCCCCACATTTTGATATAATGAATTGCAAACGTGGAAGGAACTTGTTAAGATTATCCCTTCCGGCAACGGTTGGAATTGGATTTTTCAGAGCAGACTATCATAGGAAATCACGCACCTTATATGTAGTATATTCCAATTATGGGGTGAGATCACAATAGAGGTCAACACCTTTTTTGTCCGTTATATGAACCCATTTGACATGAATCTTAAAATCCCAAACAATGAATAAATATATCCAAGGAGGCGATACGAGTGGAATCATCATCAAGCGCATTACCGGATATCCGGGAGGAACTTGTGCTCCATGCACCTGTAGAGAAGGTGTGGGAGATGGTCTCGACCGCGCAAGGACTGGAGGCTTGGTTCATGCCAGGCAATTTGGAACCCGTGGAAGGGCACGAGTTTATATTGGAAGCAGGCCCCTTCGGTCAATCACCATGTCAGGTGACGGAAGTTCTACCGTTGCACAAGCTGTCATTCCGCTGGGGTAAGGACTGGACGTTGACGTTCCAACTGAATGAACAGCCGGAAGGTACGGATTTCACACTGATTCACAGCGGCTGGGATGCGGATAAACTAACCGAGTTTGGACAAGCACATGCCATGGTGCGGGAACGTATGGAACAAGGATGGGCCGGAATTGTTCAGAAGCTTGCCCAAGTTGTTAAATAATCAGTGAGATTCAGATTCCAGAATCAGATTCAAAAAAAGATCATCATCTAAGCTTATTCATTCAATCAACCTCAGGACATCTCGCCCGTTTATTCGGGTGAACATCGGCCTGGGGTTCTTTGATGTACTAAGATTCAACGGAAAGAGACAGAAAACCTTCAAATTATAAGGAAGTTAACCGATTATGATACGGAAACTATTTCAGTGAGCACTGGAAACGTTTAAAATGATTTATAGGAATAAAACGACAAAATTAGACGTCTCTCGCCCTTGTGGATGGAAGGAATACATAGATGAGAAAACACTGGATTATGCTGACCATAAGTTTCATATGCATTGTCATTTTTCCGCTGGGCTGGATTGCCCAGACGTTAATTAGCGAGCGGGGTAACCCCCAGGCTACGGATGGAAAAATTGACCTGACCCAATGGGACTTTGATCGCAAGGGTGCAGCGTCTTTAAAGGGAGTCTGGGATTTCTACCCTGGGCAGTTACTGAGCCCGGCAGATATTGAAGCGAGTGTATCTGGTCGCAAGCCATTGCCGGCTTCGTCTGGCACTCAGGTCCCGGCCCGATGGAACAAATCTCTCGGGCAAGCACATGGTTATGGAACCTATCATATGCAAGTCCAGCTTCCCCCCCGAACGACGAAAAATGATTATGGCATACGCACGAAGAATATACGCATGGCTCACCGGGTATTTATCGATGGTAAAGAGATTGGCGGCAAAGGCCTGCCAGGAAAGACCCCGGACATAGATGTACAATTAAACCTGCCCTTTACAGGGTTCACGTCCATTGAAGGCAACACGGCTGACATTATCATTCAGGTATCGAACTATAGTTATTCCTCTGGGGGCATTGTAGCGCCGATTTTGTTTGGAGACGAGCATAGTATTCTGAAAAGCCAGCAACAAGATTGGCTCAAGGATCTGATGACCTTATTCGGCTTTATCTTGCCTGCCGCCTTTTTTCTACTTCTGTTCAGATTACGGCGTACGGAGAAGGAGCTACGTTTCCTCGGATTATTCAGCCTTTCCGGTGCGTTATACGCTCTGACACATGGGGAGAAGTTACTTGGAACGTTTGTACCGTTTCTGACCAATAATGAGATGCTTCGAATTCAGCTCCTTAGCTCAGCCTTTGCCTATTACTTTTTGCTTCGGTATATGGATGCCCGTGTGCCAGGAGCAGTTCATCAGTGGTTTGTACGTCTGGCTGTCGTGCTAATCGTTACCCAGACCATTGTGGGTCTTACGCTCCCTCCGGCTATATTCTCGATGCTCGAGCTCCCTATGTTGCTGATCTCGCTTGTTGTCATGTTCTATGCGCTGCGAGCCATGTTCTATTGGTTAAAAGGGCAGCTGAATGATAGCCACGTTGCATTGGTGAGCATGATGAGCATACTCATGGTTGTTGTGTTGCATACGCTTGGTGCGTTCACTACCCTAGACACAGCGTTCTTTGCGCTGATTGAACTTTTATTATTTGTATTTGCCCAGATGATTGTGACCGCAATCCGCTTCGCACAATCATTCCGCGACGTGGAAGCCCTGTCGGAGCGTTTGCTTGCCATTGACAGCCTCAAGGACGAGTTCATGGCGAATACGTCTCATGAGCTGCGAACTCCCCTGCATGGCATCATTAATATTGCGCAATCGATGCTGGAAGGGGCGGCCGGAGCAGTCACACCCAAGCAAGCCAAAAATCTGTCCATGATTACTTCAACCGGCAAGCGCCTTTCACTGCTGGTTAACGACATTTTAGATTTTTCCAAATTAAAAAATAGTGAGATTGAGTTGAAACGGGTAGCTGTTGATCTGGAATCCGTTGCTCGTACTGTAGTTGAAGTCTCGGGTTTCACGTTTGAGGACAAGCCAGTTATATTGATTCAGCAATGGCCCCAGTCGTTGCCGCTTGTTGAGGCAGATGAAGACCGTCTCCGACAGGTTTTGTATAACCTGCTGGGTAACGCCTATAAGTATACTGAGCAGGGTGAGATTCGATTGTACGCCAGTGTCGAAGGGGACTGGGTGAAGGTATCGGTTGCTGATACGGGGGTGGGCATCGCCCTGGACAAACAAGAAGATATTTTCCAGGCGTATGAGCAGAGTAACGGTACAGTGGAGCGGGTGAATGATGGAACTGGACTCGGTCTGAGTATTACACGAAAACTTGTCGAGCTTGGCGGAGGTGAGATCTGGGTTGAATCGGAGCCGGGGCAAGGTTCGACCTTTCATTTCACCCTGCCTGTTATGAAGTTGCCGCTGCTGCAATCTCAGTCGAAACCAACTGAGGCACGATATGTTGCTGCACAAGGGGCGGAGGCAAAGGAGCTTGTGATAAGAGAGTCAGATGAGCAGGAAGATCTTGCAGAAGCGGAGCACACGATTCTGATTGTAGACGATGATCCCGTCAATCGACAGGTCTTGCTTAACCTGTTATCGACGGAACGGTATCGTGTGATTGCAGCGGACAGCGGGTCCACTGCATTGAAACTCCGAGAAGAATTCCCGTCCATTGATCTTGTTATTACGGACTGGATGATGCCCAAAATGTCCGGGCTTGAGTTATGTCGCAAGCTGCGCGAGCACAGTTCTTTGTCTGAGTTGCCGATTCTGATGCTGACCGCCCGAGGATTGCCTGAGGATATCAAACATGGATTTCAGGCGGGGGCCAATGACTTCCTGAGCAAACCGGTGGATGCTGGTGAATTGCGAGCTAGAGTTCGGACGTTAATTGAAATGCGGAGTTCGGTACAGGAAGCTATTCGCACTGAAATGGCCTTTTTGCAGGCCCAGATCAAGCCGCACTTTCTATATAATGCACTCAATGTCATTATCGCGACCTGTGCAGTGAATCCGGACAAAGCAACCGATCTGCTGATTGAATTGAGTCATTACCTGCGTGGAAGCTTTGACTTCCAGAACAGGGAGCAGCTTGTTCCTTTGACCAAAGAGTTGGAATTGGTAGAGTCTTACGTGCATCTGGAACAGGCCAGATTTGAGGAAAGACTGGTGGTTGAATATGAGGTGGAACCGGACGTGCAGCTCTATCTGCCACCTCTCAGCATCCAGCCGCTTGTGGAGAATGCCATTCGACACGGCGTGATGGAGCGGGCAGCCGGCGGGACAGTTCATCTTAGGATTTTCAAAGAAAGTGAGCATGTGGTCGTACAGGTTCAGGATGATGGTGTGGGTATCCCTCCTGAGCGTATGGCTCAGGTCAAGTCTGGGAACACCGAAGGTCCTGGAGGTGTCGGGCTGCAAAATATAAACCGTCGCCTGACGTCTCTCTATGGTCAGGGACTGGAGATTCATAGCCATGTGGGTAAAGGCACGCAGATCCGATTCCGCATCCCTGTGCAAAAGGTGGATTATGCCAAATAATGTGCCGAGTTAAGCAATTATGGTTAACAGACTAATAAAGCGGATGCCGATAAAATCGGTATTCCTATTGAATCTTTCATGGCAGGAGGCTGAAAGAACGGTGAGAGCCATTGTGATCGATGATGAGAAGCCAGCGCAGCTTCATCTGGAGCGCCTACTACGAACGGACGGACGAATTACACCCGTGCAATGTTTTTCAACGGCTCGTGATGGTCTGCATTTTCTGGCAAAGGAACGTGTAGATGTTGTATTTTTGGACATTGGAATGCCGGAAATGAATGGCCTGGAAGCGGCTGAATATATACAGCAATTGGATCAGAGTATTCGCATCATCTTTGTGACGGCTTATGCGGACCATGCAGTGGAAGCATTCGAACTGCATGCACTGGATTATGTGCTTAAACCGGTAAGCTCCGCACGATTGGCCAAAACCATTGATCGGATCGCGGGTATAATGTCGTATAATTCCCAGGTTGCAGCCACCGCCGAGCTACAGGCATCGGAACCTGCCTCTGTGGAACTGGATACGGAAGTTCCAGGGCTGCTGACGTTCAAACATCTGGATATCTATAGAAGTCTTGATCAGGGTGCCGAGAAACATAAGTGGCGCACAACCAAAGCGCAGGAACTATTTGCTTTTTTGTTTCATCACAGGGAAGAGTGGGTAAGCAAGGAGATTCTGCTTGATCAGCTATGGGGTGATGTTTCCCAGGAAAAAGGTCTAACCCATCTACATACCTCCGTGTACCAGATTCGAAAGCTTTTTAAGGAATGGAACATGACAGGCAAGCTGGAGTACAATATGAACCGCTATCGTCTGTTATCAGGCAATCTGGTAAGTGATGTGGATCAATTTGAAAAAGCCATGGTCTACAACGCCATCACATCAGACAATGTCGATGATTTGAGGCATATGATTCCACTCTATCGTGCCGATTATCTGGAAGAGCATGATTATCGTTGGGCACAGGCCAAAGCAAGAGAACTCAGACGCAAGTATACAGGGCTGGTTATGGATATCGCGAGATGGGATATGGAGCATGGTCGTGGCAAGGAAGCGATTGAGCAATTAACGTTATTGCAGGAACGGGAGCCTTATTCGGAAGAAATTTGCCGACTCATGATGGAAGTGTATGCATCCATGGATGATCAGCAAGGCATACTTCGTTTATATCATTCATTTACATTGACCCTGAATGAGGATCTGGGACATCAGCCAGAGCCGGAGACAAGCAGGTTATATCAGAATTTAACGGATAAATAAACATGAATTCAGACAGGAGGGTGAGGCATGAAGCTATTCATACACCGTAAAGATTTGCGTACGGATGATCTGGCGGCATTCGATTATTTGCGGGAACACGAAGAAGAGAGTGTGCATGTTCTCATCTATGATTCATTTCTCCTGCGGCAAGGTCGAGAGAAGGAACACAGCGGTGTGAATTTTAGACAGCATGCAGCGGCATTAGGCAGGCAGTATCTTGAAGCCAAACGAAAACTGCATGTTGTTTATGGCAAACCGGCTGAAGTGGTTGATTTTATCCTGAACGAATTCAAAGGCGAGATCGATGAGATTGTCGTCCATCGGGACATGACGCCATATGCAATTGAGCGGGATAGGGCCATACGCAAAGTCAGCGAGGCACACGAGGTTTCCTTCACGCAACTGACGGATCATCTGCTGATGGATCTGAATGGATTCGCGAATTTCACGGGCAAGTCGGAGCCTTATAAGGTATTTGCGGCTTTTCATCGGCGGTGGGTGGAATTCATGAATGAACATCCCAATCCTCCTTCGGCAACAACGGTTGCCGAGTTGAGGGTGAGCGATCGTCCGATTGAATGGCCGGATGTGATGAGGGTACCTTCAGAGTTGCTGGAGGACAGTGGTTCGAATGACGAGGACCCGCATCTGCTACTGGATCAATTCTTATCGGATCGAATTGCTGAATATGGGGATCATCGAGATGAGTATGAGGCTTACGAGCCGAGTCATCTCAGCTCGTATGTAGCGGTTGGAGCCGTGTCTATCCGCAAAATGTACGATGCCGCGAATCGCACGGCGGAAGCTGGAGAGTGGATCAGGCAGCTGTGTTTCCGCGACTTCTATCTGTATCGGGCGGTCTATGAGAGTCACTATTTTACATATGAAAAGGTGTACGATCTCTCGTCTCTCCATGACGATCATTTTGAACGGTGGTGCAGGGCGGAGACGGGCATTCCGATTATTGATGCAGCCATGACGGAACTGAATGAAACCGGACATATGCCGAACCGGTTGCGGATTCTCACGGCGATGTTTCTCACCAAAAACCTGCAATGCCCGTTTACATTGGGTGAAGCCTATTTCAGGCGCAAGCTGAGTGACTATGATAACATTCAGAACCGTGGTAACTGGCTATGGTGTGCCTCGCTTGGGGAGAATGCGGCTCCGTATTTTCGGGTGAACAACCCGGTAACGCAATCCGAGAAATATGATCCGCAAGGCGATTATATTCGCAAGTGGTTGCCTGAATTGAAAGACTTGCACTGCAAAGACATCCATCAGCCGCGCAAAGATGCCATTGTGGATCTGAAGGCATCGAGACAGGCAGCAATTGAGGTGTACAAACAGATTCTGGCGAGTCGTGGGAAGTAGACTCAGGCAGGGCAGGTTTATGCCTCTAACCCAAATTTACCATTCTCATCCGGTTGAACCAACAATTATTTGGTTGTAAGCAGGATGTTGGAAAGACCGCGTACTCGCGGTCTTTTTTACATATATAGACATGAAAATAGTGTGAAATGTGTTGAAAATTTAGGAATTATTAAGAAATTGGACTACCCTTCTTAAGCAATATGGCTTTTAATAGATAGAGAGCTTTAATGTATTAAGTCATATCTGACATATTGACGAACACATGAAGGAGAAACCTGAACATGAGTGAAACACTGAAAAGAGAGCGAATTCCAGAGCTGAATCTGGTACGTGCCATGGCAATTATCGGCGTACTGTGCGTGCATTCCACGTCTTATGCGACGGTGGACATGACGGGCTCAGGCTACTACTGGCTGTACAACTTTATCAATATATTTATGAAATATGGTACGCCAACCTTTATTTTTATGAGTAGTTTCGTGCTGTTCTATAACTATTATTCCCGTCCGCTGGACAAGAAACTCGTGAGTAACTTTTACAAGAAAAGATTCGTGTATATTTTGCTTCCATATTTCCTGTTCTCATTGATGTATTTTGTTATCCTGCACTTTACGCACTATCAGGGTCGACCGTTCGGCGAATCGACTGTAAGCTTCATAACGAAGTTGTTTACGGGGAAAGCATATACTCATCTGTACTTTGTATTCATTAATATGCAATTCTATCTGTTATTCCCATTGGTATTATGGCTGCTTAAGAAATATCCTTCTGTGGTGAAATGGTCTGTACCGATTGGATTATTGATTCAATGGGCATTCATCGTAAGTAATAAATATGGATTCCAGGTACCCAACAAGGGAAGCTGGGCGTTCTCGTATTTTTCCTATTTTATGCTGGGTGCTTTTATTGGGGTGTATTTCCCTAAAATCAAGCAATGGTTCGTCATCAGCCGGGCCAATGCAACCAAAGGGCGCGTAGCTTCATGGATTCTGCTCTGGGCGGTGTGGATCATTGCCGGACTTGGACATGTGTATATCTATTATCTGCTGCGTCTGAAGATCGCAACGTATAACACACTGTGGTATGAATTCTTCTGGAATGTTCATACTTTCGCCTGTGCGCTTGTACTGATCCAGGTCGCTTATCTGCTCTATCGCAAAGGGCCATCACTGATCGTGAAGCCGTTAAACCGGCTTGGGGCTCTGTCGTTTGGGATCTATCTGATCCATCCCTTCTTCCTGCTGGTGTATCGTGAATTTCCACCGCAAACAGGAGTCTCCTGGTTAGTGCATCTTTGGTATGCCGGAGGATTCGGTGTAGCTCTGATCGCTTCGTGGATTGTCGTTGGATTGACGGCAAGGTTCGTTCCATATGCATGGGTCATCTTTGGCAATCTGCCGAAACCGAAACCGCGACTGGTACCTCAACAGAAATCGGGACAACTGGACGTTCGATAAGATCTTTTCCAATACAGGAATAATAAACCGTTTCTTGGTCGACCTTAGGGGAGAACAAGAAGCGTTTTTTTTATCTATACGGATATGCTAGATATGGGGAACGAGTGTTTCTTTTTCCTGGTTGAAGGGTAATCATAAGGCGGAACGATAATACATTATAGATAACAGGGTTAAGGTGAATAACATGACAACATGCGAAAAATGCGGGAGACCGATGCAGGATATATTGGAATATGTGGAACACATTCTTCACGAATGTAATGAACAGACACAGGAGTACAACTCGAAAGATTATCAGGCCTATGGCCATGAGGGTGTTCACGAGCAGATGTGATACAATAGAAAGAAACCGGATTCATACGGAACCGAGGTGACAACATGGAGACGGGTCCAGCCCCTTTCCGGCAAGGAAAGACGGAACAAGAAGCGCGACTGAGCAAAACATGTATGTATTGCGGACAACAGCGGCCGATGTCCGAATTCCGGCGCAGAACCGGAAAGCGGGCAGGTCCCGGAGCCAGGCGGGGAGCCTGCCGCAGCTGTCGTCAGCATGGTGGACAGGCTGATCACGGTACTCGTTCAATCGAGGACACAGGTGAACAGATAGAGCGTCAACGGGATGGCATGGTGACCCGTGCGGTTACTGCCAGACCGTCTGTCTCTGCGAAAAATGAAGCAGGTCAGATCGCTCATGGTATGGAGCAGGGATCTGCTATGGCAGCTGCGCCAGATCGAAGTCGGGTGCTTCAACCTACATTGGATTCGACATCTTCGGATGGCGATGAACATGCTGACTTGGTGATTTCTTCTCCCTATTCTTCGGGAATTCGGAAGAAGCGGAGAAGACGGAGGAAGAGCAAGCGTATAGAGGGAATGAAAGGTAATGAGCAGAAAGAGGCTAGTCTGGAGCAGGATGGTTTGGCGGGTGAGGTAGGAGATAAGCCACAGCCAGGTGAGCGCTGGCATGGGGAAGAAGGGCATTCGCAGGAGGGTCATGCTGCTGCGAATGATAAGGGCACTGCACAGCGGGCTGGCGCGCGAGCTGCCGCTGCAGGGCAGGCCGCCGAACAAGCTGCGGCGGCCCACCAAGCTCTGCTGCCTGCTGAGCCGCAAGGCCCGGCAGCAGAGCCCATGGCTGCGGATCAACCGACCGCAGCCAAAAGCAAGCGTAAGCGGCGCCGCAAGCGTGTTGGCGCGCTCGCGCCCGGCGCAGGGCAGACCCGCAGCGTAGCTGCTGAGGCCCATGCGCCGGCACTGAGCGACCGTGGCGATGCCACCACGGTCGTTGCACCTACGGCGGCGGAGGCACAGCCTGCCGCCACCAGGCGCGAGCCGGGGCAAGCGCTGGGGGCTGCTGCGGAGGCAGGGCCTCCTGCGCCCGTGCGCCAGCCTGGCTCGCCAGGGGCCAAGCCGCGCCAGGCGCGCAAGGAGCGTGCGCCCAAGGCGAACGGCGAAGACGCTGCCCGCGGTGCATCCGGGCAGCGACCCGCGCATGCCAGCCGTAGTCACGGGGCTGGCATGGACGGCCGTCCCCGCCGCCAGACGCCGGCGGCCCCGGTCGCTATCGACCCGGAAGATCCGGCTTCGCTCCGGACCAACCGGCAAGGCATGGTACGGATGCGAGGCAAGACCGACAAGGGCAGACGCTGGCATCAGGAAGTGGACATGGAGCTTGCGGTCACGCTGGTGAAGGAAAAAGCTGCTGTGGTGGTCAATCGATACACGATTCGCCGATTGTTCAGCAACAAGGATTTTAAGCGATATATTCTGACGCGGGATCACTACACCTGTTACTTCTGTGGATCGTATGGGGATACAATCGACCATCTGCTGCCGCGTGCCAAAGGTGGACATACCACCCCACTTAACTGTGTCTGCGCCTGCAATCTCTGCAACCAGTCCAAAGCGGCAATGGATGCCGAAGAGTTCATGCGTTCCGGGATTCCCGAATGGAATGCTGCCCATCAGGCAGAATTGATTGAACTGGCCATGCAGGAAGCGCAGCTGGAAGAAGGATAAATGCCCCCGAACATGGAATCGGGGTTTTGATATGAAGAGCACTCCAAGACCACAAGAGGGTCGAGGTGTGCTTTTTGGATTTCATTTAGATTTTGATGGGAATTCAGTTCACTGTGCAATAATTTCTTCAAATTGACAACGGTGTTCATCGAAGATGTACGTTATACTGGGAGGGAGTTGCGAAAGAAGCTTCATCATTCAGTTGAATGATGAAATGTATTGTATAGTGAACATCAAACCTAAGAATTTAGATTGTATAGATTGGATGGATGCAAATGACCCCAGCAGCATTGGATATTATGTCATATATTACGGAAGAAAATATTCGTTTCTGGCTGGAGAAGTTTCGTTCTTTCGGCCCGTTACCGGGAATTTTGCTTACGTTTATGAAATCATTTGTACCACCGCTTCCAACGCTGTTGATTGTGGGCGTGAACGGTGCGGTATATGGTCTGTGGGCAGGGTTTTTATATTCATGGATCGGCATGGTGCTCGGTTGTACCGTTACGTTCCTGATTGTGCGGGAGATTGGGAAATCCGCCTTTGTAGAGCGATGGGCACGCAAACCTCGTGTGCAACGCAGCATGGTATGGATTCGAAGGAATGCATTCAGTTATGTTTTTCTGCTGAGTATCTTCCCGGTAGGTCCGTTTGTCATTATTAATGTGGCGGCAGGTATCGCGCGAATGCGATTGTTATCCTTCCTGCTTGCGGTGGGCTGTGGTAAAGCGATCATGATCTTCTCTGTTACGTATATCGGTTCCAATGTGGAACAATTTTTGGAGCACCCTGTACGATGGGTGGGCGTATTGCTCTTCATCGCGGTATCCCTGTGGGCAAGCCGCAAACTGGAGCGACACTTTACCCGGTCATCTTCAGAACGCGAGAATCTACAAGATCTGAATCAACCAGATGGAAAATCAATCTCCTCATAAACAAAGGAATATCAGTGTTCAGATATATTTTCTGTCAATATTGACGATAGCTTGAAGGAGGAGGATCAGCATGATTGATGATATCTTTGCTTTCAGTCGATTGTTGAATCGCATGAATGAGAATGAACTTCGTTCAGCCCTGCGTGTACTTTATATGAAATCAGCACACGTGGTCAAGCGGCAGGAAGAGCAGGGCGAAAAGGTGGATTTTGCGGATGCGGTACAGTCTCTGTTTCGGAATATGGATACCTCTTTTGATCTGGAATTGCTGGAACAACAAGCTCTGGCTGAGACCGACAAACCAAATGAAATTCATATTACGTTTGGAGAATCACCTCTGAGTAGTCTGAAAATGGGAATGAGCACATTACCTAATCAGGAAAAGCGGAGCTTTTTCTCTATGGATGATGATTATGCTGTGGGTCCTTTAGGTGATCTGACCCATCGTGCAGATTTGCAGCGCAGGTATCTTTGGCTGACCGAACGAATGTGTCTCAGTGACCGCGAGGCTTATGCCATGCATGAACTTGAATCAATATTTGAGCTTAGCTCCACAATGCATTCTATTGATTCCAAGACGTCAATCATCATCTGGTATTCGAATAATGCACGTGAGAAGACGGGACTGCTCTATGCGATGCATCTATTGCGCAGCAGTAAGAGTCGTATATATCTGATCGAAACGAGCGGCTTATATCAGCAATTATTCAATAGACCTGATGTTCAATATGATGTGTTCCACACAGGCGAGATTCTTCCGGAAAAGCTTCTGGCGATGTGGCAAGTCTGCTCTGAGCAAAAGCCGCTGTCCAAGCAAGAACGCCTCCAACTGGAACAGGATTGGCTGGAACTTTCGGTACAGCCCGGACTATTGCGTATGATGGAGAATGGTGAGATTCGAAGTCTACCTGAAGATGCGTTGGACGAGTACATTATGCAGAAGGTAAGGGAACTGACACCGAACTGGGAGCCAGGCAAGTATATCCGAGCAGCTCGTATTGTGGGCGAAGTGATTGGGACGAGCAGCCAGCATATAGGTGATGCGTTCGTGGAGTACCGTCTAAGACAACTGGTGCTGCAAGGCCAACTTGAGATGGATGGAAAGCCACTTGCAATGAGGTATTACAGTGTTCGGCTTGCCGAACGCTGAAAGGGACTAAGGCTGAAACGTACAGATAGAAAACAAGATACGTGATCGAAAAGTTTGAAATAAAACGGAAGATCTGAGCATTTACTTCACTTCCACAATCAGGAAGATTATCACGAAGTGTCTCCGATACCAGATGTTCATAATTTCCACTTAAATAGACTGTTCCACCGGTGGATAACTCCTACATGTCCGGGGAACAGTCTATTTGTTTCTCGTTAAAAACTGAACCAACTTCAACTGTGCATGGTCCAATAGTATTCTTTTCTTCATATCGGTTATGACTTCTTCCCGCTCCAAATTTCCATTAGAGGACCATCCTGCCCGTAGACCGGATCGGTATCCGGAATCGGAACCTCTCGGATTTCCTGAAGAGCCTTGGCACGTTCGGCGTCCTCGCCTGTACGTGTGTTGTAACTCATACCGCCCGGGTAGGCACCGGCAATACGAAAGTCAGTGCTGGCCTCCAGACGTTTATGCCCTGTCCCGGCAGGAAGAACGACAACATCGCCTGTTTGAAGATAAACTTTCTGGCCATTTTCTCCGCCTAGAATCAGTTCCACGAATCCACTCACCACCGCAAGAGCCTCATGTGCGTTACTATGATAATGATGATAATTGAACACACCATTCAACCAGCTATTTCCCCATCCATGACGGTTCAGCAACGATTCTGCTTGAAGGGCCTCTTCAGCCCATACGTTCTTATACAAAAGCACAGGCAGGGTCGGATGATTGGGAATCACACCGTTATCCTGAAGAAATAACGTCTCTATATTCTTTTTCCATTCATTCATCTCATATCACCTCATGATAAATTACCCGAAATCCTCGAGGACGAACAAAAAACAATTGTAAAATGATACAAAATGTATCATTTTAAGGTTATACTCAGTACATAAACTCTCTTCAATGCACTCGTTGTATAAATCGCAAGGGGGAATCGTGTGTGAACATTGTGATTACAGGGGCTTCTGGATTTGTGGGATTTAATCTGTCACAGTATTTGGCGCAAAAGGGGCATCGAATTACCCTTCTGGATCGGGATGATTATTGTCAGAGGCTTGTTCATTTCTCTCCTCTGCACGAGATGCCATTCATCTGTTGTGACCTTGCATCAAACCGGATTCATCTGCCTTCTGGAACAGATTACATCATTCATCTGGCAGCCATGCCTCACGTGGATTATTCGTATCATCAACCAGGGGAAGTCTTCCGCAATAATACGCTCAGCACCCAGGCTATTCTACAATATGCTACCGAACATCACATCCCTGTCTTGCTTGCATCATCTGTTGAAGTGTATGGCGGCGATTGGGGCAGGGTCTATCATGAATCAGATCCGTATGCGCCGGTCTCTCCTTATTCTGCATCAAAAGTCGCTTGTGAAATGCTTGCTCATTCCTACGCTCAATGTTACCAGCTTCCAGTCAAACTCTTTCGTTTGACCAACCTCTATGGTCCGTGGCAATTGCCAGACCGTATTATTCCACGAAATTTTGGTCGGATGTTGGACGGACTTCCTCTGGATATTCAGGGATCGGCAGTGCGTGATTTCTTGTATGTGGATGATGCCCTCCGGGCCATTGAACAGATCATGCTGAAAGGCAAAGACGGACAGGTTTACAATATTTCGACAGGGCTTGGGACAACCATGCAGGAGATCGGAGAGATATTGAAACCGATGGATCGATCTGTAGCTGCTGTAGAGATTCGGGAGCAAGAGCCAACCCAGTCCAGAGGGTCCAGTCTGGTCGTACATTCAGGAAGATTACGGGCGGAATTGGGGTGGTTACCTCAAACCACATTGGAAAAGGGATTGGAAAGAACCTTCCGCTGGTACCAGGAACATCCCGAATGGGTAAGGCAATTCAGCCGTGAATATCATACAACAAGGGAAACGCGCAGTTTCATTATCGATATGGCAAGATACGCAGTTCCAGCCGTATAAAATGCACAAAAAAAGCCAGGGAAGGGTGTATTGAGTAACACCTTCCTTGGCTTTTTTGCGCCTCCGTCTCATTTTCGGATTTCATCCGAACACGGACAGTTAGGCTAGTTCATAACGATCTATTGCACGAAATGATCGTGCTGCTGGACCTCACATTAAAAGGATCTAGTGATGATCTTTTTTAATGTCGGCAATTTTATCCTGTACAGCACCTTTGGCTTTGTCTTTTTTACCCTCAGCCTGAAGGGATCTGTTGTTGGTTGCATTACCGATCTGATCCTTCACTTCGCCTTTGGCTTTATTTACGCCTGCTTTGATTTTATCGCCAGTTGAATTACTCATATCGAACATCTCCTTCGTTTCTGGTGTAGTCCTTATTAACCGGGATGCCGGCATTCTAAACGTTCACTATTTCATGGCGGTCAAAAATTTGTTCTGGATATTCTGTCAGAAATGATCTGTACGAAGAGTCAGTATAAGTATAGGCATTGCTTAATCGCGTGCTTCATTAAAGGAATGAGAGGATGTTATGATATGAGCAATTATATTGGAAATGGTGCGTATTGTTACGCCAATTCAGCTTCAATGCTGCTGTCGTCTATCGGAGAAAAGGTTGACCCGAGTGTCCTTGAAGCTATAGGTGGCTTTTCCCTGGGAGCTTTCCGCACGCAGGAAGACCTTCTGTTTTTTGATAACTGTACCTCCAGTCCTGATCTGGCCATCAGCAAGGCGATGAGCATTCTGGGATTTAGTGTGCGCGAAAGTGTGCAAACACGGGGTACAGAGATGCCTGTAGACGAGCTAAGAGAGGCTTTGAAGCAGGGCCCTGTGATGATGGGGCCGCTGGATATGGGCAAACTCGTCTACAATCCCAACTCTCCCAACCTGGGTGGTAGCGATCATTATGTAGTTGCGCTCAATATGAGGGGCGATGAAATATGCCTGCATGACCCGGCAGGATTTCCGAATGTCTTCCTGACACTGGATAAACTTGAGGAAGCATGGAAGTCTGAATTCCCATGGAGTAGCGGTGTGTATCGACGATGGTGGAGTCCTGAACGTATTGAACATCCTGATCTGGAGGAGATTAACCGCCGGGCTTTTACTTGGTTCAAATCAACCCTTACAGAACAGACCCATGATATCGCTGCACAGGAAGGACGAACCGGAGCTTCAGCTATTCTGCATAAGGCGGAACAGGTTCGTACTGGAGCAATCGATGATAATGAGTGGGCTCATTATGTGTTTTTTGCTCTGCCAGTAGGTGCACGTCGTGCCCATGATTATGGTTTGTTTTTTAACACAATCCATCCTGACCTTTCTGCTTTGAAATACGCACAATCCCGCCAATTCGGGGAATGCCAATCCCGTCTTGTCTCTCGGAACTGGGAGGCTGCTGCGACAATCATGGTGGCACTCGCGGAGACGGAAGCCATGATCGAAGCTTCTATTTTGAAGATGGAGTAATGAAATTGAAGCGGTGCTATAAGAAAGGGAGATATAAATGGATGGATTAACTAACAATCGCCATATTAGACCAGGGGAAGATGAGATATTAGAGGATCGGCAAAAGGAGCAGGATATCACGCTTATCCAACGAGCCCAAACGGGGGACACAGAGGCCTTTGGAGAGTTGATTCACCGTTACCGTGGGCAATTGTTTCGATATGTACGATCACTTACGTATGATTCTTATCTCGCAGAAGACATTTTACAGGATGGGCTTATTCGTGCGTTCATTCATATGGGACAGCTTCAGAATGCTGAGCGTTTTATGGCCTGGATGCAGCGCATTGTGCGTAATCAGGCATACTCACATATGCAGCGCCAAAAGCAGCTGCGGGAAGAACATTTTTCTTCGTTCTTTGCATTTGGATTTGGAGCCGATGATGCCTCATGGAGCGATCAAGACTCGCTCGACATAACGCTGAATCATCTTTTGAATGACTCAAATCGGAGATCGCAGGAGACAGGCTATGATCCGTATCAAGCTGTTGCTCAGCAGGAAATGAGAAACAATCTCCACAGGCTGTTGGGTTGTCTGAATGAAAGAGAACAACAGGTCTTCACATCATATTGGATGGAGCAGCTATCACCGCAAGAAATGGCCTGCAAATTCAATCTGACAAGTGCCAATGTGTATCAAATTCTATCTCGTTCACGTAAAAAAGTGGCTCAGCTTCATATTCATTTATCTGTAGAAGAAATGCTGGCAGAGTGGAATTCACTCGGGCAAAATCGATTGACTCTGGAGGAACCCCTTTCGTTTCGGGCTCCCCAAACTTGGAACTCGGCAGCAGCATCCATTCACGAGATGTTAGGTTATACCGGTCCATCTCCGTCTCTCCCCATGGTTATGGGGATGAGTGGACTTTCTTTTCGGCTAACCATCCTGCCTCAGGACATACATATCGCTGGACCTACCGCCTATAACTTCAAAGAGGTGCTTACAAGAGGATTGCAACATATGGGTTATCGTTCCCATGCGGTTGAGGCTTTGGCGAGCGATGCGGGACTCAATGCCAATCTGGTCGATCCTTCGATGCTAGAGGAGAAAGCGAAAGGGAAAAGGTTGCTTAATCCAAGACTTGTCCAGGCCCTCTCCCTGATACGTTACGCCATTCATCGGGGAATTCCGGCCGTCGTGTGGGATCTGAATATTCCCGAATTCGGGTTGATCTATGGCTATGATGATGCAGCCCGGACCCTATACGGTACCGATTTCATTAAATCAGGAACAATTCCCTATGATCATGTAGGCCGGGGTGTGAATCAGGAGGTATTTGTATTGGCAGCGGAATCGGATGGCATAATACGAGAAATGAACTTGCACGGGGCACTGACAGCTGTGTTGGCTCATTATCGTGGAGAGGACGCGTATACCTTGCCGAACACAGTCAGTGGTGTGACTGCCTATGCAGTCTGGAGAGAAGCCCTAGAATACAGACGGGTAGAACCAAACGGTCACGCCTATAACATTGCGGTTTTGTGGGATGCAAGACGTTATGCAAGTGAGTTTTTCAAGGAAGTTTCTCTAAAGTGGGCTTCGAATGCCTGCTATTCCAGTTTAATTCCATTCTGTCTTCAGGCAGAAGAGTTATATCGAAACATGTCCCAAAAATTAAATACACTCGTGGAATTATTTCCTTTTCCAGATGGAGGACTGCCTAATGAGAAGCTTCATGCTGATCAGGCTATCTCGATACTTCTGGAAGTGGAGGAATTGGAGCGAGCCGCTGTCGTTGTAATAAAAGCGTTGCTTGAAGGAATGGATCAGCATTCCCCAGAAATAGTTATGGTGTGACCTAATTGTAACGATCAGATTGGGCAAACAGCGGAAACAAATATCAGGAGGCAGGGCGATACGTCAGGCCTTCTTTCTGTCTTTTTTGCATTCGTGACGCAAGAGGTTCATACTTGAAATAGAAAAGATGTCTCCATGATGGAATAAGGCTGCGCTCATCGCTGCATAATAACGACAGTGACCAATTTCGTTGCGCGAAATGATTGGATTTGGAAAACAATTCCTGTAAATATCAGCAAACCAATCCTTCCTTGTGTACATATCGCACATCTGGTCATATGTGATCTTGTCTTAATACCACATGTGGTAGGATAGCGGATCTTGGACAGGAGGATTGGCCGCCTTGGCTTGCCTGAACGGGTTGACAAAAAAATCGATTTTGTTACAATGTTCACAATATCTTCACAAGTGTAAAAAATTTCTTTTTCATGTTCATGTGTAAGAGGTGTAATATAAGGGTATAGAGTTCGGTTTCGGCCTGCTTGTCGTTTTGTGCGTCAACACATGTTGTCCGCAATAGATCCAAGATACAATGCATGATGTGGAAGTAGCCATGAGCTACGCTCATCCTATTGTGTGAAATTTGGTACATTTAAATGTATTCGATGTATTTTGTGGTTCGGCTCTGCTTGACAGGCATCATGAAAGTCGCGGACTTCTATCCCAAAGTAAAGGAGGACTTTCTCTTATGTCACAATCGCCTACTCAACAAGAGGTGCCAGTTACAGAAGGTGCCAACGTTTCCGAGCGCCAGTCCTTGGACGTTCTGGATCAACTGATGAAGCCTGAGGTACAGGAGTCTTTAACCGTTCTGGTGGAGAACCTGCCTAAATTGGCTGAAATGGTTACTGCTATGACAAAAGCTTATGACTTTGCACAAAGTGTAGCAACAGACAAAGTTCTGATCAGCGACACAATGAGCGCAATGGGCGAGTTCGCTAAGCCTGTTGTAGACAAAGCTAAAGGTGTAGCTTCTGCTGCCATCGAAGCCAATGACCGTGCGCAAACAGAGCAAACTTCAGTTGGCTTGTTCGCTATGCTGAAAATGCTTAAAGATCCAAACGTACAACAATCGCTTCGTTTTGCTCAATCTTTCCTGAGCATCCTGAACGAGCGTCAACAACCGAAACGTTAAGACTTAGAAGAACGGAGGATGGATATGTCGAAGCAAATTTTGATCTTGGGTGGAGGATACGGCGGTCTGTTGACTGCATTGACTGCACGTCAATACTTGTCTCCGGAAGAAGCGACAATTACTGTCGTTAACCGTTACCCTACACACCAAATTATCACGGAACTGCACCGTCTTGCAGCAGGAAGCATTGCTGAACAAGCTGTTGCTCTTCCACTTGAAAAATTGCTGCGTGGCAAAAACGTGAACTTGAAAATCGATACGGTGGATACAATCAAGCCGGACGAGAAAAAAGTTCTGATGACCAGCGGCTCCACATACTCTTACGATGCACTTGTCGTTGCTCTGGGCAGCGAAACGGCATTCTTCGGAATTCCGGGATTGCAAGAGTACAGCTTCACGCTCAAATCGGTTAGCGATGCAAACCGTATTCGTGCACACGTTGAAGCTCGTCTTGATGCTTACAAACAGTCCGGCAACAAAGCAGACGCTACGTTTGTTATTGGTGGCGGCGGCTTGACAGGTATTGAGCTTGTTGGCGAATTCGCTGACCTGCTTCCTGCAGTATGTCAAGAAAAAGGGATCGATTTCAAAGAAGTATCCCTGTACACAGTTGAAGCAGGCCCTTCCATCCTGGCAGGTTTCCCGCCAGAGCTGGTTGATCGTGCTAAATCGAGTCTTGAGAAACGTGGCGTTAACTTCATCGTTGGCGTAGCGATTACTGAGATGAAAGAAAATGAAGTTCTGCTGAAAGACGGCAGCTCGATTCCTACGAATACACTCGTATGGACAGGTGGCGTACAAGGCAACGCTGTTGTTGCTAACAGCGGAATTGAAGTGGATCGTGGCCGTGCGAAAGTTACGGAAGTTCTGCAATCTACTTCTCACAAAGACGTGTTTGTTGCTGGTGACAGCGCAGTGGTCTTCCCTAGCGAAGGTGCTCGCCCTTACCCTCCAACAGCACAATTGGCTTGGCAAATGGGTGAAACCATCGGTCACAACCTGGGCGTAATGTTCAAAGGTGGCGCAATGGAATCCTTCACACCAGTATTCTCCGGTACGCTGGGAAGTCTGGGTCGTAAAGATGCTGTCGGCATGATCGGTGGCAACCAGACTCGTCTGAAAGGTCTGCCTGCAACCATGATGAAAGAAGCAAGTAACATCCGTTACCTGGCTCATATTCACGGTTTGTTCGCACTGGCTTACTAATCTTAAATGCTATTCAAGGGCGCCCTTTTGGGCGTCTTTTTTAGTTGTCACGATTGCAAAGAATCATAGATATTCAGATGTGAAAAAGCTATGGCAGAAGCGGTCGATGTGAGATTGCGTATAAACCACATATGGGGTATGGCATATTAATGGGACAACGGAAAAATTCACATTTCAGAGATGTACTTAACGAATATGAACCTGGAAGCCGGCGCTTAGAAGCGCCGGCTTTCGTTTAAATTATAGATGAGTATCTATATATATAATGAACGGATAGCTGCAACAAGTGGTCCGTTCAACCGAGAGGAGAAATGACGTATGAACGTTTTAGTTATAGGAGCAAATGGGCAAATCGGCAAGTTTGTGGTGGAGCAGCTGGCACAGGAAGGCAAACATAAAGTAACGGCCATGATCCGCAAACCGGAGCAGGCGGATGCATTAAAGGAACTCGGTGCCGATGTGGTGATCGGGGATCTGGAGGGCAGTGTGGAGGACTTGGCTGAAGCCATGAAGGATCATAATGCGATTGTGTTTACAGCGGGTTCTGGCGGATCTACTGGTCAGGACAAAACCCTGTTGATTGATCTCGATGGAGCAGTTAAAACGATGGAAGCCGCTGAGCAGCAAGGCATCTCCAGATATATTCTGGTCAGTGCGTATGGTGCAGATCAACGGGAGAAATGGTCAGAGTCCATTAAGCCTTATTACGTGGCGAAACATTATGCGGATCGTGCCTTGTTTGCAAGTGATCTGAATTACACCATTATCCGCCCGGGTGGTCTGAAGAATGAACCAGGCACAGGCAAGATTGCGGTAGGAACTGATCTGGAACCGGGGAGTATTCCGCGAGAAGATGTGGCCCGCGTAATTGCGGCTTCTTTGCAGGAAGAGAAGACATACCGGATGGCCTTTGATCTGATTGCTGGGGAGCATCAGATTGATGATGCCTTGGGCAAACTGTAAAAGGTATTGTAAGATAACGGGAGAATGAAATGATGGGGATGAGGGGGAGCGCTGCATGAACGAAGCCGTGCTGGTCATAGAGGATGAGCCCAAAATAGCACGTCTGCTTGAACTGGAATTACAATATGAGGGATATCAGGTGGGCAAGGCAGGTAGTGGAACAGAAGGATTGGAGAAGTATGCAGACGGGCAATGGGATCTGATTTTGCTTGATGTGATGCTGCCTGGTCTGAGTGGAATTGAGGTGTTGCGCCGAGTTCGGGCCAAAGATGCTACAGTTCCGATCATTATGCTCACCGCCAAAGATTCTGTGGAAGACAAAGTATCCGGCCTGGATCTCGGAGCCAATGACTATATCACCAAGCCGTTCCAGATTGAAGAACTGCTTGCCCGAGTTCGGGCCGCATTGCGGCTTAGTGCAGTGGCGTCTGTTGTTTCTTCCGCGTCTACGTCTACACCTGCTGATACAGGCAATGACTCGTCTGGGCATAAGCATGAAGCTGAGGCAGGCTGGTTGACGGCTGCCGGGTTGAAACTGAATGAAGGAACGCGAGAAGTATCGCGAGATGGCGTAGCCATTGAACTTACGCCACGTGAGTTCGACCTGCTGGTGTATCTGCTGCAGAATCAACGTCAGGTGCTCAGTCGTGATCAGATTGTGCAGGCTGTGTGGGGATACGATTATTATGGAGACACCAATGTGGTGGATGTGTACATCCGTTATGTGCGCAAAAAGGTGGATAACGGATTCACACCGCCCTTAATACATACCGTACGGGGCGTAGGATACGTCCTGAAGGAACAGTCATGAGCCTGCGCAGTAAAATCTACGGATATTCGTCTGTATTATTTGCTGTGCTGTTAATCGCGGTGAACCTGTCCGTCTATATCGTGTTTGAACGAATGTCGATAGATAACGAGGTTAATCGGGTGGAAGCGGAAGCGGAGTCTATTGTCAAAGGAGTGCGTCAGTCTGCCGGCTCCATTCCGCCGGACGACTTGCTGCGGGCCTACGCGCCTGTGAACGGCATGCTTCGGATCGTTAATGAAGACGGCACCAGTTCTCCGGTGACGACAACATCAGCTTCCGAGCAGCTGAGCAAGCTGCCCTATAAGTATGAAAGTGAGAAGAAATCGGAGTATACCCAAGTGGAACAGATTGGCTATGTGTGGGTTTCCGTCCCGGTCATCTGGCCTGATGGTGAGGTAGTGAATGTACAGGTCACCGAGAGCATTGCAGAGACGGAGAATCGTCTGTCTGTACTGCGTACTGTGCTAGTGGCAGTCACGATTATTGCCCTGATTCCGGCCATTATCTCCAGCCGAATTCTCGCGAACCGGATGACCAGACCGATTCAGCAGATGACACGTACGATGAGTGACATTCAGTCCAGCGGACAATTCAAGCGTCTTCCTCTGGAGGAAGGATCGAAGGATGAATTGAAAACGATGGGACAGACGTTTAACCGGATGATGGACCTGCTCGAATCCAACTTTGAGCGGCAGGAGCGATTCGTATCGGATGCATCTCATGAACTCAAAACGCCGCTGACCATTATTGAGAGCTATGCCAGTCTGCTTCAGCGGCGAGGAAAAGAGCGACCTGAAGTATTCGATGAAGCTGTAGAAGCGATCCTGTCCGAATCGGTTCGCATGCGGGAGATGACCGAGCAATTGTTACTGCTTGCGAAGCAGCCGGAGCAGTGGAATGTGCAGTTGGAGCCAGTGGATATCACGAGACTTGCAATGGATTCCACACGTGCGTTTCGCGAAGCTTACCACCGGGAAGTCCGGTTTGTCGATCCAGGTCCAATCTGGGCAATCAGCGATGAGAGCAAGCTGAAGCAACTGTTGTTTATTTTGCTGGATAATGCCCGGAAGTATAGTGAAGATGCAATTGAAGTCAGGCTTGAAGCCAAGGGGCAGGAGTGCCGAATTCGGATCGTGGATACCGGGATTGGTATGCGGGAGGACGAGCTGGAGAAGGTATTTGACCGATTCTACCGGGTTGATCCGGCCAGAACACGCAGCTTGGGCGCAAGCGGTTCGGGACTGGGATTGTCGCTTGCGAAAGAACTTGCAGGAGCAGTGGGAGCCCGGATTGAATTGACCAGCACCGAGGGTGAAGGCACCGAGGCTTCAATTATTTTGCCAATATCCGTTCAGAACGGGCCGCTCTCATGAAATTCTCATTCTTCTCTTATATACTGATAAGCATCAGATCAACTGGGGAAGATAGGAGAGCTATAAGGGGGAAACGGGATGACAGAGCATGAGCAGCGACCACCGGAGATGAAGCGGCATGAACAGGGGAACAGTGGATGGGCGAAATCGCGAAGATCACTCTGGTGGGGCTCAGGGCTTCTCATTGTGCTGATTGTGGCAGCAATTGCTTGGTGGAAGCCTTGGCAATCGACGGGTGCGGTACTTACGGCAGAAGCGGCAGCTCAATCCGTACTGGATCAATATCCGGGTGAAATTGTGAATTCCACGTTGAAGGACGGGACGTATATCATGCAGCTCCGTTCGGAGACCGGATTATATGACGTGCAGGTGGATGCCGTCACGGCTACGGTGAATTCTATCAAGCGGCTGGAGTCGAACCCACAAGCGGAAGAGAAGACGTTATGGAGCCGCGAGCAGATCAAGACGGCATTGTTAAAACAACAAATAGATAACCAATTGGTCTCGCTTGAACTTGTAGAGCAGCAAGGCAGTCCGGTATACACGGCGGTAGTGAAGGCGAAGGATAACAGCCGTGAAGAACTCACGATTGATCCATATACGGGAGAGACGATATCGTCCAAAACAATAGCAGCCCCGACAACTGAACCAACCAAGGATGATCCCAAACCTCAGTTTCTGAGCGAGAAACAAGCCAAGCAGAAGGCACTTGCAGAGGTCCCGGGGGAAGTGGACGATATCGAACTGCGTGGAACCAACAGCGGGAATCCGTATTATCTGGTTGAGATTGATCTGGAGGATGGCCGGGAGGCTATTGTGCAAGTGAACGCGATCTCGGGAGCCATTCGGTCCGTGACATGGGATGAAGACGAGGATTAAAAGTTAAAGTTCAGAAGAAACCCCTTTGAATACAGGGTAAAATCGCTTCAAAGAGATGATTCCTTCATTTTAGGGGATCATCTTTTTTCAATTACATGGACAATGAATACCCGTTAAATGAGCAATCTCCTCATTTTCTCATCAAATTCTAATCTAACTCTCGCTGATCTCTCATTCCTGCAGGTTATTCTATGAATGTAGACGAGAACGAAACAACAAACGAGGAGATGAATGATGATGATGAACAAACATAAACTTTGGATTGGTAGCTTGTCAGCAGCAGTATTACTAGGTGGATCGGCCGTAGCGGCTAGCGGGAATGTGAACGGACAATCGGTACAAACTACACCAACGTCAACAACACAATCCGTAACACAGAATCAGAACAGCACAGGCAAAATGCTGAATGCATCCCAAGCAAAAGCGTTAGCGTTGAAAGCAGCCGATGGTAAAGTGGATGACGTGGATCTGGAGCGTAGAAACGGCCAAACGTTCTATGAAGTTGAGATCGACAGAAAAGGCAAAAATGATGTTGTCGTTCGTCTGGATGCTTATACCGGAAAAATCCTGGCGGTCGTGGATGATGAAGACTACGATGATGACGATGACTATCAAGGCTCTGTAACAGGCAATACATCTAACAGCTCTGCTTCCAAGCAGGTCAAATTGACGGCATCCCAAGCTTCAAACATTGCGTTGAAACAAGTTACGGGTGGTAAAGTAACCAAAGTCGAGCTGGATCATGATGATGGTCGCTACGTGTATGAGATCGAACTGAGAACCGCTCAAGGTGAAGCAGATGTAGATATCGATGCCAACACAGGTAAAGTGTTATCGTTTGACCAGGATTTTGACGACCAGGATTAAGTAATAAGGGCGAGTATACGCTGACAAAACAACATATTAAAACCTGCCTATGAACAGCCACACACAGCTAGAGATTGTTACATCATGAAGGGGCAGGGCAGGTATAGCAGAGGACGCTTCGGGGGAAGCGTCTTTTTGCTTTTTATGGAGAGCGCGGAGTATGAAATTGTACATGATCCGCCGGATTGTTCACTATTCGAGCAGGAACGTGGCGGATACAATCAGAATCAAGGAGGTGAAGCCGGGCCAAACAATTTTGCCAGGAATTCTAATGCTGAAATGCATCATCGATCGGAGGCAGATGAGACATATCAATTTTATTTTTTATGTAAGCGCTTCATAAAAAACATGGAGGTGCATTACGATATGGCTATGAACGATGGATGGTTGAAAAAGAATACACACTCACGCCGCTTTCGCTTTACTCAGCACTTGAGTTATCTGCTTGTTTTGGTGCTGGCGCTGCAATCAGTAGGCATGCTGCTCGCACCTGGATCGAATGCTTCAGCTGCTCCGCTCAGTGTAACGAACGGGGTACAGTTCAAGGACACCAATGGCAATATCGTACATGCTCATGGGGGCGGGATGATCAAGGCGAATGGGTATTATTACTGGTTTGGGGAGAACCGCAATCCGAATGGAACGTTCAAGGCCGTGTCCGTGTATCGTTCATCGGATCTGAAGAACTGGGAGTATCGCAATGATGTGCTCACCAGCAGCTCGGCAGTTGAGCTAAATATCTCGAACATTGAACGTCCGAAGGTCATCTACAACAGTGCTACCGGCAAATACGTACTTTGGATGCACAAGGAGAATGGTCTGGACTATGGCGAGGCCAGAGTGGCCGTAGCTACTTCTAATACGGTTGATGGGAACTACACGTATGTGGGAAGTTATCGTCCACTTGGATATGATTCCAGAGATATGACGGTGTATAACGATAACGGAACGGCTTACCTAATCTCCGCGACCCGAGTGAATGCAGATCTGAATATATATAAGCTGACCCCGGATTTCCTGGGTGTGGAATCGCTTGTTACAACACTATGGCCAGGACAATATCGTGAAGCACCTGCTTTATTCAAAAAAGACGGCGTCTACTTCCTGATCACCTCGGGTGCAACCGGCTGGAATCCAAATCAGGCCAAATATGCAACAGCCTCCAGTATTACAGGCACATGGAGCGGCCTTAGCAACTTCGGAGACAGCACAACGTATGGTTCTCAATCCACCTATGTCGTTCCAGTAGAGGGTTCACAGACCACATCCTATCTCTACATGGGCGATCGCTGGGCTGGGGCGTGGAGCGGGCCTGTGCAGGATTCCAAGTATGTCTGGCTGCCACTCTCGTTCCCAAGCGCAACCAGTCTGGCGATGAACTGGGCCAGCAGTATCACGATTGATACAGCAACAGGTACTGTGACCGGAGTGAATACACCGGATGTCTGGGACGTGAATGCTTCATATCAGCTGATTAGCCGTAAAAGCAACAAGTTACTGAATGTCATCGGGGGTTCCTCCGCCAACGGTGCGGATTTGGAGCAGCGGGCAGATGGGGGAACAACAAGTCAACAGTGGCAGATTACTGATGCGGGTGGCGGTTATGTCAAAATCATCAACCGTTCCAGTGGCAAACTGATCGGTGTGGAAAATGGTGCTACCACCGATGGAGCTGTCATTGAACAGTGGAATGATGGGGGCTGGGCCAGCCAGCAATGGCAGCTCGTCCATGTAGGTGGTGGATATTATAAACTGAAGAACCGCAGTACAGGCAAGGTTTTGGACATCTCCGGTCAATCGTTGGCAGATGGTGCTGCGGCCATCCAGTGGACGGATAATGGTGGTACGAACCAGCATTTTCAGATTGTAAAAGTGCAGTAAGACGGTATGAGTATTAGAAATAAGGTTCCAAATACAGATAAAGATACAGACAAAGCCCTTGTCTCTTACCTTAAGGTGAGACAGGGGCTTTGTGATGTGTTCGCGCTTGTTATGTGATGCTCTTGCTCAATGAAATATGCAGATGATGGCTCACACATCGTGATCTACTTCCGATCAATGTCATACCAAAGTATGGTAAACTAGTAGAATTGTAGAAAAAGATAGAGACAGGAGCTGGATAACGAAGTGAGTGAACAACAAGTGCTATCTATTGAAGGCTTGCGTATGAGATACAACGGACGTTATGTGTTGAATGGCATCGATCTGGAAGTGAATCGCGGTGAGATGATTGGATATATTGGCCCAAACGGGGCTGGCAAAAGTACGACGGTTAAGATTTTACTCGGGCTGGTTGAAGGGTATGTAGGCACGGTGCGAATCTTTGGTAAAGATATTGCGGATGGCGATGTGGAGTATAAACGCAGAATAGGCTATGTTCCGGAGGTCGCGGAATTATACGAACAATTAACGCCTGCGGAGTACCTGACTTTTACGGGAGAGTTATACGGCATATCCTATGAAGATGCGGATTATAAAGCCAAGTTATTGATGGATTGTTTTGGACTTGAAAAATCATATCATTCCCGCATTGCATCCTTTTCCAAAGGCATGCGGCAGAAAGTGCTGTTAATCTCTGCGCTGCTGCATGACCCGGAACTGTTGTTCCTGGATGAACCGCTCAGCGGATTGGATGCCAATAGTGTGATGGTGGTCAAAGAGATTTTGTCACAATTGTCAGCCAAAGGCACAACCATTTTCTATTCGTCCCACATCATGGATGTGGTGGAGAAGATCAGCAGTCGAATTGTACTGATCGCTGAAGGACGCGTGGTGGCAGATGGTACGTTTAAGCAGCTCCAACAGCAGTCCTCGGAAGGGACGCTGGAGGAAGTATTTAATCAATTGACAGGCTTCAATGAGCACATAGCCATTGCGGAGCGATTTGTATCGATTGTGCAGGAGGTGTACTGATATGGAGGAAACCTCCGACTTCCGCACGCTGAAGATCCTGGATCGCTTTCGGCCAATCATCGCCAGAACAGGGGCAGATTATGATGCGCTGCGCCTGATTTTGCGGGTGAAATTCCAGATGGATCAACGCAGAGTACCTACCATTTTGTCCAACAATTCAGGGAAAAAAGAGCGCAAGGAAGGTAATCAGTTTCATCGATCCCTGTGGTTGTATGGATTAATGGGACTGATGATGGTTCCCTTCATCGTGTGGGATACAGGGCATTTCATGCTTCAGATGGGTCTGGTGTTCGGTATCTTAATGTTTATGATCATGACGTCCATGATCTCGGATTTCTCCTCCGTACTGCTGGACATCCGGGACCGCAATATTATCATGACGAAGCCTGTTAATGGGCGAACAGTAGGCATGGCCCGAGCTATTCATGCAGGTGTCTATCTGGTACTGCTGACGGGTTCGTTAACTGGCATACCGTTAATTGCCGCGTTGGTGACGCATGGGATCGGATTCTTTCTGATCTTCCTTGTGGAATTAATTTTGATCAACATGCTGATTCTGGTGACCACGTCCCTGATTTATCTTCTCATGATGAAGTTTCTGGATGGCGAGAAGCTGAAGGATATGATCAATATGGTACAGATTCTGCTCTCGGTGGGGATTGCGATCGGTTATCAGCTGGTCATTCGTTCGTTCAGCATGTTTGACTTTGGTATGGTATTTACACCGGCTTGGTGGCAGTTGCTGTTGCCCCCGTTATGGTATGCGGCTGCCTATGAATGGTTATTTGCAGGGGGAGGGAATGTGTGGCTCTATACGTTCACAGCACTGGCAGTCTTGGTTCCTGTGGTATGTCTGATCGTATATGTGAAGCTAATGCCTGCCTTTGAATTGTATCTGGAGAAAATGGCACACTCGGGTCAGTCATCTGGACGCAGACGCGGAACATGGGATCGTTTGATCTCCAAGGTGGTCAGTCGTTCCAGAGAGGAGCAGGCTTGCTTCCGTCTGTCCGCCAGCATGATGCGTAATGAACGGGAATTTAAGCTGAAGGTGTATCCATCGCTTGGTTTATCCTTTGTTTTGCCTTATATATTTTGGTATACCCAATTGCAATCCTCCACCTGGGCGGAGTTTAGGCAAAGTTCGTTCGTATACACCTTTTACATCGTGCTGATTCTGGTTGTAACGGTGGTAGTCATGCTGAAATTTTCGGGACAATACAAGGCGTTCTGGACCTTTCGCGCTGCACCGATGGCGAATGATAGTGTGTTGTATAAAGGCGCTCTGAAGGCGTTCTTGTGCAACATGTTCCTGCCTATATTTCTGGTGAATGCCATTCTGTTCACCTGGACATTTGGATTACGGATACTGCCGGATATTGCGATCATCTTGTTGACGGCAACCGCAATTGTCCCACTGGCAGGCAAGTTGTTGCTGCGTAAGCCGCCGTTCTCCCAATCCTTCAGTGTGGCGCAGCAAAGTGATGGCTGGTATGTATTTGCCGCCCTCCCTGTGCTGGCCATGTTATGGGGAGTCCATGTCTTTTTCCGCTCAGTGTCGGGGGGCGTATGGATCTATGGTGCAATTTTGATTGTGGCGAATGTGTTGCTGTGGACGCTGCTGTTTCGGGAGAAGAAGACAGCGAAGAAGAAGTCGGTTGCAGTTTGAGAATAGAGTAGTAGAACAGAAGAATAAAAGAAAAGCGATAAGGGATTAGAAAGTAGAAGGACGAAGTGATAAGAGCCTATAAGAGTTAAGAGTGCTAAGAAGAGCTAACCTGGACATGGATGTCGGGGTTAGCTCTTTTTGTTGTGTGATGCTATCCTCAAAGAAACTTCATCCGCAGCGCTAACGAACATGAGACAACCTATTCACGGTCAAAATCTGAAATATAAATTCTAACGAACCTCAGGAACGCTATCCTTCGGAAAAGTAGCTATTTAGCTTGAAAAAGGAACAATCCAGGCACAATAACGTGTCTGAGATTCGTTAGATTTTAGATCCATGTTAAAAGGGGCGAATAGCGTGTATCAGGTTCGTTAAGATGGACTGAAGCAATGGAGGCTCACTTTCGGTACGTTGAAATAACGAAATCGAGCGAAGCCCGTGATAAGTTCAAGGTAACACTATAACTTTGAATGAATAACGCGGTGGCGGATGTGTTGGTGGTGTGAATATGCTTAGGTGGCCGGTGCTGCTTGTATACGATGCTTTACCCAGTCTAGTAATGAGGACTAGCAGTAACGTCCCGCACAGCGAGCAAAGTTGAGGTTCAGGCGTGTGAGGACGCATGAGCACACAATCAACCGCTTGAATTGTGATAGAAGCGAGTGAGCTAATACGGGATGGTCTCGACTTGTTTACGGCGTAGGAGTCAACGATTGGAATGGTTCTTTATCTGCATCTTCTGGCAGATTAGGGCGCTCTAGTTCTTATGGCCAGATCGAAGGATGGATTCCGCTAGCCGATCAGCTGCATCGGCTGTGGAGATCGCAGATTGCGCAGCTTCTGCGTATACCTTGCTTAGCGTGCATGCAATCCCCGCCACCTTTTGGCGGATCAGGTCAGGCCCGGCGCCTTCCAGCTCGTAGGCGGTGGAGATGATCCCGCCTGCGTTGAGCACATAATCAGGCGCGTACAGGATGCCGCGCGCCTGCATGCGGCCTGCAACCAGCTGTCGTTCACTCAGCTGGTTGTTGGCCGCCCCGGCAACGATGGAGCAGCGTAGCTCCTCCACCGTTGCCGGGGTCAGTACGCCCCCTAGGGCACAGGGGGCGAAGACCTTGCAGTCAGCGGCGTGGATATGGGCCGGATCGGCCGGGATGGCGCCGCTGAACTGCACAAGGGCACGTTGTACACGATCCGGTACAACGTCTGCCACAATGAGCCGTGCCCCGGCTGCATGCAGGTAACGGCACAGGGCATACCCGACCTTGCCCAGTCCCTGGACGGCAACGGGAATGCCCTGCAATGATGCAATGCCTTGCTGGCGCAGCGAGGTCACAATGCCGATGTGTACGCCGTAGGCGGTCATCTCGGCAGTGAAATCATCCTGCGCCCCAAGCGAACCGGTGGTGTCCGTCACATGTGTGGTCTCCAATCGGATCTGGTCCATGTCTGTCGCCGTGGTACCCAGATCAAGGCCGGTCACGTACCGCCCGTTCAGCCGCTCCAGACAACGTCCCAGTGCGCGAAAGCGCTGGGCCCGCCCGGATACGTCCGTATCCGGGCTCCCATCTATATGATGCGACACTTCCTCAGCAACGATTCCCCCTTCAGAGGCAACGCTCTCTTGCTGCTCTACCTTTAGGTCTCCAGCGACCGGAGCACCACGAACAGACCCATAACTAACCTCATCCGGTGCCGCACTCTTCGCAAAGGGTGCATCCCATATGACCACCTTCCCGCCGCCATACGGCAGTCCAGAGATTGCATTTTTGTACGTCATGCCTTTGGCAAGCTTCACAGCATCCCGAACAGCTTCTTCCTCGGACGCATACGTCCAGTAGCGGCATCCGCCAAGCGCAGGTCCAAGGACCGTGTTATGAATGGCAATGACCGCCCGCAATCCACTATCTGCATCATGGCAAAAAATGAGTTCCTCCATGCCTTCCCGCTCCATCTCCTGCCATAGCTGCATGACGGCACCCCCTTTTTGTTTTGACCCATCCATCCTGGTTCTGACCTGATATCCTGTGCCAGCGTGCTTGGCTTTATGATGATACAGCATATTCAAAGACCCTCGTTTTCGACCCTGGGACCTCCGCCGGGTTGATAATCGGTACAAACGGTTCTATAATGGCAGTTCCGGCATGCCAGAGAGCAGAAAATGCCTACGGATTTACATCCAACCGTTTAGAATGAGGGTATAACGTCCAATGATGGAGATAGAGCGAACATACAGGAAGCATAGATGATACGAAATCGTCGAGGATATGCAGCAAAGGGCCAATTCCGTTGTGAAGGAGGCCAGGAAAGAGGGATTGTGATTGTTTAAAATATTGGTATTTATCTTTTTGATCCAGATTGTATATGTATCGGCTTATACATTACGGATGATTCTGACACTCAAAGGCCAGAAATATATCGCCGCACTGATCAGCATGGGTGAGATTGTGATCTATGTGCTCGGTCTGAATCTGGTGCTCAAATATCTAACCCAACCATCTGCCTTGATCGTTTACGCGGTAGGTTATGGACTCGGTGTATTACTCGGGGCCTGGATCGAAGAGAAGATTGCCCTCGGTTACGTTACCGTTAAAGTAATCTGTAACCAGATGGGAAGCAACGTTGCGAATGCCCTGCGGGACAAAGGATACGGTGTTACTGCGTGGGTGGGTAGTGGACGTGACGGAGATCGGCTTGTGATGGAGATTCTGGCGAAACGAAAAAACCAGAAACTGCTCTATCAGACAATTCTCAGCCTGGACCCCAAAGCATTTGTCATTACCGTGGAGCCCAAACAGTTCCATGGCGGCTTCTGGACACGTTCCATTAAAAAGTAAAATCGAGCAGGTCTGCGGCAGATGCAGTCCTGCTTTTTTTATTTCATCCCATCTGGAATTGTCTTGTTGCCACGATATATCCATGAAACCTTACTCCCCAAGTTAACTCTGTACGATTCAAGGTTGCTTACAGTACAAATCCTTACCATACCAGCCTTTCCTAACCACATGTGAGATAGGGATTATTGTTGTAATCGCTTTCGACATTTACATTGAGAACATGTCCTTCGTACCTGGCATGGCAGCGATGGACGAATGTCATCATCATATATTGGGAGGAATGGAATCGATGAAAACTAAATTTCGAAGTTTATGCAGCACAGCCTTGGCTCTAACGTTGGGTTTAACTTTATTGTCCGGCCCGGCAAGTGTGCAGGCGGCGGGTAACGCAGACTACAATCTTACAGGCTTCTCCCAAGGGAACGCGGGCGGCGGCATCATTAGCGAATCAAACACAGCCACGTATAAGAAAGTGTATAATGCGACCGATCTGGCACTGGCTCTGAAAAAGAACTCCGGCGTCAAAGTTGTTGAGATCATGAACGATCTGAATCTGGGATGGAATGAAATTCCGAGTGCAGCGCAGACTTCTCCTTTTGCCAAGCATAATGATGCGCTGACGCATCCCGTATTAAAACAGACCGGTGTCAGCAAGCTCACGATTGACGGTTTCAATGGACTCACCATTTTCTCCGCTAACGGCTCCAAAATCAAACACGCTGCAATCAGCGTGAAACGAAGCTCCAACGTCATCATCCGCAACCTGGAATTCGATGAGTTATGGGAATGGGATGAATCCACCAAAGGTGATTACGACAAGAACGACTGGGATTACATCACCTTGGAAGAGAATAGCAACGTATGGATTGATCACTGCACATTCAATAAAGCCTATGACGGACTTATCGATTCGAAAAAAGGAACCAGTGGCGTGACCATCTCCTGGTCCCTCTTCAAAGGGGATGATGGCAGCTCGAACAGCTGGGTCACCCAGCAGATTAACGAATTGGAAGCAAACAAGGCTTCCTATCCCATGTACAACTACCTGCGCAGCAGTGCTGTAGGTCTCAGTAAAGCAGATATTATCGCCATCTCGGGTCCGCAAAAGAAAGGACATCTGGTCGGTTCCACCAGCCTGGAGTCGGCTAACGCCAATCTGTCCATGACGCTGCACCATAACTTGTACAAAGATATTCAGGACCGGATGCCACGCCTGCGTGGAGGCAACGCACATGCATACAACATCGTGATGGATGCGACTGGGGCACGTGCCGCTAAAGCCAAAATTACAACGGCGATGGCAACAGCGATTGCGTCCAAAGGTTATAAGTTCGATATCATTGGCAATGGGGCAATCTCGACAGAGAGCGGAGCCGTATTAGTTGAGAAATCAGTCATTAAGGATGTTCTGTATCCTGTTCGCAACAATCAGACCGATCCGGCAGATCCAACGTATACCGGTAAAATCAGAGTGACCGATACCATGTATTCTTTGGATGGCAGCTCATTCCGTGGCAGCAGTGATACGTCTGGCAGTCCACTGGCGCCAATCCCGGCTGTGGTAAAATCATTCTCCTGGAACGGCTTCTCGACACTCCCATACAGCTACACTACGGATGACCCATCCACGTTGAATTCACGTCTCACGGCTTACAATGGTGCGGGTTCGGGTAAATTGACCTGGTCCAAGGACAATTGGTTGAAGACGAGTTATTAGGCGATGATGTGATGTAAGTCTGAGAACAATGCGAGGGGTATCAGCGTATCCTGCTGCTTGTTCAAACAAGAAAAGAGTACTCCTGCAGCTACGATAGCCGGGAGTGCTCTTTATTATATAATTTAGCTCTATAAACAGTCATTAATACAAGTTCTTCTTGTAATTATACTTACCGGTAAATATAATTAATGAATGGAAATGATAACTAGTTAATCATAGACTAAAATGAGCAAGTGAATATGAGCTTGAATATATAACACCTTTGCAACTTTCGAAAATTAGAACAGCCACTACTCACTAATAGGGCTGGATATAAGGATGGTGAAGCAGCTTGGATGTATGGATATACTCCGCACTGACTCTTGTTTATTTTATACTTGTTATTCGGATGGTCGTCGTTTTAACCCAGAGGAAGCAATGGCTCACATATTCCAGTTTTCAGTTATTCGTAGCGTTTAGCTTGGCGTATGATAATGGAATTATTGCTGTAGGTAACTTGATAGGAGAAGGGGAATTGTTAACCGTCCTTAGTAGCCTTCGATTTTGGCTACATGCCTTCGCTACGCCAACCCTTATTCTTGTTGGCTACCATATCTTGCGTAGCACAGGTGCCAAGTTTGCAAATAGAAGTATAACGAATGTGGCAGCATGGCTGATAACGCTGGGTCTGGTTATCTACCAGATTGTAGGCTTTACTTTATCCGAGGTTAAAAATCTCACTGCTATAGAAGAGTATGGAGTACTGCGATATATGGCAGAAGGTCATGGAGGTCCGCCGATGATGGTTATCGTCGTGGGCATTGTACTCTTGTTTGTTAGTTTGATTGTGCTTTTCAGACATAAATGGGTATGGCTATTTGTTGGGACTGCATTATTGTTTGTAGGGCAGTTAATCTCCCTGCCCGTGGAGAGTGGGGCGTTAACCAATGTGTATGAGCTGATTCTCATTCTCTCGATCTGGAGAACGACTACATTTTTGATGGATTCAACAGATCGCCGCCGTTATTAATCCCCGGAGCATCAGAAAAAGACTGGCCAGTAAGATAGAGGCCAGTCATCTGTGTTCGTTTTTAATTCTTTTATTCAGCTATCCATTTGTATCTGATGAGGCAGACGCAGCACTCACGGAGTCACGATAGATAATATTGCCTTTCACATGAACACGGCCGAAACTGCGGTTCGGGTTGTCGATTTTTTTGAGCATCGACTGGACCGCAGTGCGCGCCATCTGTTCCACATCCACTTCGACAGTTGTCAGTTTTGGATCGGAGAGCATGGCATAGATATCATTATCAAAACCAACAACAGAGCATTGGCCAGGCACCTGAATATCCATCGAATTCAGTTTTTGAACGAGCAGATGAGCGACCTGATCACAGTTGCATACAAAGGCCGTTGGCAGCTGCTCGGGCAAGTCGATCTCAATAAACGTACCGCGTTCATCCCGATCATTCAGAATTAGATCCGGATTCATCGGCAACCGATGTTCCAGCAAGGATTTGTAATACCCGAGGAATCGGTCCTGGATACTGCTCGTGGAATATAGGTTCCCCACATAGGCAATGTTACGGTGGCCCTGCTGGACCAGGTAGTTCGTCAGCTCATAGGCAGCGTAGAAGTTATCGGTAACGACGGAATCAATGTCCGAATGTTCATCGTAGAAGTCGAGAAACATTTTGGGAACTTCCATTGATCGTACCAGTTCAATATACTCTTTGCTGATCTGTCCGAGCACGATGAAACCATCGACTTTGTTGTCGCTGTACAGCTTGGGCAGTGTTAATTCTTCCTCATCCTCCACATTCAGAATGTGCAGAATGCCGTAATAGCCCTGTTCCTCCAGATGTTTGGTAATTCGCTGGAACACGCGTACATAGAACGACTGCGTAGGTCCGGTAAAACGCTCCGGGATAATTACGCCAATATTATGGGTTAAGCCTTCCTTCATCGAACGGGCAGCGGCATTATACCGATAGCCCATTTCAACAGCAAGCACTTTAATTTTTTCTTTTAATTCGCCACTCACGCCATCTTTATCATTCAACGCTTTCGAGACGGTCACACTGCTGACCCCGAGCCTGTCGGCGATATCCCGCATGGTGATATTGTTCTTCAGTATGGTCGCCTCCTTCAAGCCGGTATAGGCACAATGTGCTGTCACTATGATGAGTGCTTTCCTCCAACATAATAACAATCCATATCAGTATACATCGTTACCCACTTGGAATAAAGCCATTCTGGCTGTTGTTTCGCTAATTTTCAGCACATTGCAGGTTTCCCTGAGAGGACGCTCTACCGATGTTACGTTAATTGTTTCTGTAAAAGCTTCTCATTCTGTTCAATCAGCTGACCCCGCTGGCTGGCACAGTCCAGGGAACGATATGGATCGGCCGGTGTGTTGAACGTATAATCAACCAGTTTCTCCAGAGTGGTAGTTGCCACATGACAGCGGGTATCACTGGATGCGTAATAGATAAAGACTTCTTCCTTCTCATTGACCACGGCACCGTTGCAGAAAATAACATTGGATACATCGCCTACACGCTCGTCGTCATAAGGGGCAATGAAGTGGCCGCCCGGCTTGGCAATCATGCGCGCCGGATCATTCAGATCCGTTGCGAAAGTGTATAACACATAACGCAGTCCTGCTGCAGTGTTCCGAACCCCGTGAGCAATGTGAATCCAGCCACGATCCGTTTTGAGCGGAGCAGGGCCTTGACCGTTTTTGACTTCGTAGACCGTATGATATTGCCGTTCGTCGATAACCGTCTCTTCATGAATGACCGGGTTCAAGATATCCTCACACAGGCCGAAGGCGATACCGCCGCCGCTGCCAGTCGAGATGAATCCGTCCTGTGGACGGGTGTAGAAGGCATACTTTCCATCCACGAATTCCGGGTGCAATACGACATTGCGCTGTTGAGGGGAATTGGTGGTGATGTTGGGCAATCGTTCCCAGCTTGTAAGATCACGTGTACGGACCAGTCCTGCTTGTGCAACTGCGCTGGATGTATCAAATGCAGGAGCCTCCGGGTCTTTGCGTTCAGAGCAATAGATGCCATAGATCCAGCCGTCTTCATGTTGAACGAGACGCATATCATACTGATTGGTTTCATCCGCATCGATATCATCCCAGACCAGTGGTTTACCCGTGAAACGGAACCCGTCAATTCCATTGTCACTCTCCGCAAACGCAAAGATCGATTTACGGTCCAATCCTTCCGTACGAATGACCATGATGTATTTGCCATTGAAATAGATGGCTCCTGGATTCAGCGTCGCATTAATACCCAAGCGTTCCATGAAGTGTGGGTTTGTCGTCTTATCCAGATCGAATCTCCAATGCAGCGGCACATGATGACGAGTGATTACCGGATATTGATACCGATCATATACGCCGTTGTAGAAGGAAGAATTGATCTCATTGGGGCGAGCAAGCAGTTGCTCCTGTTTCTCCAGTAACTCCTTGTATTTCGGGTGTATCATTCTGATCCCATCCTCTCAATTAGTTCAATACAGAATCTGCTATTGTGATACGGGCATTTCCACGGTCCGGCAATCTCGCTCTGATCCGGTGTGCCGTTTCCGTCCACCGACCAGTACCATTCCCCGCCGGCACGCTGATCAATGATGTTTTCTTTTGTATAGGTCCACAAGCGTTCCACTCTCTCCAGAAACAGTGGATCACCTGTGCGCTGATATGCGTTATAGAAGCCGACCATGGCCTCTGCCTGAACCCACCAGATTCGCTTCTCATCGACATGTTCACCTTCTTGTTCATTGAGCAGGGAACCATCGGCATTTACGGCCACATTGGAGATGTTATAGGCAATATCCGTTACCATCGCCGCATACTCCGGATGTTGTTCCATCCCCAGAACTTTCAGTGCTTCGTCGATCAGCCAGCTGGCTTCAATGTCATGTCCGAACGAGCGCAGGTCAATGATGGACTCCCACTGTTTGTTGAAAAATACCCCGAGAAACTTGGTGTCTTGGTCATACACCCGTTCATATAGAATTCCGAGCAGGCGTTCCAGCGCCGCCTTCACTTGCTGAACTGGCCACACTTGATAGAGCGTGGTGTAGGCCTCTAACACATGGATATGCGTATTCATGGTGTAATCCGCAATTACCCCGTTTTCGCTCAGCATTTCATTGGGCTGTTCCTTCCATGTACGATCAAATTGTTCCTTGTACGCAGGTCGTTCGGCATCCAGACCTTTGTCCTCGATGAGAGCAAAAAGCGTTTTCGCAAGTTCCAATGCAGAAACATCCCCGGTTGCACGATAGTACTCACTGAGTGAATACACACCGAATGATTGCGTATACACATGTTTGCTCGTGTCCAGTGCTTCCCCTGTGTAATCTACCATCCAGTACATGCCGCCATATTCGGTATCCATCACATGATCGGCGAGAAAACGGTATGCGTGTTCCGCGTGCTCGCGCCATCTCTCGTTTCCGGTAACCCGATACGCCGCTGCAAAAGACCAGAGTTGACGTGCCGTGGCGATCCCGCCTTTGGGTGCCTGCGGATTCACCTGAAGATCATTGCCAACCCAGCCGTAGAATCCACCGTGGGTTGTATCTTTAAGGTTGGACCAGAAGGGTAAAATCTGCTTCTCCCAATGCGCCTTAATCTCGGATTGAAGTTTGGTTGTTTTTGTATTCATAAGTGAGCGCTCCTTCAACGTGTTACATAAATCTTAATATATAAATTGAACTAAAGAATATTTACACTGGCCACTCCGATGACAGAATAACCTTCCGATCGCTGTTATCCCCAGATATTTTTGATTCCCTTTTTCAAAGGTGAAATTCCGGTGATAGCGTATGCTTCCGATGTAGCTTTCTTTCAGAAAGCTTTTAGGCGAACGCTCCGCTTCTTCAGGTTTTTTCTGTCCTCTACGTTTCGTGTAAATGTTTAATCAATATATATAATTAAGTTAACGGTAACTTTATAAAATAATATTAGTGCTCTGAAAAACAGATGTCAACGAATTAACTCGCAATTTTTCTTGTTAGGTTATAAATAAATGAATTGACAGGTAAGCGTTACCATAATAGAATTCATTTTGTAACCTTAACGATAACTTAATTAAATTAAGAGAGGGGTCGAAACAATTGAGAAAAAACAAAGGTTGGATGATGTTGCTGACGATGCTGCTCATCACTTCACTACTTGCTGCATGTTCATCCGGAGGCGGATCTTCGCAGGCAGGGGAGGAGATCAGTACAGATCCGGCAGATATCAAGGGTGAAATTACCGTCCTTACACAACGTACAGATATTGTGGACACCGTGTTCAAAGATTACGCTGCTGAGTTCAATAAGGAATACCCGGATGTGAAAGTAAACTTCCAGGCACTAGCCGATTATGAAGGACAAGTGAAGATCCGTATGAGCACCAAGGATTATGGTGACGTACTGATGATCCCGACCAGTGTTCCGATCGCCGATATCCCGGACTTTTTCGAGCCGCTCGGCACGTACGATGAGTTGAAAGACAAATACACCGCCATTGAAGAACGCATGGTGGATGGTCAGGTCTACGGTATCCCTACCGTAATTACGTTCTCTGGAATCATTTATAACAAACAGGTCTTCAAAGACGCGGGCATTATGGAAGTTCCAAAAACACCGGAGCAATTCCAGGCTGCGCTTCAGTTGATCAAAGACAATACAGATGCTGTTCCGCTCTATACCAACTATGCATCCGGCTGGGCATTAACCCAATGGGAATCGGATCTGCCAACCGTTGCGGGCAGCGTGGATTACGTTAACGTGGACCAACCGAACACAGATGATAACTTTGTGCCTGGTCAGCCGCACTATGAACTATATAAAGTGCTCTATGATGCAGCCAAGAACGGTTTAATCGAGAAAGATCCAACGACAACCGACTGGGAAAGCTCCAAAGCGGATCTCGCCAAAGGCAAAATTGCTACGATGGCACTGGGCTCTTGGGCGATCACACAGATTCAAGGGATGACAGATACGCCGGATGACATTGGATTCTTGCCTTTCCCTACGAATGCAAGCGAGGTTGTGGTCCCGCTCTCGGCTGACTATAACATCGGCATGAACGTGAACAGCGAGAACAAACCTGCTGCGAAAGCCTGGATTGACTGGTTCCTGGCGAAATCGAACTATGCGGTTGAACAGGGCGGCGGTATGGATGCCGACAAAAACGCTGAATTGCCACCGATTTTGGATCAGTATAAAGACGTTAAATTCTCCACACTTACCCCTGCCAAAGAAGGTCAGGAAGGTCTCGTTGACAAGATTGACAACGAAGGCGAAATCGGCCTCTGGCAGCCTGACTTCAAGAAACGCATTATTGAAGCAGGTATCGGTAACCGCAAGGAATCATATGACGACATCATGAAGGACCTGAATGACAAGTGGGTAAAAGCACGAGCAGAACTCACGAAATAATGGGATTAACGTAAATGGATCATATGGCGAACAGACTGCGGGAGCATGGGTAAAAATCCATGTTGTATGGGGGCAAATGGTGTCTGAAGTTATGGTGCCGGATGCCTTCCCCGGCAGTTGTTCAGCCAGATTTTCCTGGACGGAAGTCTTTCGATATATAGGCGGGTCAACCGCTTGGAGGTGTGGAGAGCATGAAGTACTTAAAGGTTTCGAATTGGGGTTACTCAGCGCAACGCATATTTATCATCTGTGCCTTCTCAATTATTCCGCTGGCGTTGCTGTTCACGTTTGCATACTTACCGGTCATCAACATGTTCAAATACAGTTTCACCGATTGGAACGGATACAGCAAAAGATTCGATTATGTTGGGTTTGAGAACTATACCCGCATATTTAGTGATCCCGAATATTTCAAAGTATTTATTGTCAGCTTGTATTATTTTGTTGCAACGTTTGTGCAGATGGGCTTGGCCCTCTACTTTGCCACGATTCTGAGTTTCAAAGTCCGAGGCAAAAACTTCTTCAAAGGCATATTGTTCTTTCCTTATTTGCTGAATGGGGTAGCTATCGGTTTTATCTTCCTCTTTTTCTTCAAACCGGACGGCACACTTGATATGCTCATGCATGCTGTAGGGCTGGGACAATACACGCAGCTCTGGCTCGGTAATCCGAATATTATCAATGTGTCACTCGCAGGTGCATCAGTATGGAGATACATGGGCTTCAACTTTATCATTTTCCTGGGTGCAATCTCCTCCATTCCAAAGGATGTGTATGAAGCATCCGATATTGATGGTGCCAATCGCTGGCAGCAATTCCGCCACATCATCCTGCCAAGCATTACACGTATCCTGCAGCTCAACCTGATCTTGGCGATTAGCGGCGCAATTAGTGCGTTCGATATTCCATATATCATGACCGATGGTTCCAACGGCAGTATGACATTTGTAATCCAGACGGTTCATTTGGCATTTAAATATGGCAAGCTGGGACTGGCATCCGCCATGGCTGTGGTGCTGCTCATGATCGTTATTCTTGTTACGCTTGTGCAGCGCGTCACCATGAAAGGGGAGGAATAAAAGTGACACAACTCAAATACACCCTTGCGAGCGTGGTTAAATATGCTTCCCTGGTACTTGCTGCGTTTATCGCGCTGTTACCCATCGTGGTCATCCTGTTTGCATCTCTCAAAACGAATGCGGAATACGCTACCAGCAGCCCGCTTGCCCCGCCAGCCAACTGGCTGAACTTTGCGAACTATGCAAAGGCCTTTGTGGATGGTAACATGCTGGTCGGTTTCAAAAATACAATTATTATCCTGGTCATCTCCATTATAGGAGCGACCTTAACAGGCTCCATGATTGCGTATGTGCTGGATCGATTCAAATTCAAAGGCAAGAAAATCATGGTTGCGGCATTCCTGCTCGCTACCCTGATCCCAAGTGTGACAACGCAGGTTGCCACATTCCAGATCATCAACGCGCTCGACCTGTTCAACACACGCTGGGCAGCCATCGTGATGTACCTGGGTACAGATATCATCGCGGTGTATATCTTCCTGCAGTTCCTGGGCTCCATCTCCAGTGCATTAGATGAATCTGCTATGCTGGACGGTGCCTCGTACTTCACGATTTACTGGAAAATCATTCTGCCACTGCTGAAACCGGCCATTGTAACGGTCATTATCGTGAAGGGCGTTAACATCTACAACGACTTTTACACACCGTTTCTGTACATGCCGAAGACAGACTTGCAGGTCATATCCACTGCCTTGTTCAAATTCAAGGGACCTTTCGGATCGCAGTGGGAAGTCATCAGCGCCGGCATCATGATCGCCATTATTCCAACGATGGTCATCTTCCTGTTGTTACAGAAGTACATCTACAACGGCTTCGCGCAAGGCTCCGTTAAATAAAAAAAACGAGAGGCTATATGAAATGCATATTGAGAATGCACAGGAACGAAGTGGTCTAGTGTAATTTTAGTATTCATTTCATAAAGCCTAACCGAAGGGAGAAATGAAAATGTCAGTTGCTGAAACGAAAAACGTACACATTGTTGGGGATGCTTTGCCGAATATGCCGTGGGAGGCCAAACCGGAGGGGACCGAAGGCCCGGTATGGAGACATTCGGCGAATCCGGTCGTGCCGCGTAACCCGGTGAAGGGTGTTGCCCGCATTTTCAACAGCGCCGTTGTTCCGTATGAAGGGAAGTTCATCGGGGTATTCCGTGCTGAAACCGTTAATGGCCGTCCGCATCTGCACATGGGTGCAAGCGAAGATGGCCTGGAGTGGACAATTGAAGAGGAACGCATTGCATTTGTCGATGAAAATGGCGATCCGTTTATGCCGAACTATGCGTATGATCCGCGTCTGGTCAAAGTGGAGGATACGTATTACATCATCTGGTGTACTGATTTTTACGGCGCTGCATTGGGACTGGCGAAGACGGATGACTTCCAGACGTTTGTCCGCCTTGAAAATCCTATGCTGCCGTTCAACCGTAATGGTGTGTTGTTCCCGCGCAAAATTAACGATAACTATGTCATGTTGTCCAGACCAAGCGACAGTGGACATACCCCGTTCGGAGACATCTTCCTGAGTGAAAGCCCGGATCTTGTATACTGGGGCAAACATCGTCATGTCATGAGCAAAGGCGGTCAAGGCTGGTGGCAATCGGTCAAAATTGGCGGCGGGCCTGCTCCGATCGAAACGTCCGAAGGCTGGCTGATGTTCTACCATGGCGTAACTGGAACCTGCAACGGATTCGTTTATAGCATGGGTGCGGTCATTCTGGACCTGGATGAGCCGTCCAAAGTGAAATATCGTTCCTCCAACTTTGTGCTGACACCCGAAAAATGGTACGAGGAGCAAGGATTCGTCGATAATGTCATCTTCCCGTGTGCAACGTTACATGATGCTGAGACTGGACGCATCGCCATCTATTACGGTGCTGCCGACACGTATGTTGGCGTGGCTTACACGACCATCGAAGAAATCGTGAATTATGTGATCGAGACCGACGAAGTCATTGCCGGAGACCACGAGGAAGGCAAGCTGTAGTTGAAGTGAAAGTGCAGAACCAATCTGAAGAAGCGAAGTGGTCGTATAACGGCGATCGGAAGATGGTACTGCAATCGTAGTGAAAGTGTATATATTCGACCATTTACTAAATGAAGTGAATGGAACACTGGGGAGTAATGAATATGGAATATATCAAGGGATTTACATTTGGCTGGATGAGTGGCAAGGGTGACTTCCGCAAGCCGGAGGCTAAAGAATCCCTGCGTCTGATGGCTGAACGTACAGGCAGTTCGCATGTTATTTTTGCACTGGCTGCACATCAGGATCATCCGCAGGCGGTAGAGGTCAAATATCGGGGTGATCATCTGGTAGATGATGATGAACTGGTCGATATGATGCGATATGCCCGTGAACTCGGGCTGCGTGTCATTCTGAAACCAACCGTTAACTGCACCGATGGCACATGGCGTGCACATATTAACTTTTTTGATATCGATGTGCCTTGTGAGCCGAAGTGGAAGGATTGGTTCCGCAGCTACACAGCATTTCAGAAGCATTATGCAGCGATTGCAGAGCAGGAAAAATGTGAGATGTTCATTGTAGGTTGTGAGATGGTGCAATCCGAACGTCGGGATCAAGAATGGCGCGAGGTGATCGCCGCTGTGCGTGAAGTGTACACTGGACTGGTGTCATACAACACGGACAAATATCAGGAAGATCATGTGAAGTGGTGGGATGCTGTGGACGTGATCTCTTCCAGTGGTTATTATCCCATCGGAGATTGGGAGGCACAGCTGGATCGAATTGAGCAGGCGATTGCTTCTTATGGGAAACCCTTTTTCTTCGCGGAAGCCGGTTGTCCCAGTCGTAGCGGATCAGCTCACGTACCGAACGATTGGGGACTTGCAGGTGAAGTCAGCGCGGAGGAACAGGAGCGGTTCTATGAAGCCATGTTCCGGCATGTCAGTCAGCGTGAATGGGTACGCGGGTTCGGTCTTTGGGATTGGAGCGCACATCTCCATGCGGAGAAGGATGCACTGACCGATGATGGATATGGAGTTTACGGTAAGCCGGCGGAGAAGGTCATTCGTCGGTTCTATGAGGGCATCACTATAGAAGTTTAACCAGAAACAAGAAGACGTATGTGAAGACGAATCTCAGTGATATATCTGTATATGTACTTTCGTGATTTCCATGCTGTGAGCAAGGAATAGCAGATTATGGTGGAGCTTATTTTTCCAGTTGTAATTCATATTCAGGTCAAGAAGCCTTTCCTCCCACAGGAAAGGTTTTTTGGCTATTTTAGTAACAACACATACCATGTCGAATTTTGTTGACAAAAGGAGGGCTCCTGCCTATTCTTAATGGATGAATATGATAATCATTATCATAAAATAGAGAAAAGGGGTTCAACATCCATGTCTGTTCAACATCGCAAATCTTCGGCCCTCACGCTGGCAACTATGCTCTTGTTGTTATTCGTTATTGTGGGTTGCAGCAATACAGGAAGTGGAGAGGAATCCTCATCTGCTGCTTCGAATCAAACATCTACGAAGTCGATTACGATGTCATGGCCACGTGATATCGGTACAATGAATCCGCATACGTACAATCCTTCGCAATTATTTGCCCAATCCATGCTCTATGAGCCACTGATCAGTTACCAGAAGGATGGAAAACTGGAACCTGCGCTGGCAGAATCATGGACCATCTCCGATGACGGCAAAGTATATACATTCAAGCTTCGCCAAGGTGTGAAATTCTCAGATGGTACGCCATTTAATGCTGAGATTGTGAAAAAGAACTTTGATGCTGTAATGAAAAATAAAGACACACATAGCTGGCTGGGCATTGTAGGCGTGCTCGACAAGACAGAAGTTGTGGATGACCATACTTTCCGATTGACACTCACAGAGCCGTACTATCCTGTTCTTCAGGATTTGTCTGTGGTTCGTCCTTTCCGCTTCCTGGGTGAAGCTGGATTCCCGGATGATGGAGATACTTCCCAAGGCATCAAAGAGCCAGTTGGAACGGGCCCGTGGATGCTGGCTGATTACAAGCAGGACGAATATGCTGTTTTCAAACGCAACCCGAATTATTGGGGAACAGCACCGAAGGTAGATCAGATTACGGTCAAAATCATTCCTGACGGTGAAACCCGTGTCCTTGCTTTTGAAAAAGGCGATCTCGACCTGATCTACGGGGAAGGTGTGATCAGTCTGGATGCATTCCAACAGCTTCGTGACAACGATGAATATGTGACCCAATTGTCTGATCCGGTGGGCACACGCAGTCTGCTGCTGAACTCTTCCAATCCAAAGTTATCCGATGTCAGAGTGCGGATGGCGCTCCAGCAAGGGTTTAACAAACAGGCGATGGTTGAGGGTGTCACTTCCGGATTGGAAGAACCAGCCGATTCCGTATTGTCCAAAAACTATCCGTACACCAATGTAGACTTGGAACCGATCACGTATGACGTGGAGAAATCCAAAGCATTACTGGATGAAGCGGGCTGGAAGCTGCCGGCTGGTGGGACGATTCGTGAAAAAGACGGACAGCAGCTTGATTTCGAGATGATTTTTGACAAAACGGACCCGATTCAGAAAGCGATGGCTGAGACCATTCAGGCAGAATGGAGCGAGCTTGGGGTTAAGGTAAACCTCACTGGACTGGAACTGACGGTTCAGATCAAACGTTTGAAAGCCAATGATTTCGACCTGTATTTCTGGTACAACTATGGTGCGCCGTATGATCCTCATTCCTTCATTAACGTTGTGGCGAGCCCTGGATTCGGGATTTCCGAGACCTTGAGTGCGTTGCCGATGAAAAAGGAACTGGACGATCAGGTGCATGCAGCACTGTCATCTACAGACGAGACGAAACGCCAGGAGTTATATGGCTCTATCTTGAAAACACTTCAGGAGCAATCGGCGATCGTACCGATCTCTTATATTAAGAAAACGGCAGTATATCAGAAGAAAATCTCCAACTTTATTTTCCCTGCGAACCGTGATGAAAATCCGTTTGTGGGCATTGAACTAGGCAATCAATAAATAGTAATTTAATTAGGGAAGTGGATGGCCCTTGGTAAGGCCATGTAGCTTGATGAAAGGGAGGAACGTTTGGTGATCAGTTATATCGGTAAACGAATGATCGCGATCATTCCTATCGTTTTTATCGCTACACTTGTTACCTTTGCGCTTATTCATATTTCACCAGTTGATCCGGCCGAGGCTTATCTGACAGCTGCTCATATCTATCCGACACCGGAGTTGCTTGCACAAAAGCGGCATGAGTTCGGCCTGGATCAGCCTTTGTTAACCCAATATGCGCATACGATTCAGAAGATTGCCAAGCTCGACTTCGGCACCTCGTATCTCACCAACAAACCCGTATGGGATGAAGTGAAATTAAGGCTTCCGGCTACGGCTGAGCTAGCCTTCTGGAGTATGTTGTTATCGACTCTGGTGAATATTCCTTTCGGAATCCTAGCAGCGGTGTATAAGAATAGCTGGATTGACATGGTCAGCCGGGCGATCTCCTATTTTGGAGCATCTATTCCGCAATTCTGGCTTGGTTATCTGCTGATCTTCTTTTTCTCGGTGAAGCTGGATTGGCTGCCTGTGGAAGGACGTGGATCGTGGGAGAATCTGGTTCTGCCTACAATTACACTCTCCTTCATTCTTATTGCGATCTACACCCGATTACTGCGTTCCAGTGTACTGGAGCAATTGCAGGAGACGTATGTACAGTACGCGAGAACACGCGGGATTCGCGAACGAGTCATTATGCTGAAACATGTGCTGAAAATCGCCATATCGCCCCTTATTACGGGGATGGGGATGAGTATGGGCAAGCTGCTGACAGGAACCATTATTGTGGAGCAGGTGTTTTCCTGGCCTGGGTTCGGACGATACTTTGTCGATGCGATATTTAACCGGGATATTCCCGTTATTCAATGTTATGTCTTCTTGGCGGCATGCCTGTTCATCGTATGCAATCTGCTCGTTGATCTGGTGCAGCTCGTTATGGACCCACGGATTTCAGCGAAAGGACGGGCAGAACATTGATAAACAAATGGCGTGCAATATTTAAAGGACAGAGAGCCATCCAGATCTGCTCGGTGATTATATTGCTTTTCTTCGTGATCGCGTTACTAGCCCCATGGATTGCTCCTCATGACCCGGTGAAGGTGAACCTGTTGCAGAAGCTGGCGAGTCCATCGCTTGAGCATTGGCTCGGAACGGATCATCTGGGACGCGACAATCTCACCAGGCTGATATATGGAGCGCGGGTGTCGCTTGGTTTTGCTACTCTGATCTTCCTGTCATCTTTGCTCATTGGTGTCATTGTAGGTTCGATTTCCGGTTACCTTGGTGGCTGGGTGGACAGTCTGCTGATGCGCTTATGTGAAGGCATTATGGCGTTTCCGAATCTGGTGCTGGTGCTGGGTATTGTGGGGATCTTTGGTCCAGGTCTGATGCAGGTGCTTCTGGCCCTCATGATGGTACAGTGGGTGTATTATGCACGTATCTGTCGGAATATGGTCGTTAGTCTGAAAGAACGGAACTTCATCGCAGCTGCGCGGATTAGCGGCTCCTCTTCGTGGACGATTATCCGCAAACATATCATCCCCAACGTGCAGCGTCCCATCGTTGTAATGGGCACGTTAGAGATGGGATGGGCGATTATGGATATATCGGCCCTTTCATTCTTGGGGCTTGGCATCCAACCACCGAATGCAGAGTGGGGCGCCATGATTCATGAAGGAACGGGGTATATCCGCAGTCATCCGGAGTTAATGATCTATCCGGGTGCATTAATTCTACTGGTAGTCATTACGTTCAACATCTTGGGTGAAGCGTTATCCGAGCGTTATGGCATTGCAAAAAGGTAGTGGTTCGAAACCGAAGGCATACGAGAGGTGAACGTAACGATGGATGATTCAGCGAAGGTACTCGAAGTTCGTGGTCTGCAAGTGAATCTAAGAACAGCGGAGGGTTCAGTCCCGTTACTGGAGCCCATTGATTTCGAATTACAAAAAGGGCGTGTCTTCGGTCTGGTTGGCGAGAGTGGCAGCGGCAAGACCGTTACATGTAACGCGTTGCTCCACCTGCTTGATCCACGCAGGATGGAAGTGTCGGGCAGCATCCGCCTGAATGGACGGGAGCTTGGCTCGTTGTCGGGTGAGGAGATGCGGCGCATCCGAGGCAAGGACATCGGATTTATTATGCAGAATCCGATGAATGCTTTTACACCCGTGTACACGATTGGATCTCAATTCATTGAAACCTTGCGTACGCATACAGGAATGTCCAAAGCAGCGGCCCGGGAGCGGACGATTGCAGCCTTGGCAGATATGAACTTACCCGAACCAGCTAAACTGATGAAGCGATATCCCTTCCAACTGAGTGGCGGCATGCTTCAGCGGGTGATGATTGCCATATCGATGTGCCTGCGACCCGCCCTGGTTATTGCTGACGAACCAACGACGGCACTGGATGTTGTGAATCAGTTGAAGGTGCTTCAGGAATTGGATCGGCTACGTACCGAATATGGCACATCCATCTTGCTCATCTCCCACGATCTGGGCGTGATCTCGCAAATGGCTGATGAAGTCGCGGTTATGCAGAAGGGGCGAATTGTGGAGCAGGCGGATGTGTACCAACTGTTCGATCAGCCGGAGCATGAGTATACCCGGATGTTGTTAAATGCCAGGCCCAGTATGTCTTTGGGAAGATAGCGATTACAGATGAGTTGAATCGTTCAGTGAGTGTATGTGTGGAGCGAGCGGGTATGAACTGTATTTTGAGTGGGTAGGGTAGGGGTGGAATGGACATGGTGAGGTGTAATTTCGTCTTCTTCGGAGATTGCTTCTGCCAAGTACAAGAGAGGAGGATGACCTGATGCTTCAGGTACGTGAAGTAAGCCATAGTTATGGCAAACGCAATTGGCTGGATCGTTCGGGAGCGCGTCCTCCTGTGCTGGCAGACATTTCACTTACGATTGAAAAGGGTGTTTGTCTGGGACTGCTGGGTACGAGCGGGGCAGGTAAAAGTACCTTGGGCAAAATCATTCTTGGTCTGGAGAAGCCCAGCCAGGGTCAGATTTTATTTCAAGGACAGGATATCTATCGATCCAGCAAACCCGTACTCAAGGGATTACGGCGTGATCTGCAGGTCGTGTTCCAGGACTGTTATTCGGCTGTGAATCCGCTTATGACTGCCGCGCAGATCATCGGTGAGCCGCTGGATAATTACGAGCGTTTGTCGGCAAAAGAACAACTGCGTGTGGTTGGACAGCTGCTTGAGCAGGTCAGACTTACACCTGAGGATGGGAGCAAGCTTCCGCACGAGTTCAGCGGTGGGCAATTACAGCGGGTCAACATCGCACGAGCCATCGCGCTCAAGCCGAAGTTAATCGTACTGGACGAATCGATTAGCAGCCTGGATATGGTGCACCAGACACAAATCTTATCTTTGCTGGCAGAGCTCAGAGCATCTTATGGGTTGTCCTACCTCTTTATCACGCATGATATTCGGGCCGCCATGACGATCTGTGACCGCATTGCCGTGATGGATCAGGGGAAGCTGGTCTATAGCGGTGATGCTGGGGGTTCGGTAATGCAGTCGGATCATCCGGCTGTGAAGCAGTTGGTTACAGCTATTTTGCCTGAGCATCCGTCGGGTCGTATTTCGTTTAAATGAAATTTATAGTGAAGGAGGCTCCTTACCATATCGATGGTAGGGAGCCTCTTTTTTCACATCTATTCATCAGTTTAGGATTATCCTAATTTCCCCGATCTGCACGCTCCATACGATATGTATACTTCACAAGCTCAATCTGTTGCTGCTTGAAATCTGCAATCCATTCTCCTAAAATGTTCTGGAAACGATCCATCTTTCTTCGCAATTCTTCTGCAGATTTACCTTTCCAATCTCCAATACTCTCATCAATGGATCTTACATGACGTTTGTTAGCTTCAAGCATATCCATTAAATCATTGATTTCCTTCTCGGCATTCATCAAATCCACTAATTCTACAACAATGCTCCGTGACATATGCTTCGTCGCTCCTTTTTTAACCCTCGTCGGCTTGTCTGAAATCTTCCGCTTTTTGATTAATATACTCTGCAATGACATGTGCTTCTTCTTCGTACCATCGGCTAAATTTGTGCAAATCACTTGTTAACCGATCCACAATAGGTTCAAGAGAGTGGCTATCACTGGACTCAATAAGTCTGAGAATGGCATTGGTTGCTGTGGGGAGGCTAGATTGAAATTCATTTACATGCTGCTTCATTTTTTGTCCGGCTCTTTGAAGATTCTCTAGTGAGAGTTGGATGGTAACCCCAGCACCGGCAGCAGCCATTTGTCCAAGAGGTCCTAGGTTGGCACCATACTTTTCAATTAATTTATTTACGGTATCCTTCATTTTTTCATTGGCAAGCAGGGTATTTATGTATTCCGTGTACCTTGGATTTCCACCAATCACTTCACCATCTCGTGTATAAAGTGTATTTGTAATAAAGCCATTCTTGTCAAACTCGAAGTTCTCAAGACCGTGGGCCTTTTCCCCACCGAAAGAATTGAAAAGTTTGACTCCCATGTTTTGCGTACCAGATGGAAGCGTAGTTGAAACAAAAGTCAGATTCTTCCAAAATGGTGTAAAAAAACCGGAAGAAGTATCAGTTGATTTGGTTATTAAAGGTATAACGATTTTGGGTCTATTCGCTTCCTCGTACGTCTTATTAATCATGATTGTATTGGCTGCATGCCGCGTCGATGTATTGGAAAAACCTGCTCCAACACCATCTCCTGGGTTGACATAAGCTGTGTTTTTCTTATCATATTCTCCGGCATCTATTTTCTTTAGGATATCATCGGAGACAACTGCTCGAATGCTAGCTGGGTTGTATGTAGTGGATGACAGGTTGTTTCTAACAGAGACGTATTGAGCAAGCGCTCCTCCCAGTGAATGTCCTGTAGTAGAAATTTCTGCTTGTGGGTATTCTTTTCTAACGGATATGTATAATTGATCTGCCTGATAGAATTGATTATTTTCATACTGAGAGTTAGGACCATATACTTGAGGAGATATAAGTTTTTTTTCAGCCTCATTTAAATTCGGGTTGTTATGGACACTTGCCCACTGTTGTTCTGCGTATTTGGTACGTCCCCCAATTACGTCTTTAAGGTCCGTTCCGTAGTCTGTTATCACACTCTTAATGGGGCGGTCAGGTGGCTCAGTTCCTCTGTAACCAATGATGACTTGATCCGTTTTTTTATTATAGAAAACTTCAGCATGAAATCCACTTTTCTCGTCATCGAGCATACCTGAAGGTTTGATTACTTTCCAGTCGGTATTTGTAGGAAAGTTATAGCCAGATTGTATACTATCTCTATAGACTTCTTGTGAGATAGTATGATAGATTTCATCACTAACAAAATTACTCATTAAGACACACCCTATTTATAATAATTTAAAGCTACAAGTAGTATTATTTTACCATATATACTAAACTGTATATAGTATTATTTTTCTGTGAAAGGAGAGTTTTTTTGTCAAAAAACAAAAAGATTATTATGTTTTTTATGCTTTTTCTTATAATATTCACTGTATATTATAAAATATCTGAATCTAAAAAACAGGATTTATATGAAAGAGTAATACCGATTGGTGAAGCTTACTTTATGGAGTATTATGATGCGGAAATATATTTCACAAGATTTGACATTAATACCCCCGTTTCAAACGACATTATTCTATACGGCTATGTAAAGGGAGACGAGAATACACAAGTATCTCTTTCAATCGATTTAGATACACTAGAGCCTCAATTAGAAATGGGACCACAGGATTTTATAAATAAGCGTAAGATTCCGTTTAAATAATATAATATTAACTTTGGCTCAATCTAAAAACTAGTGATTGAATTTTTCAATTCGTTAAAGTAACGTCGGTTACATTCAACTAAGATACCAGCTCTGTAGCACGTGCGATTACGTGTGAAGTAGTGTCGACGCTGGTAAGCTTTGATCCGGTTATGCCGTCCTTCAACAGTCGCATTTGTAAAACGACAGTGATGGTAATTCACGATCTCTTCTTGCCAGTTTCGCAATGGTTTTCAATGTGCTCTGGACGGCAGGATGATCGATGTTCTCTCCTTGCTCTAACCATCGATTGAATCCCAAGCGAGCTGCGTTGACGTTGGTAGAACAGTCGTACCACTGCGAAAATGATTCCTTCCATTCCCAGACGCTGCGTAGCAACGTAGAGAAGGTAAGTAGGCTTTCTTTGTATTTTGCTCTGTTCAGAAAGCTGATCCATCGGCGGATTCAGCAATCGATGATGACTTTTCAGGATGGCTTTAGCCCGGGAAGATAGCCTGTGCTGAATCGATTTTCGAATCTCTTGAACACTGTCGATGACATAACCATGAACATGGAAGCGATCCGCAATACGAATCGTCTGGGGAAAACATTCGGCAATCCACGTGTGATAGGCCTTAGCAAGGTCCATCACAACGGCCTTGGGCTTTAAGGCTAAAAAGCGGGGATTTGCTTGAGCATACTCGCGTAAGTCTTCCAGCTTCCGTCCAGCCCAAAGATCCAGCATGGTTTCGCCACGTAGATTGTGAATGCCGGTATTATACGTAAGTCCTTTTTTGATCGCGAAACCGTCTATCCCGAGTACCAGATTCGAACAGTCTGTAGCTTCGTGCCATGCCTGTTTCGTCAAGCGCTCGCATGCTTCCCGATGCATTCGCTGCACTGTACTTGCAGGCGCTTGTTGCATGTGTGAGCTATGCACTGCTGTAGAGCCGAGTGCTTGTTCGACGGTTTGAGCACGAAAAGCCTGGCTGTATCGTTGTTTAGGCCCCACAAACTCGTAGCTCCAAACGAAACCTATTTGGCATGCCGTGCAGGTCATGCGGATCGCTGAAATATGCAAGTAGCGGTCAAGACTACGTTATGAAATATTATGGTGCAGAAATAATTTTCACAAAGTATGAATTAAATACTCCTGTTACAGAGGATATTGTTCTGTGTGGTTACGTAAAAGAAGATCAAAAAATACAAGTCTCTCTCTCTATTAATATAAATACACTTGAACCAAGAAATGCAATGGGGCCGCACGATTTCATAATAAAGCGTAATCCGCCGTTGGAATAGTGCAAATGGTGGTCGTATTTCTCCAAGTTTGTATGATATTTAGGATTTGTTAGACCTATGCAAAGAAAAAGCTACTGGGAAGTTAAAGTGAGAAGAGTACATATAGAAAGCAGAGGGATTTAGATCATGAAGAAACTTTTATTAACTGTATTAGCAAGTATATTGACTGTAAGCATGATAGGTTCGGGAAACAGAGCACTTGCAGCTGCGCCGAAGCAAGTCGAGGTGTTGCTGAACACCGTGAAAATGAAGTTTCCAGATGCGAAGCCATTCCAGGATGGCCAAGGTAGCGTTATGGTTCCAATCCGATTTGTATCAGAAGCCCTAGGCGCAAAGGTAACATACTCGAAGGCTGGCAAAGTTTCCAAGGTTGGGATCGTCAGCAAAGATCATAAAGTGGACATGA